>NZ_BCRB01000202.1 GCF_001552375.1 Cellulomonas iranensis NBRC 101100 = JCM 18110 | reverse complement strand
CGCGCAGCGCGAGCGCGCGGCGGCCGACGCGGCGCGGCGGCTCGAGCTCGCGCGGCGGTCCGAGCGCGCCGAGATCCGCCGCGACCTGCACGACGTCGTCGCGCACTCCCTCACGCTCGTGGTCGCGCAGGCCGAGGCGGCGCGCGTCGGCACGCGCGAGCCCGCGACCGCGCAGGCCCTCGCGCAGGTCGCGGACACCGCGCGCTCGGCGCTGCTGGGGCTGCGCGGCATGCTGCGCGTGCTCGACGCGGCGCCCGCCGCCGCCGGTGACGTCGTGCCGTCGCTCGACGGGCTGCCGGCGCTCGTCGCGGCCGCGGCCACGCCGCTGCACCGCGTGACGCTGACCGAGCACGGCGAGCGCCGCGCGCTGCCGGCCGACGCCGAGTCGGCGCTCGTGCGGCTCGTGCAGGAGGGCCTGACCAACGCGCTGCGGCACGTCGCGCCGCCGCTGACCGCGGAGGTGCACGTGGACTGGGACGCCGAACGCGACGCGCACGCGGTGCGCGTGCGGGTGCGCGACGACGGCGGCGCGGGCCCGCGCGCGGGCGACGACGCCGGCGTGCGCGCCGGCACGGGCTCGGGGCTCG
>NZ_BCRB01000201.1 GCF_001552375.1 Cellulomonas iranensis NBRC 101100 = JCM 18110 | reverse complement strand
GGCTCGACGGACACGGGCGTGCTCGTGTCCGTCGAGCCGGGAGCCTGTCCGTCGACGCGCCCGCGGCGGGTGGGTGCGCGGGGTCGGGCCGAGCCGCAGGGCGTGCACGCGGCCCCGGGCACCGGCGGGTCAGGCGTTGCCGGGCAGACCCGGGGTGCGGGAGCCGTCCTTCGGCAGCACGGCCTCCTCGATGACCGGCAGGCCGCTGTTGTCGCCGTCCTCACCGGGCGCGGGCGGCGCCTGCGGCGCGGTGGCCTTCACGGGATCGGGGACCTCGTCGGGGGTCGGGGTCACGGTGTCGTCGGGAACGGACATCTTCGGCCTCCCTGGCTCTCGGCAGTGCTCGGGCGTGCGTCGTGCTCGGGTGTGCTGGGTGGCACCCGGGCGCGGCGCTGCGTCCGGGTGGTCATCGATCGTGGCACGGGCACGGTGCGCTGTCCTGCGCACACCGCCACCCCACCCCACGGCGAGAGTGCGATCCAGTCGCTCCGCCGCCGCACCCCACCCGCACGGCACCGCACCGCCCGGGTCCCCCGCCCCGCCCGCCACGGGCCAGAACCGCGGCACGCCCCCGGCGCAGCCCGCCCCCACCCGACCCCCACGCCCCCT
>NZ_BCRB01000200.1 GCF_001552375.1 Cellulomonas iranensis NBRC 101100 = JCM 18110 | reverse complement strand
GGCGGGTCCGGGCCCGCACCCGCCGCTCGGGCGCGGCCGCGTGCACGACCGTGCCGCTCGCGTCCTCCGCGACCGGGGCCAGGCCCCGCGCGCGCAGCGCGTCCAGCAGCTCGGCCGGCGACGCGTCGGCCACCAGCACCGTCGGCGCCAGCAGGCGCGGGCGCAGGGGTGCGAACCGTGGGTGGTCGACGAGCCCGGCCAGCAGCGCGGCGTCGTCGGCCCGCACGTACGACGACGCGGCACCCGCGCGGACGCGCCCGTGCCGCCGTGCGACGTCGCGCACCAGGTACTCCAGCGGCTGCGGCACGCGACCCCGCGCCGCCGTGGACAGGCGCGCGAGCAGGTCGTCGGCCGGCAGGCCCGAGTCGAGCGCGCGCAGCACCGACTCGGCCGTGAACCGGACGGTCACCGCACCGCCGCGGGACTCGACCTGCGCCGCGAGGTCCAGCAGCTCCTCGAGCGCCTCGCCCGGGCGCCCGGGCACGACACCCGTGAGGTCGCCCTGCAGCAGCACCTCGTCGACCGGCGCCGGCAGGTCGGCCGCCAGCGCGGCGGCCGCGTCGGCGGCGGGCGTCGCGCCGGACCCCGCGGCGGGCCGGGTCGACGCCTCGG
>NZ_BCRB01000199.1 GCF_001552375.1 Cellulomonas iranensis NBRC 101100 = JCM 18110 | reverse complement strand
CCGGCGCACCCGCGCTCGCCGCCGCCGACCGCACGCTCGGCGCGTCCGGCGCGACGGTCACGGTCGAGGCGCCCGCGGGCGTCGCGGCCGACGCGGCGACCACGGTCGAGGTCCGCGGCACCGGGTTCCAGGTGGTGCCCGGCGGGTTCGGCGGCGTCTACGTGCTGTTCGGCTGGGTCGACGACCCCGCGGGCGGCACGTGGCAACCGTCCGCCGGGGGCACGACCGGCACGACCCTGCGCTACGCGGTCGACGACGCGGCCCGCGAGAACGCCGGGTACCAGCGGTTCGTCGCGTTCCCGGGCGCGAGCACCGCGGTCGAGGCCAACGGCGGCGAGCTCGCCGCCGACGGCTCGTGGGCGACCACGCTCACCGTCCCCGGCGCGCGGTTCACGGCGCTCGACGCGTCGGGCGGCACGGTCGAGCTCGACTGCACCACCGTGACCTGCGGCGTCATCACCATCGGTGCGCACGGCGTCGCGAACGCCCACAACGAGACGTTCACCCCGGTCGTGCTGACGGGCGCGACGCCTGACGACGCGGCGGTCGGGACGACCCCCGAGCCGCCGCCCGCCGCGACCGACGCACCGACCGGGCCCGCGGTCGCGGACGAGCGCCCCGCGTC
>NZ_BCRB01000198.1 GCF_001552375.1 Cellulomonas iranensis NBRC 101100 = JCM 18110 | reverse complement strand
TTGGGCGAGCCGATGCGGCTCGCGATCGTCACCGGCTCGGCGGCGGGGTCGGCCGGCATGCCGTCGGGCCACGCGAGCTCGATCAGCTGGATGCCGCCCCAGAAGGACCCGAACGCCATCCACGGCGTGCCGTCGACGTCGACCACGCCCGCGTCGATCGCGTTCCAGTTGTCCTCGCCCGGGGTCGAGGAGATCACCTCGCCCCGGTCGACCCACGCGTAGGCGGGGTCGTCGGGGTCGAGCGTCGTGTTCGTCATGAGCCCGATCACCGATCGGTTCGAGCCGAACGTCGACGCCGCGTAGTACAGGTACCAGGTGCCGTCGTGCTCGACGACCTCGGGCGCCCAGAAGTTCTCGACCCCCGGCACGGCCTCGTACACCCAGCGCGGGCGCGTGCCGGCCTCCCAGACGGTGCCGATGTCTTCCCACGTGCGGCCGCCGTCGGTCGAGCGCCGGATCTGCGGCGCGCCGAGCCCGACGCGCACGTCCCCGGTCGAGAACACGTACCAGGGCTCGCCCTCGTCGCCGACGACGAGCGCCGGGTCGTGCGTGCGCAGGTCACCGGCCAGCTCGAGCGCGGTCGCCGCGGGCGCGGCGGGACGCGTGAGCAGGACCGCACCGCCGCCGACGAGCAGCGCGGCCACGACCCCGACCGCCGCGAGGGCCCACGCCCGGCCGCGGCGCCGCGGCCGGGCGT
>NZ_BCRB01000196.1 GCF_001552375.1 Cellulomonas iranensis NBRC 101100 = JCM 18110 | reverse complement strand
CCCGCGCCCGCTGCCACCGCGCCCGCGGCCGCCGCGCCCGGGGCCGCCGCTGCGGCCGCCGACACCGAGATGCTGCGCCGGCGCTGGCCCGACGTGCTGACCACGCTGCGCCGCCTGCGGCTGCCGTCGTGGGCGCTGGTGAACCAGCACGCGCAGATCCTCGAGCTGGACGCGACCACGCTGCGCCTCGGATTCGCGCAGCCCGGCCTCGTGACGACTTTCCGCAACAGCAACCACGCCGACGTCGTCGCGCGTGCGCTCGCCGAGACCCTCGGCGTCACCGCCCGCGTCGAGGCGGTGCTCGACGAGCCGGGCGGCGGCCGCGGGCAGGCCGGTCCGGCGGGACCCGCGGCGCCGACGCCGCAGGTCCCCGACGTGATCTCGCCCGAGCGCGCCGCGGCGTCCTGGGGCGACCCCGCGCCTGCCGCCCCGTCCCCCGCCGGGTCGGACGCGCCCCCCGCCGCCGACGCAGCGCGTGGCACCGCACCGGCCACCGGCCACGACGACGCCCGGCCGGCGCCCCTCGGCGGCGCCTCCGCCGCCGCCCACGCTAATGGCGCTACGGCGGAGCCGGACCGCCCTGGCGGCCGCGCCGACGACGGACCGGGTGACGGCCCCGCCGCCGCGTCAGGCCCCGCCGCCGCGCCCGTCCCCACCGACGAGGCCCGCCCCACCGACGAGGCCCGCCCCGCCGCCGGCGCCACCCGGCCGATCCCGCCGTGGGAGCCGGACCCGGCCG
>NZ_BCRB01000195.1 GCF_001552375.1 Cellulomonas iranensis NBRC 101100 = JCM 18110 | reverse complement strand
GATCCCCCTGCGCCATCGCCGCCACCGACCGCTGCACCGCACCGACACCCCGCAGCACCCGCCGCGACACCAGCACCGCACCGGCCACGGCACCCGCCGCACCGACGACGATCGCCGCGGCGACGCCGGCCACCGTGAGGACGGCGACGCGCGTCGAGGCCCGGTCGGCGGCCTCGCCGGCCTGCTCGACCTCCTGCTGGAGGCCCAGCGTGAGCTCGCCGATCCGGCCGTAGACGTCCCAGCCGTCGCCCGCGATGAGCGCGTCGCCCGCCTCGAGGTCGCCCGCGGCGTACGCGGCGACCACGCGGTCGTCGATGGCGAAGAAGTCGTCCCACAGGGTGGCGATCTGCTCGACGGTCTCGCGCTGCGCGGGCTCGAGCACGGCCGAGCGCTCCTCGAGCACGGTGAGCGCGTCGCGGAGCCCGTCGGCCGACGTCAGGTAGCCCTGGCGGCTCGCGGCGTCGGCGGCGACGGCCTCGGGGCCGCCGAGGCGCCGCGTGTCCCACGCGTAGGCCGTCTGCCAGCCCGAGACGTCGCTGTTGAACATCCGCACCTCGCCGACGGCCTGCGTCGCGTCGAGCAGGTCGTCGATCCGCGACGTCGCGCGGTCGAGCGCCGCGACGCCCGCGAACGCGACGCCCCCGGTGAGCACGGCCGACGCGACGCCCGCCGCACCGATCGCGAGGATCGTCGCGCGGAGCCCACGACGGCGGGCGGGGCCTGCTGCAGGGGTACGGGACATGGTCTGCCTCCGAGGGCGGTCGAGTCGGATCCGGGCGCCCCCTTGCGTGCGTCCCATCGGACGGCGCGGGCCCCGGGTGAGGCGCCGGAGCGCATCTCACCCGGGGCCCGCTCCGGTCTCAGTAGGTGAACGCGGCGACGCGGCGACGCAGGTCGTCGGACAGGCGGGCGAGCTCGGCGACCGAGGCACCCATCTGGCCCAGCGTCGTGGAC
>NZ_BCRB01000194.1 GCF_001552375.1 Cellulomonas iranensis NBRC 101100 = JCM 18110 | reverse complement strand
GGCGGGGACGCCGGGGCGGGGGTGGACGGGCGGGCGACCACGGGCGCGCTCATGCGTAGTGCACCTTCCGCTCGACGAACCGCAGCTGCACGGCCGTCACGGCCAGCAGCAGCAGGAAGAGGATCGTCGCGCCGGCCGACGCGTAGCCCGCGCGGCCGTTGACGAAGCCCTCGACGTAGATCTGGTACATCAGCGTGGTCGTCGAGCCGAGCGGGCCGCCCTGCGTCATCGACCGGATGATGTCGAACGACTGCAGCGACGCGAGCAGCATCGTCACGAGCAGGAAGAACGTGGTGGGCGCGAGCAGCGGCAGCACGATCGAGCGCAGCGTCCGCGCGGGGGTCGCGCCGTCGAGCGCGGCGGCGTCGCGCAGGTCCTGCGGCACGGCCTGCAGGCCCGCGAGGTAGATGAGCGCGACGTACCCGAGGTGCTTCCACAGGTAGACGACCACGACCATGACGAGCGGCCAGGGCTCGGCCGTGTACCACTGCGGCGACGTGGCGCCGAACCAGCCGAGCACGGTGGACATGAGCCCGTAGCGCGGGTCGAAGATGAACAGCCACAGGATGCCGACCGCGTACCCGGACAGCACGTAGGGCGCGAACGCGACCGTGCGGGCCAGGCCGCGGCCGGGCAGGCGGCGGTCGAGCAGCAGCGCGAGCGCGAGGCCGAGGACGAGCGCCCCGCCGACGGTCGTCAGGGTGAACACGGCCGTGGTCGTCAGGACCCGGGCCGTCGAGTCGGCCGTGAACCACTCGACGTAGTTGCCGAGGCCGACGAACCGCGCGACGGGCGACCCGAGGTTCCACTGCATGGTCGACAGGTAGAGGCTCTCGAGCAGCGGCTTGTAGACGAACAGCGCCAGCAGCGCGACGTTCGGGCCCGCGAGCAGCGCGAACCAGCCGAGCGCGCGGCGGCGGCGTGCGCGGGCGGCGGTGCCGGGCCGCGCGGCGGCGGGCCGTGAC
>NZ_BCRB01000193.1 GCF_001552375.1 Cellulomonas iranensis NBRC 101100 = JCM 18110 | reverse complement strand
CCTCCACGACGCTGGGCCAGATGGGTGCCTCGGTCGCCGAGCTCGCCCGCCTGTCCGACGACCTGCGACAGCGCGTGGGTGCCTTCACCTACTGACCGCGTCCAGCGGGTGAGACCGGGGGTGGGGCGCCGGATGAGATGCGAGCCCGCACCTCATCCGGGGCCTACTCCGTCCGATGGACAGACGCGCAGGGGGCGTCACTCGTTCGTCGTACCGCCCTCGGAGGCACGCATGTCCAGCTCCCTCGCACGCACGTCCCGCATCCGCGGCGTCCGGGCCAAGATCCTCGCGGTGGGTGCCGCGGGCGTCGCGTCCGCCCTGCTCACCGGCGGCGTCGCCCTCGTCGGCGTCAGCTCGCTCAACAGCGCGACCGAGCGCATCGACGAGCTGCTGGCCGCGACGCAGGCCGTCGGCGAGGTGCGCATGTACAACAGCGACGTCAACGGCTGGCAGTCCGCGTACGCGGGCGACGCGCACCGCGTGGGCGGGCCCGCCGCGGTCCTGCCCACCAGCGAGTCCCGGCGGCAGTACCTCGCGTCGGCCGACGCGCTGCGGACCTCGCTCACCGGGCTCGACGCGCAGGGCGCGGTCCTCGAGCCGGCGCAGCGCGAGACGATCTCGCAGGTCGCGGACCTGTGGGAGAAGTTCTTCGCGCTCGACGACCAGGTCGTCGCGGACTACGAGGCCGGCGACCTCGAGGCCGGCGACGCGATCGTCCAGAACGACGCGATCGCGCTGTACGGCCAGATCGGCCAGCTCACGCAGACCCTCCAGGACGACGTCGAGGCGCTCGCCGAGGCCGCGAACGACAACGCCACGACCGTGACCGCGCGGACCGTCGCCATGATCGTCGGCGCGATCGTGGTCGGTGCCGCGGGTGCCGTGGCCGGTGCGGTGCTGGTGTCGCGGCGGGTGCTGCGGGGTGTGGGTGCGGTGCAGCGGTCGGTGGCGGCGATGGCGCAGGGGGACC
>NZ_BCRB01000192.1 GCF_001552375.1 Cellulomonas iranensis NBRC 101100 = JCM 18110 | reverse complement strand
GCGCTCGCCGCCGCGCGCCGGGAGCTCACCGAGGCCGAGGCCGCCGTGCGCGCCGCCGCCGACGACGCGCTCGCCGCGGTGCAGGCCGAGAGCGCGCTGCGGTCCGCGCGCGTCGCGGGCCTCGCCGGCGAGCTCGCCGGGACGCTCGTGCCCGGCGACGCGTGCCCCGTGTGCGGCGCCGTCGAGCACCCGGCTCCCGCGTCGGTCGGGGCCGACCACGTCACGGCCGACCGGGTGTCCGCCGCCGAGGCCGTGCGTGCGGCCGCCGAGCGCGTCGTCGCCGAGGCCGGCGCGCACCGGGCCGGCCTCGCCGAGCGCGTCGCCGGCCTCGCGGCCCGCACCGGCACGCACGACGCCGCGTCGGTCGCCGGGCTCGTGCAGGACGCCGAGCGGCGCGTGGCCGACGCGACGGCGGCGGCCGCACGCGCGACCGCGCTCGACGCCGAGCTGCGCGACCACGACGCCGCGACCCGGGACCGCGAGACGCTCCGGGACGAGGTCCTCGCGCAGGTGCGGACCGCCGAGCTGCGGCTCGAGACCGAGCGCGACACGCTCGCGCGCGCCGAGGCCGAGGTGCTCGAGGCGCGGGGCGACCACCCGACCGTCGCCGCGCGGCACGCCGCGCTCGAGGCGCTCGCGCAGCGCGCCGACGACCTGCTGGGCGCGCTGGACGCCGAGCGCGCCGCCGCGGCCGACGCGCGCCGTCGCCGCGACGAGGCCGACCGCGCCGTCGCCGAGCACGGGTTCGCCGACCACGACGCCGCGCACGCCGCGTGGTGCCCGCCCGACGTGCTCGCCGACCTCGAGCGGCGCGTCCTCGCGCACAGCGCGGCGGCGGCACGTGTCGCGGCGGCCCTCGCCGAGCCGGACCTCGTCGCACTGCCCGAGCGCGTCGAGCTCGACGTCGCCGCGGCCGAGCGCGCCGAGCGCACCGCCCGCGTCGCGCTCGACGAGCTGGACGGGCGGGCGCGCGTCGCGGCCGCCCG
>NZ_BCRB01000191.1 GCF_001552375.1 Cellulomonas iranensis NBRC 101100 = JCM 18110 | reverse complement strand
CCCGAGCCGGCCGCCGAGGAGGCTCCCGGCTGGTCGGCGCCCGCCGCCGAGCAGCAGCCCGCGTGGGCGTCCGCCGAGGACGCGCACCCCGACTGGGGCCTGCCCAGCACGCAGCAGTCCGCCGAGCCGCAGCCCGACTGGGCCGCTGCCGAGCCGCAGCCCGACTGGGCCGCTGCCGAGCAGCAGCAGCCGGACTGGGCCGCTGCCGAGCAGCAGCAGCCGGTGTGGCCCGTCGCCGAGCCGGCGGCCGAGCAGCAGCCCGTCTGGGCGGCCGCCGAGCCGCAGCCCGCGTGGTCCGCCGAGCCTCAGCCGGCCGTCCCGACGTTCGAGCTCGAGCCCGACGTCGAGGAGGAGGTCGCCGCACCCTGGGCGCCCGTCGCCGCGACGCCGCCGACGACCGTCGCCCCCGTCCCGGCGCCGCCGGTCGACCCCGAGCCCGCCCCGCAGCCGGTCGCCGAGGCCTGGCGCACGCCGTCGTGGCAGCAGGCGTCGCCCGCGGGGGACGCCGCGCCGGCGGCACCGTCGGCGGTCGACCCGGCACGTCCCGCCGCGCCCCTGTGGGCCCGGCCGGTCGCCGCCGAGCAGCCCACGCAGATGTTCTCGCCCGTCGAGTCCGCGGACGCCGTCGCGCCCTTCGACCCGCCGGCCGCACCCGCGCCCCAGGCTCCCGTCGCCGCCGCACCGGCGCCGGCACCGGCCTGGCCGGCCGCCCCCGCGGCCCCCGCGTCGCCGGCCGCGCAGCCCGCGTTCAGCGACCTCGTGGCGCCCGAGGAGGACAAGCCTCGACGCCGGTGGGGGAACTTCTTCAGCCGCAAGCGTGACGAGCCCGCGCCTGCGCCGCAGCAGCCGGCCGCGCCGACCCCCGAGGTCACGCGCACGCCCGTCCGCTCGTCGGCCTGGAGCCCGGACTCGGCGCCGGCTGCGCCCGCGCAGCCCGCGCCCGAGGCCACCGGCTGGCAGGCCCCGTCGTGGTCGGCTCCCGCCGCGCCCCCGCAGGCGGCACCCGCGCCGGCCCC
>NZ_BCRB01000190.1 GCF_001552375.1 Cellulomonas iranensis NBRC 101100 = JCM 18110 | reverse complement strand
AGCCGGCGACGACCCGCTCGCGCGCGGCGGCGCGCGCACCGACCTGGCGAGGCACCTGCTGGGCACCGAGAGCGTCGACGCCGCGCTCGCGGAGGCGTCGGCGGCGCTCGTCGAGCTGCCCGACGCACCGTCGCGCGAGCGCGCGTGGGCCCTCGCGACGTTCGCGCGGGCCGCGCTCAACGCGGGGCGCGAGGACGAGGCGACCGAGACCGCGGCGCGCGCGGCGCAGGTCGCGCGCGAGGTCGGCGACGTGGCCGCGGAGTCCGACGCGCTCACGACGGCGGCCGTCGGCGAGCAGATCGACCACGAACGGTCCGCGCAGCTGCTCACCGAGGCCCTCGCGCGCGCCGTCGCGTCGGGCGACCACGCCACCGAGCTGCGCACGCGCTACAACCTCACGTCCACCGCCTACTACGCGGGCGACCTGGTGCGGGCCGCGCACGAGGCCGACGTGGGCCACCGCCGGGCGGTCGAGCTCGGCATGGCGTGGGCCCCCTACGGCGTCGACCTGCAGATGTTCCGCCTGCTCGTGCGGTACGTCGGCGGCGACCTCGCACCCCCTGCGGCGGACGAGGTCGCGGGCGGCCGCGGCGAGGTGCGGGCCTTCCTCACGTCGGTCGAGCTCTACGCGGCGGTCGCGCGCGGCGACGGCGACGCGGTCGAGCGCGCGCTGGCCCTCGAGCCGTGGTGGCCGCGCGACCCGCTCCTCACGCAGCTCGCGGGCGGCAACGCGGTGGACGCACTGACGTGGCGCGGCGAGCCCGCCCGGGCCGTCGCGTACGCGGACCGCGTCGACACGCACGTGCGGTCGGTGTGGTCGCCCGAGTACCTGGGCGGGATCTGGCTGGGCGCGCTCGCGCTCGCGGCGGTCGCCGACCTCGCCGCCGCGCGCCGCGCCGCGGGGCAGGACGACGCGGACGTCGTGGCTGACGCGGACGCGCGGCTCGCGCGCGTCGTCCGCACCGCCGACGAGGGGCGTCCGCGCGGGGGCACGCTCGGGCCCGAGGGGCGGGCGTGGCTGGCACGCGCGCACGCCGAGCACGCGCGCGCCGCGGGCCGGGCCGACG
>NZ_BCRB01000189.1 GCF_001552375.1 Cellulomonas iranensis NBRC 101100 = JCM 18110 | reverse complement strand
CCGGCCCCCGGCGGCCGCGCGCGCCCGCCGCCCCGGCCACCTCAGGAGGGCAGCGGCACCCGGCGCGCACCGGGTGCGCGCGACGCCCCCGTGATGGCGGCGATGATCTGCTCGTACGCCGTCGACCGCGCGTCGAACGACCCGTTGTTGCGGCCGTGCCGCAGCACCTCGACACGGTCCGCGACCGACCGCACGTCGGTCATGTTGTGGCTGATGAGGACCACCGCGAGCCCTAGGTCGCGCAGCCCCTCGATGTGCACGAGGACCTCGGCCGTCTGCGCGACCGACAGCGACGCGGTCGGCTCGTCGAGCACGACGATGCGCGGCGAGCCGATGAGCGTGCGCGCGATCGCGACCGCCTGGCGCTGCCCCGCGGACAGCTGCGCGAGCGGCACGCGCACCGTCGGGATCCGGCTCGTCAGGTCCCGCAGGATCTGGCGCGCGACCTGCTCCATGCGCTCGTCGTCGCGCCGCCCCCGCGCGTCGCGCAGCTCCCGCCCCAGGAACAGGTTCGACGTCACGTCGAGGTTGTCGCACAGCGCGAGGTCCTGGAAGACGGTCGCGACGCCCAGCGCGTGCGCCGCCGCCGGCGTCGGGATCGTCACCGGCCGCCCGTCGACCTCGATGAGGCCCGTGTCGGGCGTCAGGACCCCGGCGACCATCTTGGCGAGCGTCGACTTGCCGGCCGCGTTGTCGCCGACCAGCGCCACGACCTCGCCGCGGTGCACGTCGAGGTCGACGCCGACGAGCGCCTCGACGCCGCCGAACCGCTTGCTGATCCCGCGCATCGCCAGCAGCGGGACCCCCGTCGTCTCGGTCATCGTCGACCCCGTCCGCTCTGCGTGCGCCCGCACCGCGTGCGTCCGCCGCGCACCACCGTGCCCCGTGCAGTGAAGCCCCCCGCCCCGCACCGGTCAACCCCGACCATCGACCCGCCCGTCCCGCGCCCCCGCGACCTCGTCGCCCGGCGCACCCGTGTCCTCGTCGTCCTGCGCGCCGCCCACCGGCGCGTCGTCGTCCGCGCGCACCGGCACGTCGGCCGAGCGCAGCGCCATCACCAGCGCCCCCATCACCTCGGCGCGCTGACCCAGCGCCGCCGGCAC
>NZ_BCRB01000188.1 GCF_001552375.1 Cellulomonas iranensis NBRC 101100 = JCM 18110 | reverse complement strand
GATCCAGTCCCGCCGGGACGAGACCGGATCGACCTCTCGCGCACGTCACGAGCGCCCGGTCGCGCACGTCACGAGCGCCCGGTCGCGCACGTCACGAGCACCCGGTCGCGCACGTCACGAGCACCCCCGGGCGCAGCGGAGCCCGCGGCCGCGGGCGGCCGGCACCGGCCCGAGACGGGCGGTCAGCGCGCGATCGAGGCGAGCCCCCCGGCGCCGCCCACGGACCGGCGCTCGAAGCCCGCGTCGGCAGGCACCGGACCCGCGCCGGCCGTGAAGCCCGCGGCACGGCCCGCGTCGTCCGGCCCCCACAGCCGCGTCGGGGCCGCGGCCCGGACCACCGGCACGACCTCCTCGACGAACCGACGCAGGACGTCCTCCTGGTGCGCGGGGTCGA
The DNA here is from genome assembly GCF_001552375.1 of Cellulomonas iranensis NBRC 101100 = JCM 18110. Classification (GTDB taxonomy): domain Bacteria; phylum Actinomycetota; class Actinomycetes; order Actinomycetales; family Cellulomonadaceae; genus Cellulomonas; species Cellulomonas iranensis. The sequence continues at coordinate 932 of NZ_BCRB01000188.1, read as the reverse complement.
GCAGGTGGTTCACCGACACCGACTGCAGGTCGTGCCCGAACGACGCGTGGAAGTCGAGGATCTTCGCCGCGACCCGCTCGGGCGTGCCGACGAGCGCCGGGCCGCGCTCGACCGCGTCCTCGACCGTCGCGAACGCCGGCGCCCTGCCGACCGCGTCGGGGCCGTACCCGCGGCGCGCGGCCGCCGCGACCTGCCCCTCGTAGATCGGGCGGTACTGCGCGACCGCCTCGGCGTCGGTGTCCGCGAGGTACAGCCCGCCCGACCCCGCGCCGACGAACGCGCGCGCCGGGTCGTGCCCGTGCGCGGCGTACCGCTCGCGGTAGTGGTCGACGAGCACGCGGTACGCCTCGCGCGGCTGCAGCGCGTTGGCGCTGACGATCGGCTCGCCGTGCCGCGCGGCCAGCTCGACCGCGAACCGGGACGTCGCCGAGCCGTGCCAGACGCGGAACGGCCCCGCGAACGGCCGCGGGAGCGTCGTCGCGTGCTCCAGCGGCGCGCGGTGCCGCCCCGACCACGTGACGTCCTCCCGCGCGAGCAGCAGGCGCAGCAGGCCGTGGTTCTCCTCGAGGTACTCGTACTGCTTGTCGAGGTCGAGGCCCAGCAACGGGTACTGCAGCACCTCGTTGCCCTTGCCGATGACGATCTCCAGCCGTCCGCGGCTCAGCTGGTCGACCGTCGCGAGGTCCTCCGCGGCGCGCACCGGGTCGAGCAGCGAGAGCACCGTGACGCCCGTCGACAGCAGGATCCGCGACGTGCGCGCGGCGATCGCGCCGAGGATCACGGTGGGCGCCGACGACAGCACGTCGCCGGCGTGCCGCTCGCCGACCGCGAACGAGTCGAAGCCCAGCTCCTCGGCCAGCACGGCGTGCTCGACGACGCGCGCGAGCCGGTCGGCGGGCGGCACCGCGGCCCCCGTCACCGGGTGCGGCGGG
>NZ_BCRB01000187.1 GCF_001552375.1 Cellulomonas iranensis NBRC 101100 = JCM 18110 | reverse complement strand
CCCGTGGTGGCCGGCGGTCGCCACGGCCGCGATGGCGGGCCGCGCCCGCGCCGACGCCGGGCCGCTCGCGCTCACGGCGCTCGTCGTGGCCGTCGCGGCGTTCCTCGCCGTCGTCACGCCGCGGCTCGTCGCCGCGACCGGGGACGACGCGCTGCGCTGGGCCGTGCGCGCCGCGGGCCACGACGCCGACCTGACGTTCGCGCGCGCGATCGAGGAGGACGCGTACCAGGTGCGCGCGCTGCAGGTCGACCTGGCGGACGAGTCCCGGGACGCCGCGACGTCCCTGCGGGGCACGCTCGCGCCGGCGCTCGCCGACGCCGTGAGCACGCCCGTGACGAGCGTCGCGACGCTGCCCCTGCTGGTCGTCGAACCCGCGGTCGACGTCGACGCGCCCGTGCTGCGGACCGCGTTCGTCGACCACGCGGGCACCCCCGCGGTGACGTGGGTCGCGGGCCGCGCGCCGGGCCCGACGCTCACCGAGCGCGAGGCCCGCACGTGGCAGCCCGGGCCGCCCGTACCGGTCGAGGTCGGGCTGTCGGAGGCGGTCGCCGCGGCGCTCGGCGTCGGCGCGGGCGACGTGCTGGCCACGCGCAACGACAGCCGCACGGTCGCGCTCGAGGCGCACGTGAGCGGCGTGTTCCGGGCCGACGACCCGACCGACCCCGCGTGGTCGGCCGTCCCGGGGCTGCTCGCCCCCCGCGCGGTCGGGACGACGCTCACGCGGCAGACGCAGGTCGCGGGCCTGCTGTCCGACACGTCGCTGCCCGCGGCCGTGCTCGCGATGCCGCCGAGCGTGACGCAGCGCGTCGTCGCGTTCCCGCCGGCGGTCGAGCGGCTCGCCCAGGGCGACGTGGCGCCCGTCGCGGCGCAGGTCGCCGGGCTGCGCGCGCAGACCGGTGCGGTCGGCGCGGACGGTGGGGCGCGCACGTCGGTCACGACGGGTCTCGACCGCGTGCTGCTCGACGCACGAGCCCGGTTCGGTGCGGCCGTCGCGCAGGCGTCCGTGCTGCTGGGCGGGGTCCTGAGCGTCGCGCTGCTCACGCTCCTGGTGGCCGCGGGCCTGCTGGTGCGGCGGCGCGCGACGACCCTCGCGACCCACCGTGCGCGTGGCGCGACGCTGCCCGCGGTGGCGGTCGAGCTGGGCACCGAGTCGGTTCTGCTCACGGCCGCTGGGGCCGCCGCGGGCGTGGGCGCCGCCGCGCTCGTCGCCCCCGGTCCGGTGCCGTGGGTGTGGTTGCTGCCGGTCGTGGTGGTCGCCGCGGCGGGGCCGCCCGTGCTGGGGGTGCGGCTGGCGGCGCGCAGCGCGGGCGGCCGGCGCGTCGGGACGGACCGTGCCGCGCGC
>NZ_BCRB01000186.1 GCF_001552375.1 Cellulomonas iranensis NBRC 101100 = JCM 18110 | reverse complement strand
GGGCGCGCCGGGCGGTGCGGTGAGCGCGACGAGCACGGGGTGCAGCCCCACGGCGAGCAGCGCGCACCCCGCGACGACGACCACGCGCGCGGCCGCCCGGCGCGGCGACCGGGCGACGAGCACCGCCGGCACGAGCACGAGCGCGGCGACCGCGAGCAGGGCCGCGGCGTCGGGGACGCGGTGGCCGGTCGCGAGCAGGCCGCCGAGCGCACCCGCGAGGACCGCGCCGACCAGCCCGGCGCCGACCACGAGAGGGCGTGCGTCGGCCGGTCCGCGCACCCCGCGGTGCGCGGCGTCGGCCCCGCCGTCGGGGACGACGCCCGGCGGCACCGGGGACGTCGACATGTCGTCGACCGTCGCCCGCGCGTCGTCGTCGGGTCCAGGCCGCGAACCGTTTCAGCAGGTCGCGGGCCCGCCGGTCCCGTGCGCGGTCCGGGCGTCAGCCCCAGACGAGCGCCTGCGCGGGGTCGGCCAGCACGGCGGCGACGTCGGCGAGCACGCGGCTGCCGAGCTCGCCGTCGACGAGCCGGTGGTCGAAGCTCAGCGCGAGCTGCGTGACGTGCCGCGGCTTGACCTTGCCCTTGTGCACCCACGGCTGCTGCCGGATCGCGCCGAACGCGAGGATCGCGGCCTCGCCCGGGTTGAGGATCGGCGTGCCGGTGTCGATGCCGAACACCCCGACGTTGGTGATGGTGATGGTGCCGTCGGACATGTCGGTGGGCGACGTGCGGCCCGCCCGCGCGGTCGCGGTGAGCTCGCCGAGGCCGCGCGCGAGGCCGAGCAGGTCGAGGCGGTGCGCGTCCTTGATGTTGGGGACGACGAGCCCGCGGGGCGTGGCCGCGGCGATGCCGAGGTTCACGTAGTGCTTGAAGACGATCTCCTGCGCGGCCTCGTCCCACGACGCGTTGATCTCGGGGTGCCGGTCGACCGCGAGCAGCAGCGCCTTCGCGGCGATCAGCAGGGGCGTGACGCGCACGTCGGCGAACTCGCGGTCGCCGCGCAGCCGCTCGACGAGCTTCATGGTGCGCGTGACGTCGACCGTGTGGAACACCGTGACGTGCGGGGCCGTGAACGCGCTGGCGACCATGGCCTCGGCGGTGCGCTTGCGCACGGACTTCACGGGCACGCGGGTCTGGCGGCCGTCGGGCGTGACGGTGCCGGACGCGAGCCACGGGCGGTCGTCGCCGGGGTACGTCGCGAGGTCGCGGCCCTCGGCGCGCACCGAGTGGGCCAGCACGTCCTCGCGCGTGACGATCCCCCCGGGCCCGGTCGCGGCGACGGCGTCGAGGTCGACGCCCATGTCGCGCGCGAGCTTGCGCACGGGCGGCTTGGCGAGCGCCCGCCCGGTGCCGGTGCGCGCGGGCGCCGGGGCGGTGGCGGTGGCGGTGGGACGGCCGGGTGCGGCGGACGCGCGGGGTGCCGCGGGGGTCGCC
>NZ_BCRB01000185.1 GCF_001552375.1 Cellulomonas iranensis NBRC 101100 = JCM 18110 | reverse complement strand
CACGCGCCCCGCGGGCGGTCGCGTGACCGCCCACGGCGCCGCCGCGCGCCGATGTCGACGCGCCCGGCCCACCTCGCCCGGCCGCGTGCCCCGCAGCCCGCTCACGCAGCGGCACCCGCACGCGGCGCCCCCTCCCGTCCGCTCCTCCCCGCGCCGTCGCGTCGTCACGCCGACGACGCCCGCACGCGGGCCCCCTGCTCCCGGAGACCCCTCATGACCCGACCCCACCCCGCCGTCGTCGTCGCGCTCGTCGGCAACCCCCGCCCCGGCTCGCGCACGCTCGGCGCCGCGACCGCCCTCGCCCGCACGCTCGCCGGCCACCTCGGCGCGGGCGCCGACCCCGCCGTCGTCGACCTCGCCGCGCACGCGCCCGGGCTGCACGCGCAGCCCCGCCCGGCCGACGTCGACGCCGCGCTCGCGACCGTCGCCGGTGCTGACGTGCTCGTCGTCGCGACCCCCGTCTACAAGGCGTCGTTCACGGGGCTGCTCAAGTCGTTCCTCGACCTCTACGGGCCCGACGCGCTCACCGGCGTCGTCGCCGTGCCGCTCGTCGTCTCGGCCACGCCCGCGCACACGCTCGTCGGCGAGGTGCACCTGCGGCCCGTGCTCGTCGAGCTCGGCGCGACCGTCCCGACACGCACGCTCAGCGTCCTGGACGCCGACCTCGCGGACCTGGGCCCCGCGGTCGCACGCTGGTGGGAACGGGCCGAGCGGCCGCTGCGCCGGGCGCTCGGCGCACCCGGTGCGTCCGAGGCGCCGACGCCGGCCTCGCCGACCGCCTCGCAGGCCACCCGCCAGGCCACCCCCGCGCCGGCGGTCGTGCGATGAGCACCAGCACGCCGGACCTGCGCCACCTCGAGCGCGCGCTGGCCGACCACGACGAGCCCGCGCTCACGGCCGACGAGTACAAGCAGGTGTTCCGTCGGCACGCCGCGGGCGTCGCCGTCGTGACGCTCCGCGACGGCGACGCGCACGTCGGCTTCACCGCGACGTCCGTCATCTCGGTGTCGGCCGCTCCCCCGCTGCTCGCGTTCTCGCTCGCGTCCGGGTCGTCGTCCTGGCCCGCCCTGTCACGTGCGTCGACGGTCGCGGTGTCGTTCCTCGCCGAGGGCCAGGAGGACGTGTCGACGCGGTTCGCGACGTCGGGCGTCGACCGGTTCGCCGACGGCGGCTGGACCGCGCTGCCCACGGGCGAGGCCGTGGTCGACGGCGCGCTCGCGTGGGTGCGGGCGCGGGTGGTCCAGCGCACGCCCGTCGGCGACAGCTACCTGGTGTCGCTGCGCGCGCTCGCGCACGGCGTGACCGACGCGCAGCCCCTCGTCTACCGCGACCGCGCCTACCACCGCCTCGTCCCCCCGACCTGACCCCACCCCACCGCCCCGCGAGAGGTCGATCCAGTCCCCACCCCACCCCGCGAGAGGTCGATCCAGTCGCA
>NZ_BCRB01000184.1 GCF_001552375.1 Cellulomonas iranensis NBRC 101100 = JCM 18110 | reverse complement strand
CCCGCCGCGGCGCGGCTCGCCGCGGCCAACGGCTGGCCGCTGCTCGCCGAGCCGTCGTCCGGCGCGCGGCAGGGGGCGCACGCGATCGGCGCGTACCGGCTGCTGCTGGCCGACCCGCGCCTGGGCGGGCGCGTGGGGCGCGTCGTCGTGCTGGGCCGGCCCACGCTGACGCGTCCCGTGCAGGCGCTGCTCGCGCGCCCCGACGTCGAGGTGCTCGTGGTCGCGCCGCGCGGCACCGACTGGCCCGACGCCGCCCGCAACGCCTCGCAGGTGCTGCTCGACGTGCCGGCGCGCATGCGGCAGGGCCGCGTGGGTGCGCCCGCCGGGTGGCTCGACGCGTGGCGTGCCGCGGACGCCGCGGCGCAGGACGTGCTCGCCCGGCTCCTCGACGCACCCGACGACGCGCGCCGCTCGCGCAGCGGCCCGCGCGTCAGCGGGTGGGCGCTCGCGCGGGCCGTCGCGCGCGCCAGCGCCCCGGACGACGTCCTGGTGGTCGGCTCGTCCAACCCGGTCCGTGACCTCGACCTCGTCGCGCGGTGGGACGCGGCCCCGCTCGTCCTGGCGAACCGCGGGCTCGCGGGCATCGACGGCACGATCGCGACCGCGACGGGTGTCGCGCTCGCGCTGCCGCACCGGCGCGTGCGCGCCTACCTGGGCGACCTGACGTTCCTGCACGACGTCGGCGGTCTTCTGCGCGGCGCGGGGGAGGTCGCGGCGGACCTGCAGCTCGTCGTCGCGAACGACGACGGCGGCTCGGTGTTCACGACGCTCGAGCACGGCGAGCCGGGCCGTGCCGACGTGTTCGAGCGGGTGTTCGGCACGCCGCACGGCGTCGACGTCGCGGCGCTGTGCGCGGCGTACGGCGTGCGGCACACGCGGGTCGTCGACACCGACGGGCTGCTGCCCGCGCTCGCGGCGCCGGGCACCGGCACGAGCGTCGTCGAGGTGCGCGTCGACCGCGCCCACCGGCGCGCGCTGGGGGAGCGGCTCGCGGCCGACGTCGCGGCGGCCGTCGACGCGGCGCTCGCGGCGCGGGACTGACGCGGCGGCCGCGCGTCGCACGCGCGGGTGGACCGCACCTGGCGGACTCACAGGAAACCTCCAGGTCCCCTGAAGTGCCGTCCCAGCCCGGCGCGGTGTCATGGGTGTCGACAAGGAGGCAGCCATGACGACCACACCCGAGCCGCAGCACGGCCACCACCCCCAGGACCACCCGACGCAGCCGCTGCCCGCACCCGACGCGACCCAGCCGCTGCCGACCCCGCACGCGCCGGCCGCGTACCAGGAGGCCCCGGCGCGGCTGACGCCCGCGCAGCAGTGGGCCCGCTACGAGGCCGCGCAGCGCGCGGCGCAGCAGCCGGCGCCCCAGCAGCCCGCGCCGCAGCCCGCCGCGGTCGGCGCCGAGGGGCACCACGCCCCCGGTGCCGCGTTCGGCG
>NZ_BCRB01000183.1 GCF_001552375.1 Cellulomonas iranensis NBRC 101100 = JCM 18110 | reverse complement strand
CCCCCGGCGCCCGGCCGGCGGGGGCGGGCCGGGCGCCGAGGACGTCGGTGGTCACGGTGCGCGTCGCCCGGGTCAGCGGTGCGTGGCCGCGCGGCGCGCGACCACCTGACGACCCGCGAGCGTCGCACCGGCGACGCCGAGCGCGACGAGCATCGTCAGCGCGACCGGCACGGCCGGCGACGGCCGGTCCGCGGCGAGGCCGACCTGACCCGCCTGCACGCCCGACGGACCGGAGTGCAGCCCGCCGATGGTCTGCGTCGCGAGCGCGAGGTTGCCCGCCTCGGCCGAGCCCCACGCGTAGACGATCGTGCTCGTGCCCTCGGTCACCGGGACGTCGGCCGGGCCGAGCAGCGCGGGCTCCGTGGTGCCGGTCGCGACGACCGACGCCGAGACCGTGCCGGCCGGCAGGTCGAGCGACTTCTCGTTCGGGTTGGTCAGGTTCGAGATCACGGCCTGACCGCCCGCGAGGACGTCGACGCCCGGTGCGGCGGCGACGTGGCGGACCGTGAGAGGGCCCTGCCCGGCGGCCGTGGCCGACGTGTCGTTGGTGAACAGGGTCGCGGTGGGCTGGCCCGACGCGTCGAGGTGCGCGACGGCGGTGTAGTTCTTGCCGCCCTCCAGCGGGAGGTCCACGGGGCCGATCGCGGGCGAGGACGCGTCGGCCGCGTCGGCCGCCGTGATCGCGACGCTGTACGTGCCCGCGGGCAGGTCGAGCGGGCCCGCGAGCGTGCCGGGCGTGAAGTCGTCGAGCGTGCGCTCGCCGTTGACCCACACGTCGACCGTGAGGTCGGGGACGCCGTGCAGCACCGAGAGCTTCGCGGTGCTGCCGGTCGCGGCGCTCGCGGGCAGGGCGGTCAGGGTCGCGGTCAGGCCGAGGGCCAGCGCGCCGGCAGCGGTGCCGGCCAGGAGTCGTGCGCGCATCGGTGGGGTCCTTCCGTTCGGCCCGCCAGGGCGGGCGAGGACGTGCTGACACGACTACTTCCCTCGGGGGTGCGCGCGCGGATGCACCCCGTGCGGACTTTTTTCCCGGACCGTCCGCGCGCGGGGGCGTCGCGGGTCGGCACGCGCCGTCCGCCCGACCTGCGGCGACGTGCTTTCCGCAACACGCTCCTTGCGTAAAAAGGGCCTCTGACCTGCGGCTGAGCCAGGCCTGGCTTGGTGGCGGGATGCCGTGGGCGGGTCTAGCGTCGAGGAGAGGGCGCAGCCGCCAGGTCGTGCCCGACAGGTTGTCCCGACCTACCGGAGGTACCGATGAGCACGCTCGCAGAGCTCCCCGCCGTGGCCGAGTGCTCGGTCGCCGGCTGTTCGTACAACGACCACTCGTCCTGCCACGCCGCGGCCGTCACCATCGGCGGCGCCGGCGACGCGCAGTGCGCGACGTTCATCCCCCTGAGCGTCAAGGGCGGTCTCGACCGCGTCGTGTCGCACGTCGGCGCGTGCCAGCG
>NZ_BCRB01000182.1 GCF_001552375.1 Cellulomonas iranensis NBRC 101100 = JCM 18110 | reverse complement strand
GCCTCGGCCCCACCCCCTGCCCCCTCCCCGCGAGAGGTCAATCCAGTTCCACGCGGAGCAAGACCGGATCGCCCTCTCGGCGTGAGAGGGCGATCCAGCCCCACGTGGAGCGAGGCCGGATCGCCCTCTCGGCGCGAGAGGTCGATCCAGTTCGACCCGACCCGACCCGACCCCAGGAGAGCACCGGGCCCGTCGAGTTCCTCGGCATCGCCGCCCCGTCCGACGCGTCCGAGACGTCCGCACGCACGACGTCCGGCCCGCTCGACCTCGCCTACCTCGAGCGCCTCGTGCGCGCGCACGCCGACCACGGCTGGACGCGCGTGCTGTTCGCCTACGGCTCGTCCGGCGCCGACCCGGCCGCGCTCGCGGCGTACGTCGCGGCGCGCGTGCCGGACGTCGAGCTGCTGCTCGCGCACCGCCCCAACGTGTCGGCGCCGACGTACGCGGCCAAGACGTTCGCGACGCTCGACCAGGTGTCGGGCGGGCGGCTCTCCGTGCACTTCATCACGGGTGGCAACGACCACGAGCAGCGTCGCGAGGGTGACACCCTCACCAAGGACGAGCGGTACGACCGCACGGGCGAGTACATCCGGGTCGTCAAGCAGGCGTGGGCGAGCGAGACCCCGTTCGACCACCACGGCACGCACTACGACCTCGAGGACTTCGTGCTCGACGTCAAGCCGTTCGGCGGCCGCACGCCGACCATCTCGTTCGGCGGCTCGTCGGACGCCGCCTACCGGGTCGGCGCCGCCGAGGCGGACGTCTTCGCCGTGTGGGGCGAGCCGCGGGCGCGCACGCGCGAGCAGATCGAGCGCGTGCACGCCGAGGCCACGGCGGCCGGGCGTGCGACGCCGCCGCGCATCCACGCCGCGTTCCGGCCGATCGTCGCGCCGACCGAGGCCCTCGCGTGGGAGAAGGCGCACCGCGTGCTCGACCGCATCGAGGCGCGCAAGGCCGCGCTCGGGGGCGCGCTCAGCCGCCGCCACCCGATCGACGCACCCGAGAACGCGGGCTCGCAGCGGCTGCTGCAGATCGCGGCCGAAGGGGACCGGCACGACGAGGTGCTGTGGACGGCGACCGCCCGGGCGACGGGCGGGGCCGGCAACTCCAACGCGCTCGTCGGGACGCCCGAGCAGGTCGCGCAGGCCCTGCTCGCGTACTACGACCTGGGTGTCCGCGTGATCTCCGCCCGGGGGTACGACCTGCTGGACGACGCGGTCGACTTCGGCCGGTACGTCATCCCGCTGGTCCGGGAGGGGGTCGCCGAGCGCGACGCCGCCGCGGCCCGCGTCGCCTGACGCCCGCACCGCCGCCGCCCGCCCGACCCCGCCGCCCGCACCGCCCGCCGACCGCGAAGGACCCCTCGTGCGCTTCCAGCTCCTCGACATCGTGTTCAACCCGCCGCACCCGGTGACGGGGGCCGCGGTGCCGCCCGCCGACCGGCTC
>NZ_BCRB01000181.1 GCF_001552375.1 Cellulomonas iranensis NBRC 101100 = JCM 18110 | reverse complement strand
GTCGGCGAGCCGGCCCGCCGACGACGGCAGCGCGCGGGTGCCCGCGGCCAGCGCCGCCGCGCCGTCCGCGGCCTGCGCCGCACCGGACGCGAGACGGCCGGTGCCCTCGACGAGCTCGGTGCTGCCGGACGCGAGCCGCTGCGCGCCGTCGACCAGCTCGCTGGCGCCCCGGACGGCAGCGCCGAGCTCGGTGTGGATCGACCCGAAACCCTGCAGGAACTCGTCGGCGGCCTGCGTGCCGACCTGCGTCGCGATCGCGTCGCGCACGTCGCCCACGACCGTGTCGGCGATCGTCGTGGAGAGGTAGTTGTTGGCGTCGTTCGTCAGGAGCGTGAGGCTCGCCTGCCGGGGCCGGTAGTCGGCGACCGACACGAGGTCGGCGGAGAACGAGGGCCCGATGACGAGCGCCGCGTCGTAGCGCCCGGAGCGCACGCCGGCCTCGGCGTCGCGCTGCGAGGTGCGGACCCAGCCGAACCCGCCCTCTCCACCGGTGAGCCGCTCTGCGACCTGGTCCCCGTAGCGGACGTCGCGCGTGCGGCCGTCGACGGCGTCCGTGGCGGTCGCGCCGCGGTCCTCGACGACGAGCGCGGCGGGCACGTCGTGGAGCCGGCCGTACGGGTCCTCGTTCGCGAACAGGTACAGCCCCGCGTAGAGCGACGGGATGACGACGAGCGCGAGCAGCGCGAGCCGCGGCAGCGTACCGGCGGCGAGACGACGCAGCTCGGACAGCGCGAGGCGCGCGGCGATCACGGCGTGCCGCCCGGTGCGGGCCGCTCGTCGCGGTCGACGCTCAGCGTGTCGCTGTCGGTGTCGGTGTCGGTCCGTGAGCGCGGCTCGCCGGCGGCGGGCTCGTCCGGCGCCGCGACGAGACGGTCGGTGCCGGTGCGCAAGGACTCGACGGGTGTGGCGCGACCGGTCGTGCCGCGCGCGGGCGCGAGCTCGGCGCCCAGCTCGCGCGCGGAGGAGCGCGAGCACTGCACGAGCACGCCGTAGCCGCGCGCCGCGCACGCCTGCGCGACCGCCCACCACGCGGCGGGCTCGCCCCCGTGCCGGTCGGGCAGGCTGACGACGAGGAAGCGGACGCCGCGCCGCTCGATCGCGAGCGACGTCAGCAGCGCGGTCCGTACGGGTCCGGGCAGGTCGTCCATGCGGACGTCGCGGTAGGACGTGAGCTCGTGCGCCTCGAGCCACCGCCGGACGCGGGACGGGCGCGCCGCCGCGCCCGCGAGCGCGAGCTCCTCGCCGACGACCGTCGACGTCGTCAGGGTGTCGTCCGGCTCGGTGACGCCCGGCAGGTCCACCACGGCCGACAGACCGCGCAGCACCGCGGGGTCCGAGGTCGTGGTGCCGTCGGCGCGCGTGAGCTCGACGACGCCCGTGAAAGGTGCGAGGCGTCCGGTGGCGACGAGCGCGAGGGCGGTGTGCCCCTGCCCGGGCTCGCCCGCGACCAGCACGCACTCACCGGTCGCGAGGCTCAGCGCGTCCAGGTGCAGCAAGGGCGCGCGCCTGCCCCGCACGTGGACGTCGCGCAGCGCGAGCCGCGCCGGTGAGGCGTC
>NZ_BCRB01000180.1 GCF_001552375.1 Cellulomonas iranensis NBRC 101100 = JCM 18110 | reverse complement strand
CCGCCGAGGCGGAGGCCGCCGCCGCGACCGCCGCGCTCGCGGCCGCCCGCCGCGCCGCCGCCGGTTCCGGGGGCGACGACGTCACGAACTCCCCGCCGAGCGGGGCCGGCGACGACGTCACGACGTCCCCGCCGAGCGCGACCGCGTCGGCGACGACGGACGCACCGGGCGGGCCCGACGCGGGCGTCTCCGACCTGGAGCGCGCCGTGACCGCGGGCTACGTCGCTGCGGGGCCCACGCTCGACCTGGGTGTCCTGCTCGAGGACGGCACGCCCCGGCCGGGCGCGGTCGTGCGGCTCCCGCTGGGGACGCTCAACCGGCACGGGCTCGTGGCGGGCGCGACCGGCACGGGCAAGACCCGCACGCTGCAGCTCATGGCCGAGCGCCTGTCGGCGGCCGGCGTGCCCGTGCTCGTCGCCGACGTCAAGGGCGACCTGACCGGCCTGGCCGAGCCGGGCGCGACCTCCCCGGGGCTCGCCGCCCGGACCGCGGCCCTCGGTCAGGAGTGGGCGGCGACGGGCTTCCCGGTCGAGCTGTACGCGCTGGGCGGCGCGGGCGACGGCGTGCCGCTGCGCACCACGGTGACCGACCTCGGGCCGCTGCTGCTGGCCAAGGTCCTCGGGCTCAACGCCACGCAGGAGTCGAGCCTGGGCCTGGTGTTCCACTGGGCCGACCGGCAGGGCCTCGCGCTGCTCGACCTGGCCGACCTGCGCACGACCCTGCAGTGGCTGACGAGCGACGAGGGCAGGCCCGAGCTGAAGGGCATCGGGGGGCTGTCGGCCGCGACGGCCGGCGTGATCCTGCGCCAGCTCGTCGCGCTCGAGGCGCAGGGCGCCGGGGCGTTCTTCGGGGAGCCGGCGTTCGACGTGACCGACCTGCTGCGCACCGCACCGGACGGGCGCGGCGTGGTCTCGGCGCTCGAGCTGCCCGGCGTGCAGGACCGCCCGGCGCTGTTCTCGACGTTCCTCATGTGGCTGCTCGCAGAGCTGTTCGAGGTGCTGCCCGAGGTGGGCGACCCCGAGCGGCCGCGGCTCGTGTTCTTCTTCGACGAGGCGCACCTGCTGTTCGCCGACGCGTCGAAGGCGTTCCTCGCCGAGGTCGTGCGGACCGTGCGTCTCATCCGCTCCAAGGGGGTCGGGATCGTGTTCGTCACGCAGAGCCCGAAGGACGTGCCGGCCGACGTGCTCGGGCAGCTGGGCAGCCGCGTGCAGCACGCGCTGCGCGCGTTCACGCCCGACGACGCGGCGGCGCTGCGGGCCGCGGCACGCACCTACCCCGCGTCGGTCTACGACCTCGAGCGGGTGCTGCAGCAGCTCGGCACGGGCGAGGCGGTCGTGACGGTGCTGGGCGAGAGCGGCGTGCCGACGCCGGTCGCGTGGACCCGCCTGTACGCACCCGAGGCGTCGATGTCCCCCGCCGCGCCCGCGACGGTGCACGCGACCGTGGCGGCGTCGCCGGTCGCGGCGCGGTACGTGCAGCCCGTGGACCGCGAGTCGGCGCACGAGCTGCTGCAGGCCCGCATGGCGCACGCCGACGCCGAGCGGGCCGCCGCCGACGCGGCCGACCGGGCGGAGCGCGACGCGCGCGCGGCG
>NZ_BCRB01000179.1 GCF_001552375.1 Cellulomonas iranensis NBRC 101100 = JCM 18110 | reverse complement strand
CGCGGCGTCCGTCGGCGACGGCGCGGGCGTGGCCGGCGCGCCGCCCGGCGACCAGGACCGGGTCTCGGTCGGCAGCGCGAGCAGCGCGGCGTGCACGTCCGCGGCGGACGCGAACCGGTCCTCGCGCGCCGGGGCGAGGCACCGGTCGACGACCGCGAGCAGCGCCGCGGGCACGTCGTCGCGCCGCACCGGACGCCGCTCGCCCGTGCGCACGCGCCGCAGGTAGCCCAGCGCGGTGTCGTCGTCCGGGTCGGGCGCGGCGAACGGCGCGCGCCCGTCGAGCAGGGTCGAGAGCGTCGAGCCGAGCGACCACACGTCGTCGGCGGCCGTGGGCTCGAGCCCGTCGAGCACCTGCGGCGACGCGTGCCGGTAGCTGAAGCGTTCGAGCGACGCGGTGTGCCCCGCGTCCGCCATGCGCGCGATGCCGAAGTCCGTCAGGACGTACGACGTGGGCAGCAGCAGCACGTTCTGCGGCTTGACGTCGCGGTGCAGCACGCCGTGCGCGTGCGCGAACGCGAGCGCGTCGGCCACCGCGGTGCCCGCGGCCACGACCTCCGCGACGGGCAGCGGGCCGTGGCTGCGCAGGCGGTCGTGCAGCGAGCCGAGGTCGTGGAAGTCCATGACGAGGCACGGGTGGCCCTGCGCGGTGGTCCCGGTGTCGAGCACGGTCACGACGTGCGGGTGCTGGCGCCCCAGCCGCACGGTGATCTCGAGCTCGCGCGCGAACCGCGCACGCGTGGCGGGGTCGGTCTCGAGCAGGACCTTGATCGCGACGTCGCGGTGCAGCGCGGGCTGGTGCGCGCGGTAGACGACCGAGTCGCCGCCGCGGGCGACCTCGCGCAGGTCGGTGTACCCGGGCAGCCCGAGGTCGACGTCGACCCGGGTCGTGCGCGTCGGCGTGGGCGCCCACAGCTCGTCGTCGTCCATCGCTCCTCGTCCCCGGCCCCGCGCCGGTGCCCGGCGTCCCCCGCGACCGAGACTAGCGGCGGCCGTCGAGCGTGCCGTCGGCCGGACCGGTGAGGCCGTCCCACAGCGCACGGGCGCGCAGGCCGACCTCCTCGGCACCCGTGACGATCAGCGCACCGGGCGTGTTGAGCATGCCCCACGCGCCGCCGAGGTCGAACGCGGCGTCCATGCGGTCGGTGAACCGCGCGTGGAAGTCGGTGCCCTGCATCGCGTCGTTCGCGGCCGTGCCCACGGCGGTGCCGACCTGCCACGACGCGCCGAGGGCGGCGCTGCCCAGGCCCCAGCCGGGCACGAACGACCCCGCGCCCAGCACCGCGGACACCGCGTTGTCGACCGTGCCGTGCAGGTCGCCCGCGCCGTGCGCGCGGTACGCGCCGTACGCGTCCGACGCGACGCCCAGCGCCGCGGCGCCCTGCAGCACGCCGCCGACCGCGGGGCCGATGTGCGCGTCCTGCATGATCCCGACCGCCTGGTCGAGCACGCGGTACGACGAGCCGAGCGTGACGTTGTCCCAGCGGCCGAGCGCCGCCGCGACGGCCGCCGCGTCCGCCGCCGTCGTGACGGTGCCGAGCCGGCCGAGCGCGTCGGACACGACGTCGTGCGCGCGGTCGACCTGCGCGCGGACGTCCGCCCACGACGTGCCTGCGCCCGTCGCCGTGCCCGTGCCGGCGGGCGCAGGGGCGGGCACGGCCGCGCCCGGGCCGCTGCCCGG
>NZ_BCRB01000178.1 GCF_001552375.1 Cellulomonas iranensis NBRC 101100 = JCM 18110 | reverse complement strand
GGTCGTCGCGGCGCGGGCGGTCGTCGCGCGGCTGCCGGAGCCGGTGACCGCCCCCGAGGCGGAGACGCCCGCGGCTGCGGCCGGGGAGCCCGCCGCCACCGCACCCGCGTCCGCGACGACGCGCCCCACGCGCGCGTTCGCCGAGGTCTGGCCCGACGGCGCCGGGACGCTGCCGGCCGTCGTGGACGGTGCGGCGATCACCGCGGTGTGGGACGACCCGGGCGCGTCGTCGCGCATGCTCGCGGTCGACGTCGACGTCCCCGGGGAGGCCGGCGGGCCGTTCCGCGTGACCAAGGGCTGGTTCTACGACCTCGAGCGCGAGGGGCAGTGCGCCGCGCGGTCGGCCGCGGCGCGGACCGCGGGTGCGAACCACCACGGGCACGACGCGTGGCTGCACTGGGACGCGACCGCCGGGCGCCTGGTCGTCTCGCCGCACCGCAACTGGCGCACGGGCGCCGACGGCCCGCTCACCGGCGGCGACGTGCCGCCGCTGACCACGTCGATGGCGGCGGTCGTGCTCGCGTCGCTGTGCCACGACGACGCGGCGGTGTGGTCCGTGCAGACGGTGGTCCGCGAGGGGCTGCTCGGGTCCGCGGCGGTCACGGTCGCCGTGCGCGCGCTGCTGCCGCACCCCGACGTGACGCCCGCGCGCATGATGAAGCTGCTCGAGTCCGACCCGACGACGCTGCCCGTGCTGTGGCCCGTGCTGGTCGAGCCCGTGCGGCACGCGGCCGGCCTCGACGGTCCCGCGCCACGGTGGCTCAACCGCGTGCTCGACGTCGCGCTGCTGCATGCTCCGCTGCTGCGCGAGGCCGCCGACCGCGGGCTGCTGCCCGCCGACGCGGCGGCGTGGCCGGGCCTGCGGGACCTCGCGGAGCGCGGCGGCTCGGCCACCGTGCGCCGCAAGGCACGTACCCTCGTCGAGCAGGTGCTGCCCGGCTGACGCGGCGGCACCGCCCCCGCACGAGAGGACCGGCGACCGCCCGCCATGACGAAGACCCTGCTGGCCGTCGACGGCAACTCGCTGATCCATCGCGCGTACCACGCGGGTGCCGCGTCGGGGACGCGCACGCGCGACGGCCGCCCGACGTGGGCCGTGCGGGGCGCGCTGTCGCAGGTGCTGGGCGCGTGCGACCGGGTGTCCGCCGACGCGGTCGTCGTGGGGTTCGACGACGCGAGCCACAACGTCCGCAAATCGGTGCACCCCGAGTACAAGTCGCACCGCGCCGAGAAGCCGACCGACCTGGTCGAGCAGCTCGCGCTCGCGGCCGACGTGTTCCGTGAGGCGGGCCTGCACGTCGTCACGCCGCCGGGGCACGAGGCGGACGACGTGCTCGCGTCGGCCGCGGCGCACGCCGACGCGGCGGGCTGGCGCACGGTCGTGTGCACGTCCGACCGCGACGCGTTCGCGCTCATCACCCCCACGACGTCGGTGCTGCGGCTCATCAACGGCGGCGTCGAGGCCTCGCCCGTGCTGACGCCCGAGCGGCTGCGGCTCATGATCGGCATCGACCCCGCGCAGTACCGGCAGTTCGCGGCGATGCGCGGCGACCAGTCGGACAACCTCGCGGGCATCCGCGGCATCGGCGAGAAGACGGGCGTCGCGCTGCTCGCGGCCTTCGGCACGGTCGAGGCCGCGTTCGCCGACGTCGACGAGCACGACGGCGCGCGCGTGGCCGCCGAGGTCGGCAAGGCCGTCGTCCGCAAGCTCGCGGACCCCGAGGGCCGCGCGGCCTACCGGCGCAACGTCGAGCTCATGACGATGCGCACCGACCTCGACCTGGGGCTCGACCTCGCGGCGTCGCCGTGCCCGGGCGTGCTGCCGCTCGACGCGACGACGCTGCACCGCGCGCTCGCGGGCGCCGAGCTCGACTCGCTGCAGTGGCTCGCGCACCGCACGCTCGTCTCGTGGGACGCCGAGCCGCCGTGGCGCACGTCGGGTGCGCGCGTGGCCCCGGGCGTCGGCCCCGCCCCGGCGGCGCCCCCAGCCGCGCCCGGACCCGT
>NZ_BCRB01000177.1 GCF_001552375.1 Cellulomonas iranensis NBRC 101100 = JCM 18110 | reverse complement strand
CGCGCCGCCGCCGGTCGGCCGCCGCGCGCAGCAGCGGCCCCGGGGACGACCCCGCGTCCCACCCGACGCGCAGGGCCGCGCCAACGGCGGCGACCGCCGCGGGCGCACCGGCCCACGCGACGTCCCACGGCGCGCCCATCCCGAGGGCCGTGCCAGCCCGGACGAGCGCGTCGCCGTCGGCGCCGCCCAGGTGGCGGCCCGTGCCGACGAGCGCGGCGGGCACTGCGGCTCCGCCGCGGACGGCGGCGGCGCACAGGTCGAGCACGAACGCGGGGTCGAGCGGCGCGGTCGTCAGGTCGGGAACCCGCAGGTCGCCACGGTGGCGACGCGCCCGGCGACGCCGCGCACGAGGGCTCCCGCCCCCCGGCCCGTCCCCGGCGCCGGTGCGTCCCCCGGTCCCCCCGGCGCCCGGGGCACGGGGTGCCCGCGCGACGCGCCACGGCAGCGCCCCCAGCAGCACCGCGAGCGCGACCACGACGCCGGCCGCCGCGGCCGGGCCCACGTCACCCGCCGTCGGTGCGACGAGCCCGGCCGTCACGGCACCACCGCGCGCCGCAGCAGCGCCCGCACCCACGCGTGCCCGGCGGCGGCGAGCACGAGACCCGCGGCGCCGAGTGCGCTGCCGACGCCGCCGCCCGTCAGCACCGCCCACGGCCGCGCGCCGATGGCGGCGCCCACGAGCAGCCCCAGCACGGGCAGGAGGACCAGCACACGGGCCGTGGCGCGCGGGCCCGCGAGCGCGGCCGCGAGGTCGGCGGACTGCTCGGCGTCGGCTGCGACGGCGTCCGCGAGGTCCGCGAGGACGTCGGCCAGCGGGGCACCGGTCTCGGCGGCGACGCGCGTGCCCGCGAGCACGGCACGGACGCGGGCACGGTGCGCGGCGTCGTCCCGCCCCCCGGCGCGGCGCGCGCCCACGCGGCCCGCGCCGCGCCCCACGGCCAGCAGGGCGGGTGCCGGTGGGGTGCCGTCGTCGGCCCCGGGGACGCCCAGCACGGAGCGCCACGCGTCGGGCGGCGGCACGCCCGCCCGCAGCTGCGACGCGACGGCGTGCAGCACGGTGGCGAGGTCCCCGGCAGCGCCGTCGCGCGCGGTCGCCGCGGGCCCGGTGCGGTCCTCGCGGGGCCGTCCGCCGGTGCGCGGTCGCCGCGTGCGCCCCACCGGCCCGGGCGGCAGCGGACGGCCGGGCCTGGGACGCCCCGGACCGCACGGCAGCCGACGCACCGGTGGTCCGCACGCCGCGACCACGGCCAGCGCGACGAGCGCCGCGACGAACGGCGTCACGGGCCGTCCCGCGGGACGTGACCGAGCCGCGCCGCGAGTCGCGACCACCCGTCGCCACGACGGATCCGCCCCGCCGCGTCGACGTCGAGCGCGGTGCGCACCTCGAGGCCGCCGTCGGTGTCGCGCCGCACGACGACGCCCACCTCGGCGAGGTACCGGCGTCCGGCGTCCGTGCCGTGCCGGACGCGGCGCACGTGCAGCACGGCGTCGACCGCGCTCGCGGCCTGGGCGGCCACGGCGGCGCGGTCGAGGCCCGCGAGCGCGGCGAGGGCCTCGAGCCGCGCAGGGACGTCGGCGGCGGTGTTGGCGTGCAGCGTCGCGCACCCGCCCTCGTGGCCCGTGTTGAGCGCCGCGAGCACCTCGCGGACCTCGGCGCCGCGGCACTCGCCGAGGACGATCCGGTCCGGTCGCATGCGCAGCGCCTGGCGCACGAGGTCGGCGAGGTGGACCCCGCCGGCGCCGTCGACGTTGGGGGCGCGCGCGGTGAGGCGCACCACGTGCGGGTGGTCGGCGACGAGCTCGCCCGCCTCCTCGACCAGCACGACGCGCTCGTCGTGCGGGACCGTGGACAGCAGCGCGGCGAGCAGCGTCGTCTTGCCGGCGCCCGTGGCGCCCGAGACCAGCAGGTTGGCGCGCGCGTCGACGAGGGCCCGCAGCAGCGGGACGAGCGGCGGCGCGACCGTGCCGGACGCGGCGAGGTCCGTGAGCGTGAACGCGCACGGCCGCACGACCCGCAGGCTCAGCGTGGTGCACGCGTCGGTGAGGGGCGGCAGCACGGCGTGCAGCCGCGTGCCGTCGGGCAGGCGGGCGTCGACGGTGGGGGCGGCGTCGTCGAGGCGGCGTCCGGCG
>NZ_BCRB01000176.1 GCF_001552375.1 Cellulomonas iranensis NBRC 101100 = JCM 18110 | reverse complement strand
CCGACGGCGCGGGCGGCCCGACCACCGCCCCCGGCCCGGACGGCGCCGCACCGGACGCGTCGAGCCCGGGCACGGACGACCCCGGCACGCCCTCCGACCCCGGCCCGGCCCCGACGACGCCGTCGGCGCCGGACCCGACGGCACCCGCCCCGGACCCCGGCGGCGAAGGCCCCTCGCCGCAGCCGGACCCCGGCACCGGGACGACCCCCGACGCGGGCGCGGCGACCCCGTGACGGCCCGGTGACGCCGCCGGTCGCCGAGGTCGCGCGGGGCGGGCGACGCCGGTGGCGCCGCCTCGGCGTGGCCACGGTGACGACCACGCTGGTGGTCGCCCTCGCGGGCGTGCCGACCCTCGTGGCGCCGCCCCAGGACTCGCCGGGCGTCGCCGACGCCGTCGTCGTGCTGGGCCCGCCGCAGCCGTGGCGGGTCGCGTGGGCGCGCGAGCTCGTCGAGCAGGGCCGCGCCGGCGCCGTCCTGGTGTCGGTGGACGACGACGACCGGGTGCCGCTGTGCGAGGACCCCGGCTCGCTGGACGTGACGTGCGCACGGCCGGACCCGTTCACGACGCGCGGCGAGGCGCGCTGGGTCCGTGACGAGATGGCCGCGCACGGCTGGGACACGGTGACGGTCGTGACCGCGACCCCGAACCTGCTGCGCGCGCGGCTCCTGATCGGCCGGTGCGTGCCCGAGGGCGTGCAGGTCGTGGCCCGGCGGGAGCGCCTCGGGCTGGACCGCTGGGCGGCGCGGTACGCGTGGCAGCTCGGCGGCTGGGCCAAGGCCCTGTGGTCGCAGGGCTGCTGAGCACCCGCACCGGGTCCGCACGTATCGTGGTGCGGATGGCCACGTTCACCGGGTACCTGCGTGCACGCAGCGACGACGAGCTCGTCGCGCTGCTGGTGCGCCGCCCCGACCTGGCCACGCCGCACCCCGCGACCCTCGCGTCGCTGGCGGCGCGGGCCACCAGCCGGTCGAGCCTCGACCGCGCCCTGACCTGGGTCGACGCGCTCGTGCTGCAGGTCGTGGAGGCGGCCGTGGTGCTCGCGGACGTCGCGTCGGCGCCGACGCGCGCGGGGCTCCTCGCGGCGGTCGGCGCGGGGCCGGCGGACGCGGACGCGGTGGGGCGCGCGGTCGACGACGCGGTCGCCCTGGCGCTGCTGTGGCCCGACGACGACGGCACGCTGCACGCCGCGCCCGGGCTGGCGGACGCGCTCGGGCCGTCGGCGGCCGGGCTGGCACCCGCGTCGACGCCCGAGCCCGACGACGCCCCGCACGACCCCGCGGCGCTGCTCGCGGACGCCCCGACGGGTGCCGCGCAGGTGCTCGACGCGCTGCTGTGGGGGCCGCCCGTGGGGCTCGTGCCGCCCGCGGGGACGCCGGCCGGTGACGCGGTCACGTGGCTCGTGCGGCACGGTCTGCTGGTGCGCGGCGACAGCCGTCACGTCGTGCTGCCGCGCCGCGTCGCGCTCGCGCTGCGCGGCGGGCGCACGCACCGGTCCCCCACGCTCGCGCCGACCGCGGCCGACGCGCCGGTGCGGGACCCGCGCACGGTCGCGGCCGAGTCCGCCGCGGCCGCCGAGCGCACGGTCCGCCTGGTGCGCCAGCTGCTGGCCCGGTGGGACGCGCAGCCGCCGGGCGTGCTGCGCGCGGGCGGGCTCGGTGCGCGGGACCTGCGCCGCACGGCGCAGGCGCTCGACGTCGACGACGCGCACGCCGCGTGGCTCGTCGAGACCGCCGCGGCCGCGGGCCTGCTCGCGGACGACGGCGAGGAGTCGCCCACGTTCGTCCCGACGCTCGAGGCCGACGTGTGGCTCGCGCAGGACGTCGAGCAGCGCTGGGCCGTGCTGGCCCGCGCGTGGCTCGCGTCGTCGCGCACGCCGTGGCTCGTGGGTGCGCGCGACGAGCGCGGTGCGCTGCGGGCCGCGCTCGACCCCGAGCTGGCGCGCCCGTGGGTGCCGCGGCTGCGGCGTGCGGTGCTCGACGTGCTGGCCGCCGCACCGACGGGGGCCGCACCGACCGGTGACGACGTGCACGACGCGCTGCGGTGGCGCTCGCCGCGGTCCGTGCCGCCGCGCGCGGCGGTGGAGGCGGCGCTCGTCGACGCCGAGCGGCTGGGCGTGACGGGTGCGGGCGCGCTCGCGGCGGCCGGTCGCGCGCTGCTGG
>NZ_BCRB01000175.1 GCF_001552375.1 Cellulomonas iranensis NBRC 101100 = JCM 18110 | reverse complement strand
ACGCATCTACATCGCGCAGGGGCGTCTGCACGCCGACCTGGGCCGCGCCACCGCCGTGGACCTGCCCGCCGCGGAGACGCAGCGACGCAAGCAGGCCACGAACCCCGAGTGGCCGATCCTGCACGCGGTGCTGCACGGCGTGACCCGTGACCAGTTCATGGCCCGCCACAAGGCCAACCACCTCAACGTGGCCTACGCCCCCGACGCGGCCACCGCCGACAAGGCCCTGACCGCCAAGGCCGCCATGCTCCACGGCATGGGCATCGAGGTCCACCTCTGCGGCGACGTCCACATCTGACCACCGGAGCAGACGCCGTACGCCCGGCCGCGGCACCGCGGCCGGGCGTACGGTCGGGTGCCGGCGCACGGCCGGCGGACGAGAGGGACGGCACATGGCTGACACGCAGGACGACGCGACGGCGCTGGTCGCGCGGCTCGAGGCCGAGCTGCAGGACGTGACGCTCGTGCGGTTCGGGCACGACGACGCGTGGTGGCTCGGCACGTGGGTGTGGCGCGTCGCCGCCGAGCGGGACCTGCCCGTCGTCGTCGACGTGCGCCGCGGCGAGCACCAGCTGGTGCATGCGTCCCGGCCGGGCACGTGCGCCGACAACGACGGGTGGGTCGAGCGCAAGGTGCGCACGGTCCGCCGGTTCGGGACCGCGTCGTACGTCGTCGGGCGGCGGCTGGCCGCCAAGGGCCAGACGCTCGCCGACTACGGGCTTGACCCCGCGCGCTACGCGACCGCGGGCGGCTGCGTGCCTGTCGTCGTGGACGGTGCCGGTGCCGTCGGCACGCTCGCGGTCTCGGGGCTGCCGCAGGCCGACGACCACGCGCTCGCGCTCGAGGCGCTGCGCGCGCTGCGGGCCGCGCAGGAGGCCGGCGAGGTCTGAGGCCCGCGCCGGGCGGCGCGAGCGTCGCGACGACGGGTCGGCGTCAGGCGGTGTCGGTGCGGGCCGCCGGCACCGCCGGCGTCGCCCCCGCGTCGTCGGCCCTCGCGTCGTCGGCCCTCGCCGGCGTCGTCGTCGCCGACCGCTCCGGGCCGGCCGGCTGCGCTGCCGCCGGCACCCCCGCCGCCGCCAGCGCGGCGTCGACCCGCGACTGCACGAGCGCGGCCGTGCGCCGGCGCCGCCACCGCACCAGCACTACCCCACCCACGACCACGACCAGCAGCGCGAGCTGCGACCACGGCACGGCCCACACCACGACCGACGCCGAGCCCGTGCGCAGCGCCGCGTCCACGACGTCGTCGCCCACGACCCACGGGCGCGTGTCGACGTGCCCGGCCGCGCGGACCACGGGCCACACCCGCAGGTCGCCCTCGACCCACGCGGACTGCCCGGGCAGCACCTCGCGCAGCTCGGCGCGGTGCTCGGCGGCGCCGACCCCGGCCGGCCCCGCGAGCTCCGCGACCGTGCGGGCCGCGAGACGCACGTCGCCGGTGTTCGCGACGCGGTAGCGCACGTGCACCGTGCCGGGCGCGAACGGGTTCCACGACGGCACCCAGCGCGCCTCGACGTCCTGCGGCGCGAGCGCGGCCGTGACCTCGCCCGTCACGCGCAGGTGCAGGCGCACGCCCGTGCGCGCCGCGAGCCGCACGCCCTCGCCCGTGACCAGCTCGGCCACGACGCCCGCCGGGTGGTCGCCCGGCGTCGCGTCCGCCGGCACGGCGACCGTCACCGGCACGGTCGTGCGCGCGCCGGGGTCGAGCGTGACGCGCAGCGCGCCGTCCGCCTGGCGCTCGGCCCCGGGGACGTCGCCGAGCGCGACCCACGCGCCGCCGTCCACGGGCGTCGAGCCGCCGGGCGGCAGGTCGAAGTCGCCGCCCTCGGACAACGTGCCGTCGCCCGCGTACACCGCGAACGTCGCGGCGCGGTCGCCCAGGTTGTCGAGCACGACCGCGTCGTCGGCCGACGCACCCGGGTCGAGCACGTGGCGCAGCGACAGCCGCCCGTCCGGGCCGTCGGGCGTGCCGGGGCGCACGGACCACGTGACGGCGGGCGTCCCGGCGTCCGTCGTCGCCGGGACGGGCGCGGGTCCCAGCGCGGCCGCGGGTGCGGCGGCACCGGTCGCGGCGAGCGCCGCGAGCACACCCGCAGCGAGGAGGCGCCCGGCGCGGACGTGCACGGCGCGGGCACCGGCGGTGCGGTGCGTGCGGTCGGTGCGGCGGGTGTGGTCGGGGCGGCGCGTGCGCGTGCCCCGCGGCGCGGGGGTGGTGCGCGGCGCGCGGGCGGCGGGGGGCGTGCGGTGCATGGGTCTCTCCTCGGTCCGGCGTGCGGCGGGGGTGG
>NZ_BCRB01000174.1 GCF_001552375.1 Cellulomonas iranensis NBRC 101100 = JCM 18110 | reverse complement strand
GGCGGCCCGCACCGCGCAGCAGGCCGCGCACGACGCGCAGGTCCGCGCGGCCGAGCACGCGTCGGCGCTCGCGGCGCTCGACGCGGCGAGCCGCGCGCTGCAGGCGCGCACCGCACCGGTCGTCGCCGACGCGCTCGCGACGGTGCGGACGGCGGCGCTCGAGCTCGCGGTCGCGCTGCTGGGCGTCGAGCTGGGGGACGCGTCCAGCGCCGCGCGCGCCGCGCTGGCCCGCGTGCTCGCCGAGCCCGACGTCCCGGACGACGCGGTCGTGCACCTGCACCCGCGCGACCTCGCGGCCCTGCCGGGCACCGACGGGCTCGCGGTCACGTTCGTGGCGGACCCCGCGCTCGCCCCCGGCGACGCGGTGCTCGAGCACGCCGACGGTCACGTCGACGCCCGGATCGGGACCGCCGTGCAGCGCGTGCGCGACGCCCTGGAGGCCCCGTGACGACCCTCGCGCCCGAGCGCGACCTCGCCGACGGCTGGTCGCGCGCGCTGCACGCCGCACGCCCGGTCGCGGTCGGCCGCGTGCGCGGCGTGGTCGGGCTCTCGATCGAGACCGCGGGCACGTCGGCCGCGGTCGGCGAGCTCGTGACCGTCGGCGAGGGCGACGAGGCCGTGACGGCCGAGGTCGTCGCGACCGCCGGCGGCGCGACGCGCTGCATGCCGCTCGGCCCGACGCACGGCCTGCGGGCCGGGCTGCCGGTCCGCGCGCACGGCACGGGCCTGCGGGTCCCCGTGGGTTCCGGCCTGCTGGGGCGCGTGCTCGACGGCCTGGGACGGCCCATCGACGGGCGCGGCCCGCTCGACGTCGAGGCGATGGTCGAGCTCGACGCGCCCGCGCCGCACCCGCTGGACCGCGCACGTGTCGACACCCCCCTGCCGCTGGGCGTGCGCGTGCTCGACACGCTCGTGACGGCGGGGCGCGGGCAGCGCCTCGGCCTGTTCGCCGGGTCGGGCGTCGGCAAGTCGAGCCTGCTGTCGATGGTCGCGCGCGGCACCGACGCCGAGGTGTCGGTGATCGCGCTCGTCGGCGAGCGCGGCCGCGAGGTGCGCGAGTTCCTCGAGGACGACCTGGGGCCCGAGGGCCTCGCGCGGTCGGTCGTCGTGGTCGCGACGTCCGACCAGCCGCCGCTCGTGCGCCTGCGCTCGGCGTTCGTCGCGACGCGCATCGCCGAGCGGCTGCGCGACGAGGGCCGCCACGCGGTGCTCATGATGGACTCGTTGACGCGCGTCGCGATGGCGCAGCGCGAGATCGGGCTGTCGGTGGGCGAGCCGCCCGCGACGCGCGGGTACCCGCCGAGCACGTTCGCGCTGCTCGCGCGCCTGCTCGAGCGCGCCGGCACGGGCCCGACCGGCTCGGTGACGGGGCTGTACACCGTGCTCGTGGACGGCGACGACCACAACGAGCCGATCGCCGACGCCGCGCGCTCGATCCTCGACGGGCACGTCGTGCTGGACCGGCGCCTCGCGGTCGCGGGGCACTTCCCGTCGGTCGACGCGCTCGGGTCGGTGTCGCGCGTCGCGTCGCGCGTGTCGACGCCGCAGCAGCGCGCCGACGCCGCCCGTCTGCGGGCCGTGATGGCCGCGCGCCGGCAGGCGCAGGACCTCATCGACGTCGGCGCGTACGTGGCCGGCTCCAACCCGCTCGTCGACACGGCCGTCACGCACGCGGCCGCGATCGACGCGTTCCTGCGGCAGGGGATGGACGAGGCCGCACCGGCGGACGCGTCGTGGACGTGGCTGCGCGCGCTGGTGCAGCAGATGGGGGAGGCATGAGCCGCAACTTCCCGCTCGCGGGCCTGCTGCGCGTGCGCGCCATGGCCGAGGACACCGCCGCGGCCGAGCTCGCGTCCGCGCGCCGCGAGGAGCGGATCGCGCGCGACCGCGCGACGCGCACGGCCGAGATGCTCGGCTCGACGCGCCCGCCCGGCGAGGCCGACATCGCGGCGTGGCAGGCGGCCGTCGCGGCGCGCGTCGCGCTGTCGTCGCTGCTGACCGAGGACCTGAGCGCCGTCGAGGACGCCGAGCAGCACGTCGGACGCCGGCAGGCGGAGTGGACGGCCGCGCGCGTGCGGACGCGGGCCGTCGACCGGCTGCGCGAGCGCCACGAGGAGGAGGTCCGCGTGACCGAGGAGCACGCCGAGCAGGTCGCGCTCGACGAGGTGGCCGCGCGCAGCGCGGCCCCGACGACACCCGGGGAGGACGCATGACCCCCACCGCCGTGGCGGCCCCCGCCACGTCCCCGCGCCCGGCGCCCGGTGCCGGCCCGCGCCCGGCGGGTGGTGCGGACGCGTTCGCCGACGCGCTCGCGGCGCAGGTCGGCCGGGACGAGGGTCGCGAGGCGCGCCGGGACGTGCGCGCCGGGCGCGCGCCCGGCCCGGACCGCTCGTCCGGCCCC
>NZ_BCRB01000173.1 GCF_001552375.1 Cellulomonas iranensis NBRC 101100 = JCM 18110 | reverse complement strand
CCGCGGGCCGCCGGCGTCCGCGGCGGGCCGGCCCCGGGCGTCGAGCCGTCGGAGCGCACGCCCGACGCCGTCGCGCGGGGTCGCCCGCCGGGCGTGCGCACCGCACGCCCTCGTCGTACGGTCGCCGCGCGCCGGGCCGACCCGGGCGCGGGGGGAGGGGGACGATGACGACGACGCGCGCCGGCATGCCGGCCCCCGTGCCGCGCCTGCTGCTCGCGGGCCCGGGCGGTGTCGTGCGGGCCGCGGGTGCGGTCAGCGTGCTCGTCGCCCTCGTCGCGCGCGGACCCGTCGACGCCGTGCTGCTCGTCCTCGTGCTCGGCGGGCTCGTCGTGCCCGTCGTCGTGCGCGCCCCCGCCGCGCTCGACGCCGCGTACGGAGCGTCGCTGCTGGTCGCGGCGTGGTGCGCGGTCCTCGAGCTCTACCAGGCGGTGCCGTGGCTCGACGTGGTCGCGCACGTGGGCGTCACCGGGCTCGTCGCGGCGGTCGCGCACCTCGCGCTCGCGCGCACCACGGGCGCCGTGCCCGACCCGACCGCCGCGCTTCACCCGACCGCGGTGCCCGACCCCACCGCCGTGCACGGCCGCGCCGCGCGCGCGGGCGCCGTGGTCGTCACGGTTGCGCTCGGGCTCGCGCTCGGCGCGCTGTGGGAGGTCGGCGAGTACGTCGGCCACACCTACGTCGACGACGCGATCTTCGTGACGTACGCCGACACGATCGGCGACCTCGTGGCGGGTGGCGTCGGGTCGGTCGCCGCCGGGCTGTGGCTCGTGTCGCCGGGTCGGCGCGGCACCTGACCGGCGTCGGGCCCGCGGCACCGCACGGGCCCGACGCGCGGCGGTCCCGGTGCGCCCGCGCGCCGTCGCGCGACGGCCCGGAGGGTCTCAGTCCTGCTTCGCGGCGCCCCAGCCGTGCCAGTGCTCGACCTCGACCAGCACGCTCACGCGCGCGCGGTCCCGCACCGGGTACGGCTTGCCGCCGTAGTGCACCGACAGGCGGTCGATGTCGACGAGGTCGACGTCGTCGCGCCACTCCACGACGCGACCTTGGACGCTCACGTGCGTGTACCAGCTCTCCTGCGACAGCGCCGTGAGCGAGACCCGCGGGTCGTGCCGCAGGTGACGCAGCCGCGCGCGCGACGCATCGAGGTTGAGCAGCACGCGGCCGTCGTCCTCCAGCAGGTACCAGGTCGCGACCGTCACGGGGTGGCCGTCGGGGTGGATCGTCGCCATCACCGCGGGGTTGGGCTGCGCGAGCAGCGCGGCGACGTCGGCGGGCAGGGGAGGCGTGGGCACGGCGGGTCCTCTCGACGGGGAGCGTCCAGTGTCGCGCGGGCGAAGGTCGAGAGGCGACCCCGTGATCGGCCCCCGTCGGGGCCGCCTGCCGCGTGGTGACCCCGTCATCGGTGGCGGGTCGGAGCGGGTGGGTGCGACGGATGGCGGGGTCGTGGGGCGACGCTCGGCGGCGCGTCATCGGTGCGTCGCGTCGCCGGTCCCGGGCGGTCGGTCCGTTCGCCCCGGGACGTCGTGCGGTCCGGCGCGTGCTCAGGCGGCGCCGGCGAGCGCCTCGACCTGCGCGACCAGCGCCGCGCGTCGTGCGTCGGCGGCGTCGTCGGGTCCCGTGCTGGTCCCCGCGGTCAGCACGACGTCGCCGAGGCGCGCGAGCGTCCACCACCCGGTGACGAGCGTGACGACGCTGAGCAGCAGGTGCTGGGCGCGCGCGGCGTCCAGGCCGGGCAGCGCGGCGCGCAGGTGCGTCGCGCGGTCGCGGCACGTGGCCGCCCGGTGGTCGGCCGACGCGGCCTCGTCGAGCTCGAGGCTCTCCCAGGCCAGCAGGCGGGCGAGGTCGGGCGTGCGGCGGTAGCGGTCGAACAGCTCGCCGGCCCAGGCGCCGACCGCCGCGGGGCCGGTGCCCTCGACCTGCGCGCCGTCGAGGAGGCCGCCGAGGCGGTCGGCGAGGACGGCGCCGAACAGTCCGCGCTTGTCGCCGAAGTACGCGTACACGCGTTCCTTGTTGACGCCCGCGTCGCGGCTGAGCGCGTCCATGGTCGTGCCGGCGAAGCCGCGCGCGGCGAACTGCCGTGCGCCGGCGTCGAGCAGCCGACGTCGGGTGCCTGCGGTGTCCCATGCCACGGCGCCACCCTACGCGACTCCAACTGATCGTTTGGTTTCCGCGGGCGCCGGGGTTACCGTCTCTCCAACCGATCGTTTGGAGTTCTCGTGCGTCCTCTCCCGCTCCTGCCCCGCATCGCCGTCACCTGGCTCGCGATCTTCCCGCTCGTCGTCGTGGCCCGGGCGCTCCTGCGGCCCGTGGTCGACGGCTGGCCCGACGTCGCCGCGACCGCGCTGCTCATGGCCGTCGTCGTGCCCGTCGCCGTGCTCGTCGCGGTCCCCGCCCTCACCCGCGCGTACACCGCGCTGCGGGGGTCGCGCGCGCCGCGCGCCGCGCAGCCCGGGACGCCCCGATGAGGGCCCTCGTGCTCGGCGCGCGCGGCGCCGTGGGCGCGGTCGCGGCCG
>NZ_BCRB01000172.1 GCF_001552375.1 Cellulomonas iranensis NBRC 101100 = JCM 18110 | reverse complement strand
CGGGCGTCACGGCCGTCGCCGACCCCGCCGCGGCCGCCGCGCTGCTCGAGGAGCTGCTCGCGGACCCGACGCCGGCCGCCGCCGACGACGCCTGGCGCGTGCTGCTCGTGGACGACGTGCACGAGTGGGAGCGCGGCTGGGAGCGGGGCGGCGACGACCGGCGCCTCGTGGAGCTGCTGGCCCGCGCCGTCGAGGAGGGGCCCGCACGCCGCGTCGCCGTGGTCGTCGCGGCCGACGCCGACGAGGCCCGCGCGCGGCAGCACGTCGCGGGCGCGGTCGCGGCCGCCCGGCGCGCACGACGCGCCGTGCTGCTCGCCCCCGAGATGGCCGACGGCTCGCTCGTCGGCGCGACCGTCCCGATGCACACGCACGAGCCCGCGACGGGCGTCGGGCGCGGCCTGCTGGTCAGCGCCGGGGGCGTCCGGGTGGTCCAGGTACTATCGCCGACAGCCGACCGGGAGACCGTCCGTTGAACCGATCAGCCACCGCATCCGGCCTGATGAGGCGCCTGCTGGGCCGTCCGGGCGACCGCCAGCGCGGCTTCGCCGAGGCCGGCGTCGCCGTCACGGGCGCCGCGCTCGTGCTGGGCGCCGCGCTCGGCTCGGGCGTGGCCAGCACCGTGGTCACGATGTCGGACGGCGTGACGTGGCTGCCCGACGACCAGACCGGTCAGGTCGTGCAGATCAACCCCGGCACGGGCCGCGCCGAGCGTCGGCTGCAGGTCGCCGGCCCCGGCGCCGAGCTCGACATCAGCCAGCGCGACGGCGTGCTCGTGGTCGGCGACGGCCGCACCGGGAGCCTCACGAGCATCGACCTCGCGACGCTGCTCGCGAGCGGTCAGCGCACGAGCGGCGAGCCGGCCCGCGTGCTGGTCGGCGGCGGCCTGGTGTACCTCGTGACGCCCGGCAGCGGGGTCGTGCGCGCGGTGGACCCGCTGACGCTCAAGGACCTCGGCACGCCGCACCGCGTGGGCGGCGCGCTGGCCGACGCGGTCGTCGACGCGCGCGGCACGGTGTGGGTCGTGACGGCGGGCGGTGACCTGCAGCAGGTGACCTGGAAGCCCGCCGACGAGCGCTTCGACGTCGGCGAGCCGCGGCCCGTGCGGGGCGCGGGCTCCGGCACGCGCCTGCTGCCGCACGAGCGCGGCGTGACGCTGTTCGCGCCCGACGGCGGCGCCGTGCTGCAGGTCGGGGTCGGCCGGGACCTCGCGGTCGCGGTGCCCGACCTCGCGGGCGAGGTGCTCCCCGCGGACTCCTCGCCGACCGACCTCGCACCGGCGGGCGTGCCCGGCCGCTCGGCGGTCGTCATGCTCGCGGGGGACCGGATCCTCGACGTCGGCGTCGGCGCGCTCGGGTGCGAGCGCCCGGGACGCCCCGCGGTCTTCGCGGGCCTCGTGTACGTGCCCTGCACCGGCGCCGGACGCGTGGTCGTGCTGCGGCCCGACGGCACGCGCGCCCGCGCCGACGTCGTCGTGCCGGGCGGTCGCGACCCGCGCCTCCTGGTCGACGACGGGCGCCTCGTCGTGCACACCGAGGACGGCGCGCGCGCCGTGGTCGTCGAGGCCGACGGCAGCACGCGCGCGATCGACACCGGGCGCTCCGGCGCGCCCGTGCACGACCCGCGCGACACGGCGGCAGGCCCGTCGGCCGCCGTGCCGCCGCAGCGTCCGCAGCAGCCGACGCAGCCGCAGCGTCCCGACCAGGGCGCGCCGCCCCCGGGCGCCGACCCGGGCGTCCCGCCGGTCGGCGCGCCCGAGCCGCCGCCCGGTGCACCCGACGCACCGACGCCGGGCGGCACCCCGACGCTCCCGGTCGGGACGCCCACGGGTGCGCCGACGGGCGAGCCGACGGGGCGCCCGCCGGGCACCCCGACGCCGACCCCCACCCCGACCGGCACCGCGACCCCGACGCCCGACGCGCCGCCGGGGCGCCCGTCGGCGGTCGTCGCGACCCTGGGCACGCCCGACGCCGCGGGGCTCACCGACGTCACCGTGACGTGGCGTGCGGGCACGCCGCCCGCCGACGACCACGTGGTCCGCACGTCGGTCGCGGGCGTCGCGCCCGTCGAGGTCGGCGGCGGCGCCACCACGGCGACCGTGCGCGGCGTCGTGTGCGGCACGCGGGTCACGTTCTCGGTCGAGGCCGTCGCGGGTGCCGAGCGCTCGGCCGCGGCCACCAGCGCGGCCGTCACGACGCCCGCGTGCCCGCCGCAGGCGCCCGCCGCCCCGACGGGCGTCACGGCCGTCGCGGGCGGCGACGGGTCGGTCACGGTGTCGTGGACCGCGTCGCGCACCCCGGTCGACGCCTACCTCGTCGGCCCCGAGGGCGGGTCGACCACCACGACGTCGGGCGACGCGACCTCGCTCGTGCTGCGCGACCTGCCGCCCGGCGCCGGTGTGCGGTTCGTCGTGCAGGCGCAGCGCGAGGGCCTCACCGCCGCGTCGGCCCCGTCGAACGCGGTCACGGTCGCGGGCCCCCCGGGCGGCGTCGGCGGCCTCGCGGCCGCGCTCGCGGGCCGCGCGGGCGACGTGCTCACGGTCGACGTGTCCTGGGGGGCCCCCGCCGACAACGGCTC
>NZ_BCRB01000171.1 GCF_001552375.1 Cellulomonas iranensis NBRC 101100 = JCM 18110 | reverse complement strand
CCGGGCCCGCCCCCGCGTGCGCCCGCCCGCGGGCCGCGCGCTCGGCGCGGGCGCCGCCGTCCTGGCCGCGCTCGTGGTCGGTCACGTCGTCACGTCGGCGTTCCCGGTGGACGAGCGCGTGGCCGCTCCCTTCGTGCGCGAGGGTGACGTCGGCGACACGCTCGACCTCCGCTACGCGCGGCTCACCGTCGAGGAGCCGACGGGGTCGACCGTCCTGGCGCCCGAGGTCGGGTCGCTCCTCGCGACGCCGGGCGTCTGGCTGGTCGTCCCCGTGACGGTCGAGGCGAAGGGACAGCCCCGCGCGCTCGCGTTCGCCGAGCTGCTCGGCGGCGACGGCCGGACGTACACGGTGTTCACCGGGGGCCGCTCCGCGTTCCTGCCCGGTGCGGCGCAGCCCGGCGTGCCCCGCCACGCCACGCTGCACGTCGAGGTCCCGCCCGAGGCCGTGGCGGGCGCGCGCCTGCGCGTCGGCCTCGACGTCGAGGACCAGCGCCACGACGACGTCGCCGAGGTCGACCTGGGCCTCACGCAGGACGACGCGGACGCGTGGTCGACCGACGACACCTCCGTGCGCGCCCCCGCCGCGTCCGACGCACCGCCGGAGCAGCCGTGACCACCACCGTCCCGTCCCCCGCCGCCGCGCGTCCGCGCTCGTGGTGGCGGCGCAACCGCTGGGCCCTGGTCGCCCTGCCGCTCGCGCTGGCGCTCATGGCCGCCGCGTCCGCCGACCGCGTGCGCTCCCTGTGGTGGGAGCAGGGCCTGCACGATCCCACGACGGCCGCCCCCGGCGCGGCCGTCGCGTTCCACCAGGACGTGCGCGACGGGCTCGGCGGCACGCGCCCGCTCGACGTCGAGGTCAGGCTCGACGCCGTCGTCGACGCGACGACGCCGCCGCGCGACCTCGTGGTGCCCGCGGGCGCCCGCGCGGTGCAGGTCGAGATGACGCTGAGCGCCGACCCCGACGTCGTGCTGCGCGGCTGCTCGCTCGCCGTGCGGGACGCCGACGGCACGCGGTACGACTACGTGGCGAACGGGTGGGGGACCACGCAGCCGGCCTCCCCCTGCGTGCCGGTCGACGCACCCGGCCCGGCACCCTCACTCGGCGACCTCGACGACGTGCTCACGCCGGACTCGACCCCGCGGCGCCCGGCCACGTGGACCGTCTCCCCGGTCGTGGTCCTGCCCGCGGACGTCCAGGTCAGCGACGTGGTCCTGTGGTGGCAGCTGCCCCAGCACGTCGTCCTGCCGACCGCGCGCGAGTGACGCGGGCGGACGCCCCCTGCGTGACAGGATGGCGCCGACGAGGGAGCGGACCATGACGGACGAGGTGCGGCTGCGCGACGTGGCCGAGGCGGCGGGCGTGTCGATCGCGACCGCGTCGCGCGCGCTGACCGGCCGCAACCGCGTCTCCGCGTCGACGACGGCGCACGTCACCGCCGTCGCGCGGCGCCTGGGCTACCAGGTGAACAGCGTCGGGCGCGCGCTGCGGGAGGGCTCGACGCGCACCGTGGGCATGACGGTCCCCGTCATCGGCAACCCGTACTTCGCGCAGCTCGTCGACGCGGTCGAGGGCGCGCTCGTCGAGCCCGGGCTCGAGCTGCTGATCGCGGACTCGCACGGCGACGTGGACCACGAGGCACGCCGGCTGCGGACGCTCGTCGGACGCCAGATCGACGGCCTCGTGGTGGTGCCGGCCGACGTCGAGCGCTCCGCCCCCGCGCTGCGCGCGGCACGCCGGCACGCGCCCGTGGTGCAGCTCGACCGCCGCGTCGAGGGCCTGACCACCGACTTCGTCGGGGTCGACAACGCGCTCGGCATGCGTGTCGTCGTCGACCACCTCGTGGACCGTGGCGCCCGCAGCGTCGTCCTCGTCGGCGCCGACGACGTGACGTCGGCCGGTGTCGAGCGCCGCGAGGGCTTCGAGGCGGCCGTCGCCCGCACGGGCCTCGAGGTGCACGCACCCCTGCTCGACGACTTCAGCCTCGAGGCCGGGCAGCGCGCCGCCGAGGAGCTGGTCGCACGCGGCCCGCTGCCCGACGCGGTCGTCGCCGCCGACGACCTGCTCGCCGTCGGCGTGGTCACGACGCTGCGCCGCCTCGGCGTCGACGTGCCTGGGCGCGTGCTCGTCACGGGGTTCGACGGCACCGTGATCGCAGGCATCACCGAACCGGCGCTCACGACGGTCGTGCAGCCGTTCGCCGCGCTGGCGCAGGAGGTCACCCGCACCCTGCTGGCGCGGATCGCGGACGGCTCGGCGCCGACCCGGCAGAGCCGGATCAGCCCCGAGCTGCTCGTCCGCGCGTCGACCACGCGCCCCTGAGGGGGCTCAGCGGCGCGGGTACGACTCGACGGTCCCGTGCCGGGTCACCGCCTGCGAGGCCGCGGCGACCGCGCTCTGCACCGCACCGCCCAGGTCGACGCCCACGGCGAGCCGGGACGCGAGCACCCCGACGAACGCGTCGCCCGCCCCGGTCGCGTCGACGGCGTCGACGACGGGCGCGGCGACGTAGGCCGACGACGTGCACGTCGCCGCCACCGCGCCGCGCGCGCCGAGCGTCACGACGACCGCCTCCGCGAGCCGGCCCGCGGCGGCCG
>NZ_BCRB01000170.1 GCF_001552375.1 Cellulomonas iranensis NBRC 101100 = JCM 18110 | reverse complement strand
GAGCCGGTGCGCGGGACGAGTGGCTCGGCCGCGCCGAGCTGCCCCCGGCCGAGCGAGGCGCGCGCGCCGGGCGCACGAGCAGCACGCGAGGCCGCGTCGACGGTCCGCGCGACCGGGACGCGTCGCGCCGCGACGACGCGTGGGGTGACGCGCGACGCCCCCGCACGGACCGACGGGACGTGCGTCCCGACGCCCCGCGCGGCACCCGCTCCGACGCCCGCGCCGGCCTGGCCGAGGGCAGCGGCCGGGGACGTCCGGGCGGTGACCGCCGACGTCGCCCCGACGCACCCGGCGTCGGTCGTCCGGAGCAGCCCCGTGGCTCGCGTCCCGACGCGTCCCGAGGCGCTCGCGCGGGCTCGACGCGCGGTGCCGTCCCGGACGCTCCCCGCGTCGGACGCGCCGACGCAGCCCGGGGCGGCCGCGTCGGCTCCGCGCGCGACGTGCCCCGTCCCGACCGCACCCGCGCGTCGGCCGCGCCGCCCGTGACGCGCGTCGAGCTCACGTACCTCCCGGGCCTGCGCGAGGTGCTGCTCGACGAGGTCGCGCAGGTCCTGCCGGGCGCGCGCGACGTGCACGACGTGCCCGACCGGGACGACGCGCTCGCGCTGACCCTGCCCGGTGCGCTCGCGGGCGTCACGGCGCTGCGGACCGCGGTGGCCGCGTGGGTCGTCGTGCACCTCGACGTGCCCCGGCCGCGGTCGTTCTCGAGCCCCGAGCACCTGCGCCGCGTGGTCGACGCGATGTACGCGTCGCTGCGCGTCGGCGGGTCGTCGTCGTTCCGGTTCGAGGCGGCGGGCGCCGACTCGGCGACGTTCCTGCGGCTCGCGGACCTGCTGCGGGAGGCCACCGGGCTGCTGCACGACCCGGCGGGCGGCGACCTCGTCGTCCGTGTGCGCCGCGGCCGACGCACCGGCGACGCCGACCCCGGCTGGGACGTCCTCGTGCGCGTCGGACCGCGGCCGCTGTCCGCACGGACGTGGCGCGTCGCCGACTTCCCGGGCGCGGCCAACGCGACG
Organism: Cellulomonas iranensis NBRC 101100 = JCM 18110; assembly: GCF_001552375.1. GTDB lineage: Bacteria > Actinomycetota > Actinomycetes > Actinomycetales > Cellulomonadaceae > Cellulomonas > Cellulomonas iranensis. The sequence continues at coordinate 1,686 of NZ_BCRB01000170.1, read as the reverse complement.
ATCGCGGCGGCCGTCGCGCGGCTCGCGGGGCTGCGCGACGAGGACCGCGTCGTCAACCTCATGGCCGGGTCCGGCACGCTGCTGGTCGAGCGGCTGCTGGCGGGGCCCGCGGCGGCGTCCGTCGCGGTCGACCTCGACGCGGACGCGCTCGCGGCGGCGCGGTCGAACCTCGAGGCCGCGCGACTGCTCGCGCGCCCGCCGCGTCCGGTGCTCGTGCAGGCCGACGCGACCGACCCCGAGGCGCTCGCCGCGGCGGTCGCCGAGCCGCTCGGCGGTCTCGCCGACGTGGTCCTGGCCGACCCGCCGTGGGGCACGTTGCACGGCTCGCACGCCGACGCGCCGCGCGTGCACGCCGGCCTGCTGCGCGCCGCCCACGCGGTCGCCGCGCCGGGCGCGCGGCTCGTGGTGCTGACGCACGAGGTGAAGGTCATGGAGCGCGTCGTGCGCGAGACGGCCGACCTGTGGACGCCGCGGTCCGTGACGCGTGTCTTCGCGAAGGGCCACCACCCGCGCATCCACGTGCTCGACCGCGTCTGACGCCGACGGTGCGACGCCACGTCGCACCGTCGGCGTCCGCACCTGGACGCGCCGACCCCGCGATCTGTCGTGCGGCGTGGTGCCGACCCCGTGATCGGTGGTGCGGCGTGGTGCCGACCCCGTGATCGGTCGTGCGGCGTCGTGCCGGTGCGCGACAGATGACGGGGCAGCGGGTCTCTCGCCCAGTGCGCGGGACCGGTCGGACCGAGGGCCGCGAGCAGTGCTGAAACGGTTCGAGGGGTCGCTTCCACGGACGTCGAACCGCACCGTGGACGGGCCCACCCGGCGGCCCGTCGTCACCCGCGCACCGTCGCGACCCGTGACCGCGACCCGGTCGCCGCCCGGACCATCCCGAGGAGACACCCATGCCCACCCGTACCCGCGGCCGGCTCGGCGCGCTCGCCCGGCTCGGTCGCCTGGCGCTCGCCGTGCCGCTCGCGCTCGCCGTGACGGGCGTCGTCGCGTCGTCCGCGAGCGCGCACGGCTCCGTCACCGACCCGCCGACCCGCAACTACGGCTGCTGGGAGCGGTGGGGCGACGACCACCTCAACCCGCAGATGGCCCAGCTCGACCCGATGTGCTGGCAGGCGTTCCAGGAGAACCCGCAGACGATGTGGAACTGGAACGGGCTGTACCGCGAGGGGGTCGGCGGGCAGCACCAGGCCGTGATCCCCGACGGGCAGCTCTGCTCGGGCGGTCGCACGCAGAACGGTCTGTACGCGTCGCTCGACGAGGTCGGTCCGTGGGTCGCGAAGCAGGTGCCGACGACGTTCACGCTGACGCTCACCGACGGCGCCAAGCACGGTGCCGACTACCTGCGGATCTACGTCTCCAAGCCGGGCTTCGACCCCACCACCGAGGCGCTCGGCTGGGGTGACCTCGACCTCGTCAAGGAGACCGGCCGCTACGGCACCACCGGGCTCTACCAGACCGACGTCGACCTGACCGGCCGCTCGGGCCGCGCGGTGCTGTTCACGATCTGGCAGGCCAGCCACCTCGACCAGCCGTACTACCTGTGCTCGGACATCCAGATCGGTGGCGGTGGTTCGACGCCGACCCCCACGCCCACGCCGACCCCGACTCCGACCCCGACCCCGACCCCGACGCCGACGCCCACGCCGACGCCGACGCCCACGCCGACGCCGACCG
>NZ_BCRB01000169.1 GCF_001552375.1 Cellulomonas iranensis NBRC 101100 = JCM 18110 | reverse complement strand
GACGCTCGCCGCCGCGACCGCGCGGCCCGCGCCGGAGCACGTCCGGGCCGCGACGCTCGCGGCGGTCGCGGCGACCCCGCAGGTCGGCACCGGCGCTGCGGCCGCCGGTGCCGTCGACCTCGCCTCGGAGCGCGTGCGGCGACGGCGCGCCCCCGTGCGCACGGCCCTCGTCGCGGCCGTGGCCGCCGCGGTGCTCGCGGTGCCGGTGACGGTGGCGTGGCGGCAGGCCGACCGTGCCGCGGTGGCCGAGCAGCGGCTCGCGGCGGTCGAGCGCCTGCTCGGCGCACCCGACGCCCGGCTCGTCGCGGCCGACGTCGCGGGCGGCGGGCGCGCCGTGGCGGTCGTGACGGACGACGTCGCGCTCGTGACGGCGTCCGGCGTGAGCGACCCCGGGTCCGACCGGGTCTACCAGCTGTGGCTGCTGCGCGACGGCGCGGCGCTGCCGTCGAGCACGTCGCCCGTGACGGCGGGCGGCTTCGACGTCACCACCGCCGAGTTCCGGCCGGGCGACGCGCTGGCCGTGACCGTCGAGCCGCGGGGCGGGTCGACGGCCCCGACCACGGACCCCGTGGTGGTCCTCGAACCGGCCTGACGTCCGCGCGCGGCGCGCCTCAGACCGAGCGGCGCAGGTCGAGCGTCTCCCCCGCGGCCACGCGCTCGATCGTCGGCAGGTCGACGCGCGCGAGCGAGCCGACGCGCGAGACACCCGCGGGCGGGTCGATCGTCACGTGCGAGTCGACGGCGACGACGCGCGCACCGCTCGAGACCGCGGACGCGAGGCCCGTCGCGGAGTCCTCGAACGCGACGCACGCGCGCACGTCGACGCCCAGCAGCCGCGCCGCCGTGAGGTAGGGCTCGGGGTCGGGCTTCGGGCGCGTCACGTCGTCGCCCGCGACGACCACGTCGAACAGCCCGACAGTCTGCGCGAACGGTGCGGCCAGCACGCCGAACGACGAGGTCACGAGCGCCTGCGGCACACCGGCCGCGTGCAGCGCGCGCAGCAGCTCGAGCGCCCCGGGGCGCCACGGGACACCGGCCGCGACCGCGGCACCCACCGCGGTGTTGAGCTGGTGCGCGATCTGGTCGACCTCGAGCCGCACGCCGCGTGACTGCAGCAGCGCGGCCGACACCGACATCGAGCTGCCGACCATCGCGGCCGCGTCGGACGGCGTCCACACGCCGCCGTGCTCCTCGACGAGCGCGATCTCGGCCGCCATCCAGTGCGGCTCGGTGTCGATGAGCGTGCCGTCCATGTCCCACAGCACGGCGGCGGGCGACGCGCTGCGCTGAGGGGCGGACGGGCGGTGGGCGGGCGACGACAGCGTGCTCAGGACGGCCTCCGATGCCGGGACGGGTGGGTGCGGACCACGGGGGTCGTCCCCCATCATCCCCGCTCGCCGCACGTCCGCCACCGCCGTGCGGCCGGACGTGAGGCGCGCCACGTCCGGACGCGCGGGGACGCCGCGCGCGCGCCGAACGGCACGGTCGCACGCCTCGTCGGCCGCCCCAGCCCTACGCTGGGACCGTGAGCGAGCACGCAGCACCCGACCTCCCGGCCCGCGAGACCGTCCTGCTCGCGGCCTTCGAGGGCTGGAACGACGCGGGCAGCGCCGCGACGGCCGCGCTCGAGCACCTGCACGACGTGTGGGGCGCCGAGCAGGTCGACGAGCTCGACCCCGAGGAATACCACGACTTCCAGGTGAACCGTCCGGTGGTCGGCCCGGGGCCGGACGGCACGCGCGAGATCACGTGGCCGACGACCGCCGTGGCCGTCGCGACCACGCCGCGCTCGGGCCGGCAGGTCGTGCTGGTGCACGGCATCGAGCCGTCGATGCGCTGGCGCCGGTACTGCAGCGAGCTCCTCGACATCGCCGCGGGCCTCGGCGTGCGCACGATCGTCACGGTCGGCGCGCTGCTCGCGGACGTGCCGCACACGCGTCCGATCCCCGTGAACGCGACGAGCGAGGACGAGGAGGTCCGCGAGCTGCTCGGCCTCGAGCCCAACACGTACGAGGGTCCGACGGGCATCGTCGGCGTGCTGCAGCACGAGGCCGGCGTGCGGGGCCTGCAGGCGCTGTCGCTGTGGGCGGCGGTGCCGCACTACGTGGCCGCTCCCCCGTCGCCCAAGGCGACGCTCGCGATCCTGCACCGCCTCGAGGGCCTGCTGGGCGAGCCCGTGCCGCTCGGCGACCTGCCGGACGACGCCGAGGCCTGGCAGCACGGCGTCGACGAGCTCGCGGGCGACGACTCGGAGATCGGCGAGTACGTGCGTCAGCTCGAGGAGGCCAAGGACACCGCCGAGCTGCCCGAGGCGAGCGGCGAGGCGATCGCGCAGGAGTTCGAGCGCTACCTGCGACGGCGCGACAAGGGCACGGGCGGCTGAGCCCGGCGGGTGCCGTCGCGACGCGCGGGCGGGCCTAGAGCCGGACGCCCAGCAGCGCGTCGACCGTGCGCGCGACGACGCCCGGGGCGCCCTCGTGCGTGGGCCCCTGCCCCGCGAGCGCCGCGGCGGCCCACGCGTCGACCACGGCGATCGCGCGCGGCGTGTCGAGGTCGTCGGCGACGGCGGCGCGCACGCCCGCGAGCACGGGCGTCGCGTCGGGCCCGCCGTTGCCGGACATCGCCCGGCGCCACGTCGCGAGCCGCTCGCGCGCCTGCGCGAGGCCGCCGTCGGTCCACTCCCAGTCGTCGCGGTACCGGTGCGCGAGCACCGCGAGCCGCACGGCCATCGGCTCG
>NZ_BCRB01000168.1 GCF_001552375.1 Cellulomonas iranensis NBRC 101100 = JCM 18110 | reverse complement strand
TCCCGGCCAGCGCGCGCTCGCGGGCCGCGACGGCGTCGCCGTCGCCGAGCGCGCGCGCCAGGGCGGGGCTCGGTGCGCGCGGCAGCAGCATCCGCGCGCCCGCGCCGAGCCGCCGCCCGAGCGCCACGAGCTCGACGGCCGTCGCCGGGTCGCCGTCGGCGGCTGCGAGCTCGGCGCACGCGAGGCCGAACGTGCCCAGCACCGGCATGTCGGACGTCGCACCGACGTCGTCGAACGCCTCCGCGAGCAGCAGCCGCGCCCGTGCGAGGTGCGCCGCGCGGGCGTCGCCCGCCGCAGCGCCGGCACCCCCGCCGGTCTGCGCACCTGCGGCACCCGCGCCTGCCTCCGCACCCGCGCCGTCCGCCCCGGCGACCTCGCCCGCGGCTCCCGCGTGCAGCACCACGGCCGCGAGCCGGAACAGCGCGCGCGCCTGCGGGGGCGCCACGAGCTCGGGCACGGCGGCGCGCACGGCGGCCTCGGCGTGCGCCACGGCCTCGGCCGCGCGGCCGCCCACCCACGCGACGTGCGCGAGCCCCACCGACGCCTGCGCCGCGAGGGTCGGCTCGGACTGCTCGGACCCGGCCGCGTCGGCGAGCCGCGCGAGCGCGTCGGCGTCGCCCGTGGTCGCGAGCTCGATGTCGAGCAGCAGCCGCGACGAGCGCGCGTCGAGCGTCGCGCCGACCCGCTCCAGGTGGTCGGCGCTGCGCGCGAGCCAGCGCGCGGTCTCGTCGTCCTCGTCGGACGCCCACTGGCCGACGCCCTGCGCGGCGGTGCCCATGAGCCACTCGTCGCCGGCCTCCTCGAACGCGGCGTACGCGGCGCGCGCGTCGGCGTCCGAGCGGCAGCCGTCGCCCGCGTTCTCGTCGACCGCGCCGCGCAGGAACAGCCCGATGCCGCGCACGTACGGGTCGTCGTGGCCGACGAGCGCCTCGATCGCCCCGCGTGGCGGGACGGGGTTCGTGAAGAGCGCCGGCAGCACGCCGACGAGCGCGCGCATGCGCGGCGAGAGCGCGTCGGCGCGCTCGGCGGTGAGCCTCGTCGCGGCGCGCAGCGCGACGGCCGTCAGGCGCTGCGGCTCGACGACCGTGCTGGTCAGCGCCCCGAGCACCGTGACCGTCGCGGTCGCGTCCGGCGGCGGGAGCGGGCGCCCGGCGGCGTGGCCCCGCACGGCGCCCGAGCGCAGCCGTGCCGCGGGGTCGTGGACGTGCAGCACGCGCTCCGCCCAGGTGACGACCTCGAGGTGCGCGCCGCGCACCGACCACAGCCACCCGAGCGCCGCGAGCACCTCGACGGCCGCGGGCTCGTCGTCGGTGCGCAGCGCGTGGCGCAGCGCCTCGACCAGCAGGTCCTGGTCCCGCGCGAGGGCGTGCAGCGCCCCGACCTGGCCGGGGCCGACGAGGTCGGGCAGCAGCCCGCGCGCGAGCCGCGCGCCCCAGGCGACGAGGCCGCGCACGGCGTCCGCGCGCCCGCCGACCGCGTCGAGCCGTGCCTCGCCGTACTCCCGGACCGTCTCGAGCATGCGGTACCGCGGGCCGTCGGCCTGGTCGTCGAGCGCGAGCAGCGAGTGCTCGACGAGCGCCGCGAGCCCGCGCCGCACGTCGTCGACCCCCGCGACGGCGGCGGCCGCGTCGGCGCCGAACGGGCCCGGCAGCACCGCGACCCTCTCGAGCAGGTGCTGCTCGGCGGGGGCCAGCAGCGCGCGGCTCCAGTCGACCAGCGCCCACAGGCTCGCGTGCCGCTCGGGCAGGCCGCGCAGCGCGTCGTCGAGCAGCCCGAACCGGTCGTCGAGGCCCGCGAGCACGTCGGCGACCGGCATCGACCGCAGGCGCGCCGCCGCGAGCTCGAGCGCGAGCGGCAGGTGGTCGAGGCGCCGGCACAGCTCGCGCGCGACCGCGTCGTCCCACGCCAGGCCCGGCCGCGCCGCGTGCGCGCGGGCGTGCAGCAGCGCGACGGCGTCGTCCTCGGCGAGCGTGTCGATCCGGTGCACGACCTCGCCCACGAGGCCCAGCGGCGCCCGGCTCGTCGCGAGCACCGTGACGTCGTCGGGTGCGGCCTGCAGCAGGTCGGCCACGGTCTGCGCGGCGGCGTCGAGCACGTGCTCGCAGTTGTCGAGCACGAGCAGGCCCTCGAGGTCCTGGCCCGCGACGCGCAGCCGGTCGACGGGGTCGAGCGCGCGCCGCTCGGTGGTCACCTCGACGCCCGACGGCGCGAGGTCGGCGCCGCCGACGGCGTGCAGCACGGCGGGCAGCACCTCGTCGGGTGCGCGCAGGCCCGCGAGCTCGACGACGCGCACCGTGCGGCCCTCGGCCTCGGCGCGCGCGACCTCGGCGGCCAGCCGCGTCTTGCCGCTGCCGCCGGGTGCGACGAGCGTGACGACCGGCGCGGTGCGCAGCGCGGCGCGGACGGCGGCGACGTCGTCGTCGCGACCCAGCAGGGGGGTGGTGGAGCGTCGCCACGACGCCGGGAGGGTGACGGCGCGGGGCGCGGCGGTGTGCGGCGCACCGCCCGGGGCCGCGGGCGACGTCGTGGCGTCGGGTCCCGGGGGCGGGACGACGGGCGACGCGACCCGGGCGGTCGTGCCGGTCGCGGCGCGGGCCGCGGTCGCCGACGGCGCCGTGCCGCCCGGCGCGGTGGTCGGGGGCGTGTCCGCCGGTGCGGGCCGCAGCTCGCCCCGCAGCAGCGCGAGGTGCGCGGCGACGACGACGGGCGACGGGTCCGCGCCGTACCGGTCCGCGAGCTCGGTCCGCAGGTCCTCGACCAGCGCGAGCGCCTCGGCGTCGCGGCCCTGCGCCGCGAGCACGCGCACGAGCAGCGCCGCGGCGGGCTCGTCGGGCGGCACGCGCGCGGCCAGCAGCCGCAGGTCGGCGGTGTCGAGCGGACCGCCGCCCGCGAGCGCCGCCTCGGCCGCCGTGCGCGCGATCTCCGAGAGCAGGCGTGCCGTGGTCGGGTCGGCGAGGTCGGGCGCGGCGGGCAGCAGCGCGCGGGCCGCCGCGGCGGCGGCCCGCGCGTCG
>NZ_BCRB01000167.1 GCF_001552375.1 Cellulomonas iranensis NBRC 101100 = JCM 18110 | reverse complement strand
GCCGGTGCGGCGTGCGCCGGGGTCGGCGCCGGGGCGTCGCCGCCGGCGTCGTGGCCCGGCCAGGGCGCCGGCGGCCGCTCGGGCCCGGGAGCGGGCGTGGCCGGGGGGTACGGCGTCTCGTCGGTCACGGTCGGTGTACCTCGCTCTCCAGGTGGTGCAGGTCGTCGGCGAGCCGCAGCAGGGCCGCGTCGTCGGTCGGGGGCGGGCCGTACAGCAGCGTCTCGACACCGCGCGCGTCGCGCCCGGTGGCCCGCACGAGCGCGTCGATCAGGGTGGGGGCGTCCGCCGAGCGCGGCAGGCCGAGCCGGTGCGCGACCCGCGCCGCCGTGCCCGCGCGCAGCGCCGCTCCCGCGTGGCCGTGCGCGCGCGCCCGGCGGTACAGGCGCCCGCGCCCGCGCGTCGTCTCGGCCGAGCGCACGACGACCGGCAGCGGTTCGGCCACGACCGCGCCCAGCCGTCGTCCGCGCCACACCACCGTGACGGCCAGCACGAGCAGCAGCCACGCGAGGACCGGCCCCACCCACGGCACGAGGTCCGTGAGCGAGGCGCCGGCCGCGCCGTCGGGCACGAGACCGGCGTCGTCGAGGCTCGGGACGTACCAGACGAGTCGGTCCGTGCGTCCGAGCATGCGCAGCACGAGCGCCGCGTTGCCCTCGTCGGCGAGCGCCTCGTTGGTGAGCGGCTCCATGTCCGCGAGGGCCACGAGCCGCCGGCCGTCCTGCTCGACCACCACGTACGCGCCGTCGCCGGCGCCCGGCGACGACGGGAAGCACAGCACCGCGGAGCCGGTGACGTCCTCGTAGCCGCCGGCGGCGGTGATCGTGCCCGCGGCCGTCGCGTCGGGGTCGTCGCACGTGGCCGGCCGGGCGGCCCGGGGCGCTGCGGCGCCGGTCGCGACGACGTCGGGGGCGAGCGAGGTGAGCGCCCACCCGGCGTCGACCAGCACGAGGTCGTTGTCGAGCGCCGCGAGCGCGTCGACCTGCTGCGCCGACAGCCACTGGTCGCCGACCACGAGGACGGTGCCGCCCGACGCGGCCGCGCCGACGGCCGCGCGCGTGGTCGTCACGTACCGCACGTCGACGCCCTGCCGCTCGAGGACGCGGGCCGCCGCGCGCGCACCGGACGCGGTCGGGTTGTCGGGTGCGCCGGGCGTCGTGCTCGTCGGGGGCGAGGGCAGGGCCAGCACGAGCGCGCCGACGACCGCGACCGCGAGCACGACGAGCCACGGGCGCCACCGGCGCCAGCGCTCGGCGCCGCGGCTGCGCGCGGTCGAGCCGTCGCCCAGCACCTCGCCGGTGGTGAGGCCGGGGAGCGTCGTCGGGGGCGCGCTCACGCGTCCACCGCCACCGGGCGGGCCGCGGCGACGGCCGTGTCGAGCGCACGCATCGTGGCGTCGTCCTCGGCGGTGGCCGGCCGCTCGCCGTACACGACGTCGTCGAAGAGGTCGCCGCCGCGGGCCAGCGCCGCGGCGTGCGCGGGCAGCGCCGCACCCGCGTCCCGCGCGGCGGCGTGCGCCGTACGCCCCGGACGCTCGTCGAGCAGGGCGCGCTCCTCGAGCCCGCGGACCACGGCGCGGTAGCGGTCCGCCACGGCCGCGGACCACGCGCCCTCGCGCGCCGCCGCGTCGGCCGCCGCCCGCAGCTCGTCGGCCGTGCGGCGGTCGTCACCGCGTCGCAGCGGTGCGCTGCGACGCCGCGCGGCGCGGCGCACGGGCCCCGCGACGCGCAGCGCGACGAGCACCACGACGAGGACCACCACCGTGACGACCAGCAACCACGTCCCGCCCGACATGCCGATCGAGGGCAGCTGCTCGAGCTGCTCCCGGATCCAGCCGATCACGCGCTCGAGCAGCGACTGCCGCTGGTGGTAGACGGGGTCGAGCAGCTCCTGACGCGCCCAGCCGCGCGCGGTGGCGGCGTCGGGCTCGACCGGGACGCCGAGCCTCATGCGGTGCCGACCCGACGTCGCGCCCGCCGCGGGGCCTCCCGTGTCACGCGTCCGCCGTCGCCGCGCGCGCGAGCTCGAGGTCCAGGCCCTCGCGGCGGATCCGCACGTCGACGTAGAGCAGCGCGACCACGGCCGCCATGAACGTGGTCGACAGCGTCATGCCGACGATCTGACCGAGCGCGGTGACCAGCACCAGGACCGCCTGCGAGCCCGTCGCCGCGGACACCAGGCCCGCCACGACGCCCGCCGGCAGGACGAACAGGTACATGAGGACGGACACCAGGACGCTTGCCAGCAGGTAGATGCCGAGCAGGCGCCAGAACGAGCCCCGCGTGAGCCGCCACGCGCGCGCGACGGTCGGCCAGAAGCGGCGGCCCTCGAGCATGAGGGCGGGCGGCACCAGCAGCGTGCGGGCCGTCACCCAGACCGTCCCGACGGCGAGCGCGAGACCGCCCACGAGCGTGAGGAGCACGGCACCGCCGGGGGTGCCGGCGGCGGCGAGGCCCACGACCCCGCCGATCCACAGCCCGACCGCGACGACCGACGCGAGCAGCTGCAGCAGCCCGAAGCCGACGACCAGCCACACGCGCCGCGAGCGGGTCACCTCGCGCAGCGCGACCCGCTGCCCGATCACCGAGCGGCTGACCGACACGATCAGCAGACCCGTCAGGACGGAGGTCACCGGGACCAGCAGGGGGGCCGTCAGCGCGGCGCCGGTGTTGGTCGAGAGCATCTCGGACAGCGCCGCGGACTCCGCGGGCGTCACGCCGTCCATCCGGAACGCGTCGCCGATCGCGCCGCTCAGCAGGCCGGTCACGTACAGCTGCACGACGGTCTGGATCGCGACGGCCACCGTGACGACGACCGCCGAGAGCCCGAACATCACCGACGGGTTCGCGCGCACCGCACGCACCGCGCCGTCGAGGATCTCGCCGAGGCCCAGGGGGCGCAGCGGGACGATGCCGGGCTGCAGCGAGGGCGCGCGCCACCCCGTGGGCCCCGCGCCGCCCGGTGCACCGCCTTGCCAGCCGGGACCGGCCGGGGGCGGCGCCGCGCCCCAGGCGGGCGGCGTCGG
>NZ_BCRB01000166.1 GCF_001552375.1 Cellulomonas iranensis NBRC 101100 = JCM 18110 | reverse complement strand
GGGACCGCGGTGCGTCAGCGTCCGGCGAACGCCTGCTCGGCGTTGGCGATGGACTCGTCGAGCAGCGCCTGCATGCGCGGCTGCACGTCGGCCAGGTAGTCGGCGGCGGTCTGCTTGCCGTCGAGGACCGGCTGGATGTTGGTCCAGAGCTCGTCGTACCAGGCGGCGCCGTACGTGAAGGCCGCGGGCATCGCGCGCCCGTAGTCCTGCGCGATGTCGAGGAACTCCTGGCGGTTGGCCGGCTCGGCGTCGGCGGCCTGCGCCCAGTCCGTCGCGACGTCGATGAGGTTGGGGACCTGGATGTTCGCGTCGACGAGCGTCTGCTGCGCCTGCGCGTCGGCCGACAGGTACGTCACGAGCTCGACGGCCTCGTCGGGGTGCTTCGACGTCGCGGAGACGCCGATGCCGAGCGACCCGACCCACGTGGCCGTCCCGCCGTCGCCGACGGTGGGCCAGGGGATGAGGTCGTAGTCGAAGTCGAGGTCGTTGTAGACGCTCACGTCCCACGGGCCGACGGGGAAGAAGCCGATCTCGCCGGCCATCCAGCGCTGGTACGTGTCGAGCGTCGCCGCGTCGGAGGCCGACGGCGTGACGGCGTCGACGGTGGTGAGGTCGGCGAACTTCTGCAGCGCGTCGGCGAACTCGGGGGTGTCGACCGTGACCGTGGTGCGGTCGGCGTCGATGAAGTCCGCGCCGTTGCTCCACACCATCGACTGCAGGTTCCACTGGACGTTGAGCCCGGTGCCCCACTGGTCGACCGCGCCGTCGCCGTCGGTGTCCGTCGTCAGCTGCTTGCAGATCTCGACGAACTGCTCCCACGTGAGCGGCGTGTCCTTGTCGGGCAGCGGGATGCCCGCGGCCTCGAGCATGGTCTTGTTGTAGCCGAACGAGAACGGGCCGATGTCCTTGGGCAGGCCGTAGAGGCGGCCCTCGGGGGTGCCCTGCAGCGTGCCGTCGAAGCGGTACGAGTCGACGCCGTACTCCCAGAGGTTGTCGAGGTCCACGTCGGACGCCTCGACCTGGTCGGTGATGTCGAGCAGCACGCCCGACGCGACGTAGGACTGCAGCGACGCCTGCTCGATGTAGAACACGTCGGGCACGTTGTTGCCGGCGACCGCGGCCTGGAGCTTGGTGGCGTACTGGTCGGCGTCGGTGACGATCATCTCGACGTCGACGCCCGTGGCCTCGGTGTACTTGTCGATCGCGGCCTCGTAGGCCTTCTTCTCGTCGGGGCCGCCGCGGAACATGAAGGTGATCTTCTTGCTCCCGTCGTCACCGCCGCCGCCGTCGCTGCTGCACGCGGTGAGCGCGAGCGCGCCGACCAGCGCGGCACAGGTCGCGCCGACGACCAGCCTGCTCTTCTTCATCTGCCTGCCTCCCGTGGTGGTGGGTCGGTCAGGTCCACGTCCGTGCGGAGCCGCGGTCCCGGTGGCCCGGGGGCGCTGCGGCGCCCCTGCGCGTCGCCCGTCGCTCCTGCTGGTCGTCATTGACCTCTCCGATGCTGCAACGTCTCTACAACGTTGATCTACAACGTTGCACAAACTGACACGGGCACCGGTCCCCGGTCAAGCCACGATCGGGTAACGGCCGGCCGTCGGGGCCGTCGGCCCCCGCGACGTACGCTCGTGCGTGCCGTGCGCCGCGCGTGGGTTTGACGCCGCGCCGCACGGTGCGGCAGAGTCGACTCTACAACGATGTAGAAGGAGTCGACGATGACGCTGGCCCTCACCCCGCCCATGGGGTGGAACAGCTGGGACTGCTACGGCACGACCGTCACCGAGGCCGAGGTCCTGGCCAACGCCCGCTTCATGGCCGAGCACCTGCTCCCGCACGGGTGGGACACGGTCGTCGTCGACATCGACTGGTCCGACCCCGCCGCCCGCGCGCACGGCTACACCGACGGCAGCGGCCTCGTGCTCGACGCGCACGGCTACCCCCAGCCCGACCCCGCGCGCTTCCCCTCGGCCGCCGGCGGCCGCGGCTTCACCGAGCTCGCCGCGCAGGTGCACGCGCTCGGGCTGAAGCTCGGCGTCCACGTGCTGCGCGGCATCCCGCGCACCGCGGTCGCCGCCGCGCTGCCCGTCGTGAGCCCCGACGGAGCGGTCGTCACGACCGCCGACGTCGCCGACACGTCGTCCGTCTGCACGTGGAACGGCCACATGTACGGGCTCGACCACACCCACCCGGCCGCGCAGGCCTGGCTCGACGGGCTCGTCGCACAGCTCGCGTCGTGGGGCGTCGACTTCGTCAAGGTCGACGACATGCTCGCGCCGTTCCACGCCGACGCGATCACCGCCTGGTCGCGCGCCATCGCGCGCTCGGGGCGCGACATCGTGCTGTCGCTGTCGCCCGGCACGCGCCTGTCCACCGCGCACCTGCCCGTGCTGCGCGAGCACGCGCAGATGTGGCGCGTGTGCGACGACCTCTGGGACCGCTGGGAGGACGTGCACGCCAACTTCGCGCGGCTCGCGCGGTGGGCGCCGTTCCAGCAGCCCGGCGGCTGGGCCGACGCCGACATGCTGCCCCTGGGGCGCATCGGGATCCGCGCCGAGCGCGGCGACGACCGCGCGTCGCGCCTCACGCCCGACGAGCAGCGCACGCTCCTCACGCTGTGGGTCATGGCCCGCTCGCCGCTCATGATGGGCGGCGACCTGCCGACGTCCGACGACGCGACGATCGCGCTGCTCACGACGCCCGCGGTCGGCCACGTGCTGCGCACCGGCGTCGACGGCCGCGAGCTGCAGCGCGAGCCCGCGGGCGACGGCGAGGTCGTCGTGTGGGGTGCGCGGTCCGGCAGCGAGGCCACGCGCTACGTCGCGGTGTTCTGGACCGGGACCGGCGTGCGCACCGAGCACCTGCCGCTGTCCGCGCTGGTGGGCGACGCCGCCGCGAGCGCGCACCGCTGGACGGCCCGCGACCTGTGGGACGGTGCGCCGCTGCCCGACCCGCGCGCGACCGACGCCGAGCACGACGGCGTGCTGACGCTCGACGTGCCCGAGCACGGCGTGCGGTGGGTCGCGCTCGAGCCCGCGCGTCGTGAGGGCGCCGCGTGACGGACGCGCCCGCCGGGCCCGCGCCGGACGCCCCGGCCGCGCCCGACGCCCGGCCGCGGCG
>NZ_BCRB01000165.1 GCF_001552375.1 Cellulomonas iranensis NBRC 101100 = JCM 18110 | reverse complement strand
GGCGGGCCACGCCCGCCGCGACCGCACCCGTGAGCAGCACCGCGCCGAACGCGACGACGAGCACGACCAGGCCCACGCGGTCCGCGTCGCGCTGCGCGTCGGCCGCGGCGGACGCGAGGTACTCCTCGAACGCCGCCTCGAACGCGTCGAGGTGCTCGAGGTACGCGTCGATGAGCGGCTGGCTGACGTCGTCGGTCGCGGCCTCGTACGCGGCCGGGTCACCCGACAGGGCCGCGGGCACGATCGTCGTGTCGCGGGCCTGCGTCCACGCGTCGAGCCCGTCGGAGAAGTCCCGCCACCGCGGGTCGTCCCGGAACCGCGGGTGCGCGTCGACGACCGCGCGCGCCTCGTTCATCTCGGCGTCGTTCGCCGCGACCCGCGCGACCCACTGCTTCTGCTCGTTGCCGCGCGTCGCGGCGATCTGCGCGACGATCATGCGGGCCTTGAGCTGGTCCTCGTGCACGACGCTGGTCGCGCTGCCCACCGTGTTCTCGACGACGACGAACTCGTTCATCGAGGCCGCGACGCCGTCGATCTCGACGTACGCGTACACGCCGTTGCCGATGGCCGCGGCCCCCACGAGCCCGACGACGCACAGGATCTTGACCTGCACCGAGAGGTCCGCGAACCGTCCGAGAAGCCCGCGGCGGCGCGTGCTGGTGGTGTCCATGGCTGCTCCCTCGCCCTGCCCTGCTCGACTCCCCCCGGCACCGCTCCATCGGCGGACGCGCGCGGGTCGTGAGCAGAACGGGAGGTGAACCCCGGTGGGGTCCACCTCCCGTCCGAGGGGGGGTGCGGGGCCGTGCGGCCCGTGACGCGGGTCAGGCCGCGACGGCCTCGTCCACGTCGAGCACGAGCAGCAGGCGCCCGTCGAGCTTGTGCGCGCCGCGCACGACCGAGCGCATCGCGGGGTCGAGCGTGTCCGGCGGCGCCTCGAACGAGTCGGGACCGACCTCGACGACGTCGCCGATCTCGTCGACCAGCAGGCTGATCGGCTCGCCGGCGACCTGCACGACGACCATCATCGGCTCGTCGCCCGCGAGCGGCGGCAGCCCCATGCGCGTGCGCATGTCGATGGTGAGGACGACCTGCCCGCGCAGGTTCACCAGGCCGGCGACCTCGGCGGGCGCGAGCGGGACGCGCGTGCGCGTGTGCGAGCGCAGCGCCTCCTGCACCCGCAGCACGTCGACGCCGTACAGCGTGCCGTCGAGCGTGAACGTGACGTACTGGCTCATCGTGCCGCTCCCACCAGGTCGGAGCCCAGCACCGCGGACACGTCGTCCGGGTCCTGCGCGGGCTCGTCGTAGAACGCCGCGTCGGCGGCGAGGACCGCCGACCGCACGTCGAGCAGCTCGACGACGCGGCCGCCGAGCACCGTAGACCCGAGCAGGCCCATGTCCTCGACGTCGGAGTGCTGGTCGTCGCGGTCCTCGAGGATGTCGACGATCTCGCGGACCACCAGGCCGACGGCCCGCGTGCCGCGCGTCAGCACGACCACGAGCAGCTCGTCGACCTCCTCGCCGTACGCGCCGAGCATCCGGTCGAGCCGCACGAGCGGCAGGATCGTGCCGCGGTAGCGCACGACCTCCCGCCCGCCGACGCGCTCGACCTCGTCGGTGCGCAGGTGCTCCAGGCGCGTGACCTGCTGCAGCGGCATCGCGACGTGGCGACCCTCGCCGATGCCGACGACGAGCACCTGCTCGCGGCCCGCGTGGTCGAGCTGCTCCTCGACGCCCGCGCGGCGCGCCGCGGCCTCGACCTCGCCGTGCAGCGCGCGCCGCGCGACGGCCTGCACGTCGAGGATCAGCGAGACGCGACCGTCGCCCAGCACCGTCGCCCCGGCGTACGCGCCGATCGACTTGAGGCGCGCCGACAGCGGCTTGACCACGATCTCCTCGGTGTTGAGGACCCGGTCGACCAGGAGCCCGAACCGGTGGTGGTCGGCCTGCACGACCGCGATCACCGAGCTCGACCCCTCGGTCGCCTCGTCGGGGATCTCCAGGACGCCCGTGAGCGACACGAGCGGCAGCAGCTCGCCGCGCAGCCGGTAGACGGGCGCGTCGTGCACGTGCTCGATCGCGGTGCCGCCGCGCTGCGCGTCGAGCGCGACGAGCTCCAGCAGGTTCACCTGCGGGACCGCGTACACGTCACCGGCGCACTCGACCGTCAGCGCGGGCATGATCGCGAGCGTCAGCGGGATCCGCAGGCGCCAGACGGTGCCCACGCCCACGGTCGACTCGACGTCGACCGTGCCGCCGACCTGCTCGACCTTGGTGCGCACGACGTCCATGCCGACGCCGCGGCCCGACACGTTCGTCACGGCCGACGCGGTCGAGAACCCGGGCAGGAACAGCAGCTGCAGCAGGTCGCCGGGCGCGCTGGCCTCGACCTGCGCGGGCGTGCGCAGCCCGCGCTCGACCGCCTTGGCGCCGACGACGACCGGGTCGATGCCCTTGCCGTCGTCCGCGACCTCGACGACGACCTGGCCGCCCGCGTGGTACGCGCGGAGCGTGAGGACGCCCTTGGCGGGCTTGCCCGCGGCGACACGCGTCGCGGGCGCCTCGATGCCGTGGTCGACCGCGTTGCGCACGAGGTGCGTGAGCGGGTCCTTGACGGCCTCGAGCAGGCTGCGGTCGAGCTCCGTGTCGCCACCCGACATCTCGAGCTGGACCTCGCGCCCGCACGTGGCCGCGAGGTCGCGCACGACGCGCGGCATCTTGGACCACAGGTGCTCGATGGGCTGCATGCGCGTCTTCATGACGCCCTCCTGCAGCTCGCCGGCGACGAGGTCGAGGCGCTGGGCCGTGCGCACGAGCGTGACGTCGTCCGCGGCGGCGGCCAGGCGCGTGATCTGGTTGCGGGCCAGCACGAGCTCGCCCACCTGGCGCATGAGCGCGTCGAGCAGGTCGACGTCGACGCGGATCGCGGAGTCGCCGACGCGCAGGTGGCCGACCTCCTCGGCGGCCTCGGCCGCCGGGGCCGGCGGCTCGGGCGCGGGGTGCGGCTGCGGGACGACGGCCGCTGGGGCCGTCGGCGCGGGCGCCACCGGGGCGGCGGGCGCCGCGACGGCGGGTGCGGGAGCCACGGGTGCGTCGGCCACGGGAGCGGCGGCCGCAGCCGAC
>NZ_BCRB01000164.1 GCF_001552375.1 Cellulomonas iranensis NBRC 101100 = JCM 18110 | reverse complement strand
GGCGGGTCCCGCGACGGCCGCCGCCCCGGCGGCCGGTCGGTCGGCCGGTCCGTCGGCCGAGCAGCACCGGGCGGGCGACCAGCAGCGCCCGGCCGACGGTGCGGGTGGTCAGCGCCGCCGTCGCCGCGGCGGGCGTGGTCGCGGCCGCAGCACCGCAGCCACCACGGCCTGACCTCCCGGGGCCCCGTCCCCGCTCCTCGAACGCGGGTCCACGCCGCTTCTCGTCCGCGAGAACCGGCGTGGGCCCGCGTTCGTCGTCCCGGGCCGGCGTCCCGGGACGGCGTCCGTCAGGCGAGCTCGACCGGCAGCCCGAACCTCGCGAACAGCGCGGCCCCGAACCACACCGTGACGTGCCGCACGCCGTCCGCACCGACCGTCACCTGCTGCACCTGGAACGCGCGGTGCACGCCGTCCGGGTCGCGCATGTACAGCGCGAAGGCCGGGAGCCCGTTGGCGCTCGTCGGGACCATGCGCATGTCCCCCGGCCCCTGCGCGGGGCACCACGTGGCGATGAGCTCGCCCACCGCGCGCGGCCCGGCGTACCAGCCCGGGTACGGCGGCATCTCCCAGACCACGTCGGCCGCGAGCAGGTCGACGATCGCCGCGACGTCGTACGCCTCGAACGCCTCGACGTACCGCTCGAGCAGCTCCTTGTGCCGGGGGTCCGTCGGCTCGAGCGGCGTGACGTGCTGCACGCCGGCCATGTGCGCGCGGGCCCGCTGCAGGGTCGAGTTGACGGCCGCGACGGACAGGTCGAGCGCGTCGGCGACCTCGGCCGCGGACCACGCGAGCACGTCCCGTAGCAGCAGGACCGCGCGCTGCTGCGCCGTCAGGTGCTGGAGCGCTGCGACGAACGCGAGCCGGACCGTGTCGCGGTCGACCGTGACCTCGGCCGGGTCCCGCGGCGGTCGCGACCACACCAGGTCGTCGGGCAGCGGCTCGAGCCACGGCGTGGCGTGGTCCTCGCGCGGCTGGTCGCGCGGGTCGGCCGCGGGCGCTCCGATGCCGGTGGGCAGCGGGCGACGACGCCGACCGTCCAGGTGCGTGAGGCACGCGTTGGTCGCGATGCGGAACATCCACGTCCGCAGCGACGAGCGGTTCTCGAAGCCGCGCATCGCGCGCCACGCCCGCAGGTACGTCTCCTGGAGCATGTCCTCGGCGTCGTGCACCGAACCGGTCATGCGGTAGCAGTGCGCGAGGATCTCGCGCCGCAGCGGCGCGAGCCGCTGCGCGAACTCGTCGGCCGAGAGGTCGGTCGGGACGGGCTCGGCCCGACCCGCGGCACCGTCGGGCGCGGCGCCCGGGAGCGAGCCGGTCACGGCGCCGGGCGGAGTGCCAGGTGTGGTCGTCGTCACACCTGAGACGGTAGACCGCGCCACCGACATCGCACACCCCGACGACCCGGACGAGGTGCGCCGGTCGGTACCGGCGACGCCCCACCCACCTGCCAGGGAGCACCGCCGTGGACCGCATGATCGTCGTCACCCTGCCCGTGCGCGACCTGGCCGCGGCCCGCGCGTTCTACGCCGGCCTCGGCATGCGCGTGAACGAGGAGCTCAGCGACGAGCACGTGGTCTGCGTGGTCGTGTCCCGCACGATCTGCGTCATGCTGCTGGACCACGCGCGGTTCGCCGACGTCGCGCCGCGGCCGATCGCCGACGCGCACGCCACGACGCAGGTGCTGCTCTGCCTGACCGCCGCCGACCGCCGCGACGTCGACGCGCTCGCGCAGGCCGCGCTCGCGCACGGCGGCACCGAGGTGCGGGACGTGCAGGACGACGGCCCGGTGTACGCCCGGGCCGTGTCCGACCCCGACGGCCACGTGTGGGAGCTGCTCCACACGGACCCCGCGGCGACCGCCTGAGCACCGCGCCACCCGGGCCCGACCGCCCGCCCGCCGTGCCAGACTCCCCGCATGCCCGCCGCACCCGGACCCGCCGCCGACAGCTACCCCGAGGACGACCACGTGGACGGTCGCAGCCTGCTCGTCGCGGCGGCCTACGTGGTGCTGCGCCGCCCGGGCCCGACGGGTGACGAGGTGCTGCTGCAGCTGCGTGCCGGCACGGGGTACATGGACGGCTGGTGGGCCACGGTCGCGGGCCACGTCGACCCGGGCGAGTCCGTGCACGAGGCGGCGGTGCGCGAGGCCGCCGAGGAGGCCGGCGTCGTCGTCGACCCCGCGGACCTCGAGCCGTTGACGGCGCTGCACCGGTTCGAGCGCGGTGGCCCGCAGGTCGAGCAGCGCGTCGACGTCTTCTTCCAGGTCACGCGCTGGCGCGGCGACCCGGCCCTGCGCGAGGCCGACCGCGCCGCGGCGATGGGCTGGTACCCGCTCGCGGCGCTGCCCGACCCCGTCGTGCCCCACGAGCGTCTCGTGCTCGACCTGCTCGCGGCCGGCGCCGCCGTGCCTGCCGTGCTGTCCGTGCCCCGCTGAGCCGTCGCGACGCCCCGGGCGTCGCCCGCGTTCCGCGCCGGCAGGACGAGCGGACCCGCGCCCTCGGCACCCTGCGGGCGGCACGGCGGCACGCACGACGCCCCGCCCCGCACGTGCGGGACGGGGCGTCGGCCCGGGTCGGCCCCGGTCAGCCCGTGTTCTGCAGACCCGCGGCCACGCCGTTGACGCTCAGCAGCAGCAGGCGCCGCAGGTCGTCGACCGACTCGGCGTCGTCGCCCGTGCGCAGGCCGCGCAGCGCGCGCAGCTGCAGCAGCGACAGCGCGTCGACGTAGGGGCTGCGCAGCTGGACGGCGCGCCCCAGGATGCGCCGGTTCGACAGCACGCCCGTGCTGCCCGTGATCGCGAGCACCCACCGGCGCGTGAGCCGCATCTCGTCGAGGATCATCTGCGCGAGGTCGTCGCGGTCGCCCAGCGCCAGGTAGCGCGCGGCGATGCGCTCGTCGGTCTTGGCGAGCGACATCTCGACGTTGTCGATGATGGTCGCGAACAGCGGCCACTCGGCGTACGCGGTGCGCAGCTCGGCGAGGTCGCCGACCGACTCGAGCGCGGCGCCCAGGCCGTACCAGCCGGCCAGGTTGATGCGCGCCTGCGACCACGAGAACACCCACGGGATCGCCCGCAGGTCGTCGAGCGAGGAGACCGAGAGGCCGCGGCGCGCGGGGCGCGAGCCGATCGGCAGGAGGCCGACCTCCTCGA
>NZ_BCRB01000163.1 GCF_001552375.1 Cellulomonas iranensis NBRC 101100 = JCM 18110 | reverse complement strand
GGCGTGGCCCGCACCCGTCCGACGCCGCGAGCCGCCCGCGCCGCCCTCGTCGGGGCCCTCGCGTGCGCGCTGCTCGCGGTGACCGGCGTCGTCACGGGCGTCTCGGCCGCGTTCCTCGTGGTCGCCGCGCTCGTGTGCGCGTCGTCGGGCGTCGTGGTGCGTGCGCGGCTGCGGGCCCGCCCCGTGCGCGAGGCGCGCGCGTGGCGGTGGTTCGCCCGGGCGCTGCTGGCGCTCGCCGTCGCGTTCGGCGGCGAGGCGGCCGTGCTCGTGCTCGCCCCCGGGGTCCGGTGGGCCGGCGTCGTCGAGACGCTCGGGACCGTCGTCGCGTCGGCCTTCCTCTACCTCGGCGTGCAGTTCTGGAACCGGTACCGCGGCGTCGAGTGGGACTGGGACCCCGGTGAGCGGCTGCTCGGGCTCGCGGGGCTCCTGGGCGGCACCGCGCTGCTCATGTACGGCACGTACCGCACCGTCGGCGCCGCCGCGGTGCCGACGTGGCGCGTGACCGTGCTCGTGCTCGGCGCCGCGGCACCCGCCGTGCTCGCGCTGTCCCTCGCGTCCGTCCTGGTCCTCGCGCGGCTCGCGCGCGACTGGCGCGCGTGGACCCTGCTCGCGCTCGTGGCGACGCTCGGCGTGCTCGGCACGGTCCGGTACCTCGAGGTGCTCGCGACGGGCGCGGTGCGGCCGACCGCGACCGTCGCGGTCGTCACGGTGTGGGCCGTCGTCGCCGCGACCAGCGCGGTCGCGAGCCTCGCGCCCGTGGTGCGCAACGTCCAGACCGCGCCCTCGCCGCGTGCGTCGTCGATCGGGTCGCTCGCGATCGTCGTGGCGGGCGCGGGGCTGGTCGTGCTCGACGCCGTCGCCCCCAGCGGCCGCCGGTCCGTCGCGGTCGCGGCCGCGCTGTCGACGCTGCTGGGCAGCGTCCGGCTGCTGCGCGTCGTGGCGGACCTCGCCGATCTCACGTCGGCGCGCCGCGAGGCCCGCACCGACGGTCTCACGGGCGTCGCGAACCGTCTCGCGTTCATGGAGCACCTCGAGGCGACGCGCGGTCGCCCGCGCGGCGTCGGCGTGCTGCTCGTCGACCTCGACGAGTTCAAGGGCGTGAACGACGGGCTCGGGCACGTGGTCGGCGACGAGCTCATGCGCGCCGTCGCCGACAGGGTCACCGTCGAGACCGCGGGCGCCGCGCTGCTCGCGCGGCTCGGCGGTGACGAGTTCGCGCTGCTCGTGGACGACCCGGACCAGGCGCTGCGGGTCGCGCACGTCGTGCTCGACGCGATCCGGGCGCCGTTCGTCGTCGCCGGCCGCACCGTGCGGATCGACGCGAGCGTGGGCGTCGCCAGCACGGGTCTCGGCTCGGCGTCGAGCGCGCGGCTGCTGCACGACGCCGACACCGCGATGTACGTGGCCAAGCGCTCGGGCGGCGGCATCCAGGTGTACGACGCCCGCACCGCGGCGCACACCGCGCGCCGGCTCGACCTGCTGAGCGACCTGCGGACCGTGCTCGCGGGGCACGCGCCGCCGGCGGAGGTCGGCGAGCTGGTCGTGCACCTGCAGCCGCAGGTCGCCTGCGGCGACGACCGCGTGGTGGGCGTCGAGGCGCTCGTGCGCTGGGCGCACCCGCGGCACGGCCTGCTGCGGCCCGCCGAGTTCCTGCCGCTCGCCGAGCAGCACCGGCTCATGGCGCGTCTCACGGCCGTCGTGCTGCGGCAGGCCGCCGCGGCGGCGCAGGGCGTGGCCGCCGACGGCTGGGACCTGCCGGTCGCGGTCAACCTCTCGGCGAGCTGCGTCACGGACGACGACCTGCCGGGCGAGGTCGCCGCCGCGCTGGCCGGCTCGGGCCTGCGGGCGGACCGGCTGGTGCTCGAGGTCACCGAGTCGGCGATCATGCGCGACCCGGACGCCGCGGTGACGGCGCTGGTGCGGCTCACGGAGCAGGGCGTGCGCGTGAGCATCGACGACTACGGCACCGGGCACTCGTCGCTCAGCTACCTGGCGCGGCTGCCCGCCGCCGAGCTCAAGCTCGACGCGTCGTTCGTCTCGCGGCTGCTGCGCGACGAGCGCACGGAGACGATCGTGGCCGCGACGATCGACCTCGCGCACCGCCTGGGCATCCGCGTGACGGCCGAGGGCGTCGAGGACCACGCGACGGCCGACCGGCTGTGCGACCTCGCGTGCGACGCGACGCAGGGGTTCGTGCACAGCGGCGCGCTGCCCGTCGACGCGCTGCGCGCCTGGCTCGGCGCCCGTGCGCCCGTCGCCGTGGGCGAGGGCGGCTGAGACCGATCTCATCCTGACGGGTCGTCACGTCGTCCCGGGCGCTGCCGATCGGCAGGGCAGGTGCAGGACCTCGGGAGGAGACGGGCATGCGTGGTGGCACGGGTTGGTGGGCGGACCGGTCGGTCCTGACGAAGATCGCGGCCTCGGTGGGGCTCATGGGCGTCGCGGCGGTCACGGTCGCGGGGGTCGCCGTCGCCGCGCTGCTGTCGCTGCGGGCCGAGATCGGCGCGCTGCACGAGGAGAGCGTCAAGCCGCTCTCGCAGCTCACGGAGATCCAGCGCGCGTACCAGGGGGACCGGGCGCGCGTCATCCAGTACGGCATCGCCGACGCGGCGACGCGCGCCGACCTCGCGGACGAGCTGGTGGAGCGGCGTGCCGACCTCGACGCGCAGGTCGCGGCGTACCGGCCCTTCGCCGTCGACCCGGCGGACGTCGACGCGATGGAGCAGGCGTTCGACGCGTACTACGCGGCCGCGCACGACTCGCTGTTCCCGCTGGCCGACGACGGCGACGGCCCCGGCTTCGCCGCGTACTTCCAGGACACGGTGCGTCCGCTGACGACCGCGGTCATGGACGCGATCCAGACCGAGACGGTCGCGCAGGAGGAGAAGGCCGCGCGGTCGTCGGTCGACGCGCAGGCCCTGGTCCTGCGCTCGGAGGTCGTGGTCGTGGCGGTGCTCGCGGTGGGGCTGGCGGCCGCGGGCGCCGTCGCGGTGGTCGTCTCGCGCTCGCTGCGCCGGCGGCTCGACGCGGCGGTGACCGCGCTGACGGCCGCGAGCGAGGGCGACCTCACGGTGACGGTGGCCGCGGACGGCGGCGACGAGGTCGGGCGGCTGACCGCGGCGCTCGAGGTCATGCAGACCCGGATGCGCGCGACGCTCGCGGGGGT
>NZ_BCRB01000162.1 GCF_001552375.1 Cellulomonas iranensis NBRC 101100 = JCM 18110 | reverse complement strand
CCCTCCGCGACGCCGACGTGGACGAGCACGGCGGCCGCCCGAGCCACGAGCTCCGGGCGCGCGGTACCGTCCCTCAGGACCGCGGCGAGCGCGCGGCGGGCCGTCGCCACGTCGTCGGTCCACCACGCCACCAGGCCCTCCGCGAGGTGCGCCGCCACGACGGCCGGGGCGGCGGCCGGGCCGAGCGCCGCGGCCTCGGTGAGCACGGCACGAGCCCGGCGTCGCGCCTCGCCGAGTCGCGACGTGCGTGCGCACGCGAGCGCGTGCTCCGCGCGGCACGCGAGCGCGAGGACGGGCCAGCCACGGACTGCGGCGACCTCCGCCGCGTCGGCGAGCGCCTCGCGCACGAGGACCGGCGCGTCCACGCCGCACCGTTCGCCCGGGACGCCCACCGGCGGCGTCCCCGGGGCGTGCAGGGCCGCCCGCCCCACGAGGTACGTGAGCACGGTGCCCGTCGCGTCGCCGCGCCGTGCGGCGTCCCGCAGCGCGGCCGGTGCGCCGGCGTGCCCCACCCCGCCGAGGGCCTCCGTCACGCGTGCCGCGAGGTCCGCGCGCGGCTGCGTACGCACCGCCGCCGCGACGGCCTGCGCGGCCGCCAGCTCGTCCGAGGGCCGCTCGCTCGTACCGGTCCCCTCGCCCGCGCCGTCGCCGGACACGTCGCCGGTCACGTCGCGCAGCGACGGCGCGCATCGTCGGACCGTGTCGGCGAGCCGTCCGCGCGCCAGGAGCTCGGGCCAGCGCTCCGCGAGCAGCTCGGTCGCGACCGACGGCGCGTGCGCCTCGACCGCGTGCTGCACCGCGGCGTCGGCGTCCACGGCCGCCAGCTGCCGCGCGAGCACCGCGTGGACCGCACGGACCACGCCGGGCTCGGTGCGCGCGACGAGCTCGCGCACGTGCCACGCGAGCAGGTCGTGCCACGCGGCGCACGGGGCGGTCGGCCGGACGCCCGGGGCGGGGAGCAGACCGCGCGCGACGCACTCGTCGAGCGCTCGTGCACCGCCCGGCACGAGCGCCTCGGCGACGTGCGCGTCGGCGACGTGACCGACGCACGCACGGCGCAGGAACGCGTCGGTCGCGGGCGGCAGACCGCCGAGCACCTCCTCGCGCACGTAGTCGCCGATCGGCACGTCCGCCGGGCGCAGGGGCCGCGCCGCACGGGCTCGGTGCAGCAGCCCGGCGGCCCACGCGGCACGGACCGCTGCCGGCCACCCGCCCGTCACCCGCCACACGTCCGCGACGGCGCGCGGGTCGACGGCCCGCGCACCCCACGCCCGCAGGAGCGCACCGGTCTCGCGCTCGGTGAGGGCGAGGACGGCGGGCCCCACCTCGGTGACGTCGCCCGCCAGGCGCGCGCGGTGCAGCGCGAGGTCGGGCACCGTCCGGCCCACCAGCACGAAGCGCGGACCGGGGAGACGGAGCAGCTCGGCCGCCGCACGGCGCGCCGACGGCGAGGCGAGCACGTGGGCGTCGTCGAGCACGACGACTGCTCCGGACGGCAGCGCTCCCAGCACGTCCGCGAGCTCGTCCAGCATCCGCCCGGGCGCGCCGTCGGCGGCGGCCACGGCCGCCGTGCGCGCGGACGGGTGGGCGCGCGCGACCGCGTGCGCCACGGCACCGAGCACGCGGCACGCGTCCGCGTCGAACGCGTCGGCCGTGACCCACGCGACGCCGCCGCGCTGCGTGGCCCATCGCCTCACGGCCGTGGTCTTGCCGAAGCCGGGCGGCGCGGTGACCAGCACGACCGGCGCCCGCACCACCGCCGCGGCGATCGCGGCCGTGCAGCGGGGACGCTCGACGGCGAGCGGCGCGGCGGGGACGCGGGCGTGGCGCGCGACGGACGGCGTCGCGTGGTCGGCGATGGTCACGGTTCCTCCCTCGGGTCGTGCGGGCGCGGTCGGTGGCCCGCTGGCGGTGCGGGTGGCGCGGTCGGTGACGGTCACAGCACGAGCTCGGGCTGCAGGCGGGTCGGGGTCCACGTGCGGCGCCGCCGGGCCGCCCAGGCGGTCGCGGCGAGAGCCGCCAGGAGGACGGCGGCGAGGATGCCGGCGTAGCTCGCGGCCGTGCCCAGGTCGCCGCCGTACAGCGTCTGCCGCAGGCCCTCGACCGTGTACGACATGGGCAGCACGCGGTGCAGCGACAGCAGCGGCTCGGGGATGGTCTGCCACGGGAACGTGCCGCCCGCCGTGACGAGCTGCACGAGCATGAGGACCAGCCCGAGGAACTCGCCGACCGCCCCGAACCAGACGTTGAGCGCCTGCAGGATCGCGACGAACGCGGCGGACGCGAGCACGAGCAGCCCGAGCGTCGCGGCACCGTGCACGGGCACGATGTCGAGCGCGTAGGTGACGAGCAGGTACATGAGCGTGACCTGCGCGACCCCGATCAGGACGCCCGGGAGCCACCCGCCGACGGCCGTCTGCCACGTGTGCGCCCCCGTCGCCAGCGCGCGGCTCGACAACGGCCGCACCAGCAGGAACAGCACGTACCCGCCGATCCACGCCGCGAGCGAGAGGAAGAACGGCGCGAGTCCCGCGCCGTAGCTGCCCGCGCGCGCGAGCTCGTCCTTGGCGATCGTCACGGGGTCGGCGATGGTCCGCGCGGTCGCCTCCTCGGTCGCACGGTCGAGGTCCGGCACGGCCCCCAGACCGGCGCTCAGCCGGTCGCGGAGCTCGGTGAGCCCCCCGTCGAGCTCGGACGCGCCCTGCGCGAGCGTGCCGCTGCCGGCTGCGAGCTGCTGGGCGCCCGTGGACACCTCCGCCGTGCCCTGCGCGAGCCGGTCCAGGTCGTCGGCGAGCGTGCCCGCGGCGCCCCGCAGCTGCGCCGTGCCCGACGCGAGCTGCCGCCCCCCGGCCGCCGCGGTGGCGATCCCGTCGGACAGGGCGGGCGCCGCGTCGGCGAGCTGCTGCGCACCGGTGGCGACCTGGGCGGCGCCGCTGCCGAGCTCGTCGAGCCGTCCCGCCGCGCGAGCGACGGCCTCGTCCAGCGCGTCGACGCCGCCGAGCGCGTCGGCCGCGAGCGCGGCGACCTCGTCGGCCTCCTGCTGCGTGAGGCGGCCCGCGTCGACCAGCGCGGCGAGGCGGACGTCGAGCACCTCGCGCGCGGTCGTCGCGGCGGCGTCGAGCTGCTGCACCCCGGCGGCGACCTCGTCGGCGACGCCGGCGACCTCGCCCGCGCCCGCGGCGACCTGCTGCGCACCGGTCGCGAGCGCGCGCGTGTCGTCGGGCAGCGTGCTCGTGCGGTCGCGGAGCGTGCCGAGCCCCTGGGACAGGCGCCCGGCGCCGTCGGC
>NZ_BCRB01000161.1 GCF_001552375.1 Cellulomonas iranensis NBRC 101100 = JCM 18110 | reverse complement strand
TCGAGCGCCGCGGGCAGCGCGTAGGCGGCGCGCCGCGGGTCGGTCGGGCGTCCCGCGACGCCGGCCGCCGTGGCCCACCGGTCCGAGGCCGCCTCGTGGCGTGCCGCGGCGGCGAGCAGCGCCGCGCGTCGGTCGTCCGCCGAGCGCGCCGCGAGCACCGTGAACGTCCACGCGGCCTCGTCGTGCGCGAGCGCGACGGCGGCGGCCTCCGGGGCGCCGTCGGGCGCCGGTGAGGTCGCGTCGTCGGGAGCGTCGGTGGTCGGCGCGGACGCGTCAGGTGCGGCGGCGGGCTCCGCGTCGTCGTCCGTCGCGGGCGCGCGGTCGGGGCGGGGGAGCCCGGCCGCGGCCGCGAGCCGGTCGGTGAGCGCGTCCCGCGCGACCGCGACCGACCCGACCAGGCGCGCCAGCGCGCCGTCCGGGACCGCGTCGGCGTCCCGCGTCGCGGCGTCGGCGTCGGCCGACAGCGCCGTCAGCAGGGTCGCGACGTCCTCGGGGAGCTCAGGCGCCGGGGTGGGCGTCGCGGTGGGCGACGGATCCGGCAGCCCCGACTCGTACACGCCGCCGAGCTCCTCGACGTGCCGCGTCGAGAAGGCGGCGACGTCGTCGAGCACGGGCCGCACGGCCTCGTCGACGCCCTGCGCCGAGAGCGCCGCGGCCGCCGAGGCCAGTGCGAGCGCGTCGCCGACGGTGCGCGCGCGGACCTGCTCGGTCGCATCGGGCGTGGGCTCGGCCGGCGGCGGCGTCTCGAGGCGCAGGCCGCACCCGGCCAGCACGAGGGCGCCGGCGAGCAGCAGCGCGGCGGCGCGGGTCGGGCGGGCCGCGCGGGCGCGGTGCCGCGGCGCGGACGGGGCGGGGGCGGACGGGTGCATCGGGCGCGATCCTGCCACGTGACGCCGTGACCGACGCGGCACCGGTGCGCGTCGGCCACGCGCGTCGGGAGTCGTTAGGCTGGTGGGACAACGTCACAGGGTCGCCGCCTGCGCCCCGCAGCAGGAGAGCCGACAGGAGGCCGCGTCATGGTCGCGCCAGGAACCGCACCGCGTGTGCGGGAGGTCGTCGAGGCCGCCGTGACCGGGGCAGGTCTGCTGCTCGACGACCTCGAGGTCGCCCGCAGCGGCGGTCGCACGGTCGTCCGCGTGGTCGTGGACCTCGCCGAGGACGACCCCGGCGCGCTCGACCTGGACCGGGTGGGTGACGTCACGCAGGTGGTGTCGGACGCGCTCGACGCGGTCGACGTCGTGCCCGGCGTGTACACGCTCGAGGTCGGCAGCCCCGGTGCCGAGCGGCCGCTCACGGCCGCGCGCCACTGGCGCCGCGCGCTGGGGCGCACGGTGGTCGTGCGCACGGTCGACGGGCGCACCGTGACCGGGCGGCTCGACGACGTCGCCGCGGGCGACGCGCCCGCGGTCGTCGTGGTCCCGGTGACGGTGCCCGGCAAGGGCCGCAGGCCCGTCGAGGGTGCACCCGTGACGTTGGCATGGCAGGACGTGCGCGACGCACGTGTGCAGGTGGACCTCGCCGCGGTGCGCGACGACGAGTCCGACGAGGACGCCGGCCGGCACGACGCCGGCGCAGTGAGGGGCTGACGTGGACATCGACATGCAGGCGCTGCGACTCATCGAGCGCGAGCGCGAGATCAGCCTCGACGTGCTGGTGGAGGCGATCGAGCAGGCGCTGCTCTCGGCCTACCACCGTACGCCCGGTGCGCAGCAGCGGGCGCGCGTCGAGGTGGACCGCCGCACGGGGCACGTGACCGTGTGGGCGCGCGACCCGCGCGACCCCGACGCGCCCGAGGACGCCCCCGAGCCGCCCGAGTACGAGGACACGCCCGCGGGCTTCGGGCGCATCGCGACGTCCACCGCGCGCCAGGTCATCGTCCAGCGGCTGCGCGACGCCGAGGACGACCAGGTGCTCGGGCAGTTCCGGGGCAAGGCGGGCGAGGTGCTCGGCGGCGTCATCCAGCAGGGGCGCGACCCGCGCACGGTCCTCGTGGACGTCGGCGGGGTCGAGGCCGTGCTGCCGCAGCACGAGCAGGTGCCCGGTGAGCGCTACGTGCACGGCGAGCGGCTGCGCGGCTTCGTGCTCGACGTCGCGCGCGGGCCCCGCGGGCCGCAGATCACGCTGTCCCGCACGCACCCCAACCTCGTGCGCAAGCTGTTCGCGCTCGAGGTCCCCGAGATCGCGGACGGCACCGTGGAGATCACGGCGATGGCGCGTGAGGCCGGCCACCGCACCAAGATGGCCGTCCGGGCCAACGTCGCCGGCGTCAACGCCAAGGGCGCGTGCATCGGCCCCATGGGCGGCCGCGTGCGCGCCGTCATGGCCGAGCTGCACGGCGAGAAGATCGACATCGTCGACCACTCCGACGACCCCGCCGAGATGATCGCGCACGCGCTGTCGCCGGCACGTGTGCTCGACGTCACGGTCGTGGACCGGGACGCGAAGGCGGCACGCGTCGTCGTCCCCGACTACCAGCTGTCGCTCGCGATCGGCAAGGAGGGGCAGAACGCCCGTCTCGCGGCCAAGCTCACCGGCTGGCGGATCGACATCCGGTCCGACGCCGAGACGCCCGCCGCGGGGGCCGACGCGCCGTCCGACGGCCCGGCCGCGGGGGCGCCCGGTCACGTCCGGTGACCCGGCGCGGTAGACTCTCCGAGGCTGGGCCGGACGCCCGGCACTCCTCGCCGTCCAGGCGGACCCCAGATCCCGCACCTGCCGTGCCCGAACCGGGGCCTGTCCGCACGTGCGTGGGGTGCCGAGAGACCGGCCCCAGGTCGGTCCTGCTGAGGGTGGTGCTGGCCGACGCCGGGACGGGTACGCCCGTGCTGGTCGTCGACGAGCGTCGCCGGATGCCGGGCCGGGGTGCGTGGCTGCACCCCGACCAGCGGTGCCTCGAGCTCGCCGTGAAGCGGCGGGCGTTCGGACGCGCGTTGCGCAACCCGGGCCCCTGGGGAACCGAGGACGTGGCACGCGCCGTCGCGCGGGCCACGGAGCAGGACCAGCCACAGCACAGCACCACGGTGCCGGGGACCGACCCCGGTGCCGACCGTCGACAGGGAAGCGGGTTGGAAGCCGATGGCGACCCGATGAGCACGCACCGATGAGTACCCAGCGATGAGTACCCGGCACTAACGACGGTCCACCCTGTCCGGGGCGGACCAGGACAGGAGAGATGTGGCCAAGGTCCGCGTCTACGAGCTCGCCAAGGAGCTCGGAGTCGACAGCAAGACCCTCATGACCAAGCTGAACGAGCTCGGTGAGTTCGTCCGCTCGGCGTCCTCGACGATCGAGCCGCCCGTGGTGCGCAAGCTGCGCGACACGTACCCCGCCGCCGGCGGTGGACGTGGCGGCTCGTCGCGCCCGGCCGCGCCCAAGCCCGCCGCGGCGACGCCCGCGCCGGCACGCCCCGCGGCACCGGCGG
>NZ_BCRB01000160.1 GCF_001552375.1 Cellulomonas iranensis NBRC 101100 = JCM 18110 | reverse complement strand
ACCCACAACGAGCACCTCGAGTGCGGCGCCCCCGCGGTGCGGATCGGCGCCGGGCACGACGTCGCCGACTGCCTCACCTTCGCCGCGCGCTGAGGCGCCGGCCCCCGGGCCCGACGGCCGCACCCCGACTCGCCGGGGTGCGGCCGTCGTCGTGCAGGGGCCCCGGGCGCGCGGGTCGGGGATCCGCCGTGCTCGTCGGCGGCGTCGGTGCCGGTGCTGTCGACGTCGGTGCGCGTCGTTGCGGCCGCTGGGCAGCCGGAACGCCGCACGGCCGCCCCGGGTCAGCCGGCCGTGAGCTCCAGCAGCGTGCGCACCAGCCCCGCGGCGTCGGGGACCAGCTCGCGCTCGCCCGGGACGAGCGCCGGGTCGACCGCACGCATCGCCGACGCGTCGTCGAGCGCCGCCAGCGGCGACACGTCGGACGCGTGCAGGAACGCCGCGAGCAGCGCGCGCGCCGCCTGCGAGTAGTCGCCACCCGCGTCGACCGCGACCTCCGCGAGCATCACCGCCGTCACCGCGACGTCGAGCTCGGGCGTCCCGGAGCGCGCGGTCGCCCAGTCGACGAGCGCGGGGCCGGGCTCGGCGAGGATCACGTTGCCGGGGTGCAGCCCCAGGTGCACGACCACGGGCCCGCCGGTCAGCACCGGCCAGTCGCGGTCCGACGGCGCGACCCACGCGGGCGGCGCGGGGATCGCGTGCAGCCGCGCGTGCAGGTCGGCCAGCACGCGCGCCGCGTCGGAGATCGACACCTCGCCCGCACCGAGCGCCTGCAGCAGCGTCGGCCCGTGCACACGCTCCATGACGATGTCCGAGCCGGACGCGCCGAGCACCGCCGGCGCCGGGAAGCCGTGCGCGGTCACGTGCTGCAGCAGCGCGACCTCGGGGGTCGCGTCGCGGCCCTCGCGGTACCGGCGCAGCACGCGGGCGTCGTCGAGCGCGTAGACGTCCGCCGACGTCCCGGACGTCAGCAGCGGTCCGGGGTCGTCCGCGGGCACCTCCGACTCGGGCGGGAGCACGTCGGCGGGAGGCATACCGTCGACCGTAGCGCCGCGCCCGGGCACTGTCGCGGCGACGGGTGAGGTCCGTCCGCGCCCGGGCGCGCGGGCGTGCGACGCGGCTTCGGATGCGGTCCGCGCGGTCGGTCGGTCCGGTCAGTCGGTCGTCGTCGCGGGGTCGTCGGGCGTCCCGCGGTCGCGTGGGTCGTCGGGCGCCGCGCGGTCGCGCGCGTCGTCGTCAGGGGCCGCGGGTGCGGGCGGGGTGTCGCGCACGGGCGGCCCGTCGGGCCACAGCGCCGCGAGCAGGCCGGGCGGCAGCGCCGACCCGGGCCCCGCGAGGCCGAACCCGCCCGGGTGGCGCGGCGGACCGGCGGACGCGGAGGGCTGCGGTCCGGTGGTCGGGCCACCCGGCTCGTCGTGCAACGCGTGGTCGCGCGGCACGGACGGCGGCGCGGGCCGGGGGATGCCCACCCACGGCTCGGGGCGCGCGAGCTGCGCGAGCCGTTGCGCGGCGGCCGCGTGCGTCGCGGGCAGCGGCTCGACCCACACCCGCACGGGCTGGCGCGTCGACACCCGGACGTCGACGTCCTCGCAGCGCCGCGCGACCTCCGCCCGCAGCACCGCGATGCGCGCGTCGGTGTCGTCGCCCGCGCGCGTCAGCACCGCGAACACGCCGCCGCCGAGCGTCGCCGCGGGGTGCCCGGCGCCGAACGCGTCGCGCAGCGCGGCGCCGACCGCCGCCGACCGCGCCGCCCGCAGCAGGCCCGTGACGTGGCCCGCGGCGACGTCGACCAGCACGAGGCCGTGCGCGGCGGCCGGGTCGAGGCCGTGCCGCACGGCGTCCAGGTACGCCTCCTCGAGCCGGACGGCGAGGTACTGCCGCGTCGGCAGGCCCGTCTCGGGGTCGGTGCACGCACCCGTCACGAGCAGCGCGGCCTGCGCGTCCGACCAGCCCTCGGTCAGCGCGCGCACGGCGTCGACCGGGGGCGCGGGGACGCCCGTCGAGCGGTACAGGCACACGAGGTCGTCGAGCGCCTCGCCCACGCCCACGCCGTGCTCGCCGCGCGCCCGCCCCAGGTCCCGCGCAGCGGCCGTCGGGTCTCCGTGGTCGAGCACCGCCGCGGCGAGCGCGTCGACCGCGGGGTGATACCAGTCGGACGGTCGACGCCAGACCGACGTGACGCTCTCGTGGCGCCACCGCTCGCGCAGCCCTGCGGGGAGGGCGCGCCCGTCGTTGCCGAAGTCGGTCGTCACACCGGGTGAGAGTGCGTTGCACACGGGTCATGACGGCGGTCCGGGTGGTTTTCACCCACTCGTTCGTGGCGGTGCCCGGAAGGTCGCGTGCGTCCCGACCTGGGCGGAGACGTCCCGACTGCGGTTCCTGGGGCTCGACGCACCGTTCATCCCTTCGGTCTGATATGGCACCCTGTCGAGGCGGGATCGTGCGGACGAGGACCTGACGGGAAGACGCGTGGCTGCAGGCACGGAGGTCGACGGGGTCATCGAGGATGACGCCGCGCTGCTGCGCGCCACCCGGGCGGGGGACGCGCAGGCGTTCGGGCACCTGTACGAGCGGCACGCGGGCGCCGCGCTCGTGGTCGCGCGGCAGTACACGGACGGCCCGGCGGACGCCGAGGACGTGGTGGCCGACGCGTTCGCGAACGTGCACCGCGCGATCCTGCGCGGCGGCGGGCCCGAGGTCGCGTTCCGTGCCTACCTCTTCACGGTCGTGCGTCGCGTCGCCGCGGTGCACCGCACGGCGGGCCGGCGCACGCAGCCGACCGACGACGTCGCGACGCTCGAGACCGCGTCGACCCCCGTGGAGGCCGCCGAGGAGCCGACGCTCGCCGGGTTCGAGCGCGGCGTCGTGGCGCGCGCGTTCCGCTCGCTGCCCGAGCGCTGGCAGGCCGTGCTGTGGCACAGCGAGGTCGAGGGCCTGACGCCCGCGCAGATCGCGCCGCTGCTCGGCCTGAGCGCCAACAGCGCGGCCGCGCTGGCCTACCGGGCACGCGAGGGCCTGCGCCAGGCGTACCTGCAGATGCACCTGCAGGACCCGCTCGACGACGGCTGCCGCGGCGCGTCCGGCAAGCTCGGCGCGTACGTGCGCGGCGGCCTCGGTGCGCGCGACACGCGCACGGTCGAGCAGCACCTCGACGCGTGCGGCGAGTGCCGTGCGCTCGTCCTCGAGCTCGGGGACGTGAACCACGGCATGCGCGCCGTCGTGGCGCCGCTCGTGCTGGGGCTCCTGGGGCTCGGCGCGCTCGCGCACCCGTTCCCGGTCGGCGGCGGCCTGGCCGCGGGTGCGGCGGCGCTGGGGCAGGGCGCGGGCGCCGGGGCGACGGGCGGGACGGCGGCCGGCGGGTCCTCCGCCGGGACGTCCTCGGCGGGCGGTGCCGGCGGTGCGGGCGGCACGGGTGCGGCGGCCGGGGGCTCGGCGGTCGGCGGGACGGGC
>NZ_BCRB01000159.1 GCF_001552375.1 Cellulomonas iranensis NBRC 101100 = JCM 18110 | reverse complement strand
CCGGCGCCGCCCGGGTCGTGGTGACCGGGGCGGGCGCCGGCGTGGCGACCGGTGCGAGCGGTTCGGTGACGGTCATCGGCGGCAGCCCCCTGCGCACGACGACGGACGCGTGAGCGCCCGCGTCAGAGCGTGACCTCGACGCGGACGGTCGACCCGGCGGGCGCGTACGGCACGTGGTTGCCCTCGACGGGCGTGCCGTCGACGACCAGCGCACCGCGTGCGCCGCGCGCACCCGAGTTCGTCACCGTGATCTCGTACGTCGCGCCCCGCGCGACGCGGGTGACGGTGAAGGACGGGACGTCGGGGCCGATCTGCGGGTCGACGACCAGGCCGTCGTAGTCGGGGCGGACCCCCAGCAGGTACTGCGACACGGCCACGAAGTTCCACGCCGCGGTGCCCGTGAGCCACGAGTTCTTCGCCTCGCCCGCGCGCGGCGCCTGCTTGCCGGCGATCATCTGCGCGTAGACGTACGGCTCGAGCTTGTGGACGTCGCTGATCTCCTCGCGGTACGCCGGGGTGATCCGCTTGTAGTAGTCGAACGCCTTGTCGCCGCGGCCGACCACGGTCTCGGCGATGATCACCCACGGGTTGTTGTGGCAGAAGATGCCACCGTTCTCCTTGTACCCGGGCGGGTACGTGGAGACCTCGCCGAGCTCGATCTGGTACGTCGTGTACGCGGGGTACTGCAGCACCAGGCCGTGCGGCGTGCCGAGCATCTCGTCGACCGCGTCGAGCGCCTGCACGGCGGGTGCCGCGGTGTCGTCGGGGCCCTCGCCCACGCCGATGCCGGCCATGACCGCGAAGCCCTGCGGCTCGATCCAGATCTTGCCCTCGGGCTTGGCGTCGGTGCCGACGGGGTTGCCGAAGAAGTCGTACGCGCGCAGGAACCAGCGGCCGTCCCAGCCGTGCTCGAGCACGGCCTCGCGGACCTCGTCGACGACCTTGCGGGCCTGCGACGCGACCTCGGTGAGGCCCCGGCGCTCGGCGAGCGCGGCGTACTCGGCGCCGTAGAGCACGAACTGCGCCGCGATGAACACGGACTCGGCGTGCCCGCCGGCCTGGTTCTCGGTGGTCTGGAACGACTCGCCCGGCTCGGTCGAGAAGCAGTTGAGGTTGAGGCAGTCGTTCCAGTCGGCGCGGCCGATGAGCGGCAGGCCGTGCGGGCCGCGGTGCTGGACCGTGAACTCGAACGAGCGCGTCAGGTGCTCGAACAGCGGCACCTCGGAGCCGGGCTCGTTGTCGAACGGCACGGGCTCGTCGAGGATCGACCAGTCGCCGGTCTCCTTGACGTACGCGGCGACGCCGGCGATGAGCCACAGCGGGTCGTCGTTGAAGCCCGAGCCGATGTCGTTGTTCCCGCGCTTCGTCAGCGGCTGGTACTGGTGGTACGCCGAGCCGTCGGGGAACTGCGTCGACGCGATGTCGACGATGCGCTCACGCGCACGGTCCGGGACCAGGTGCACGAAGCCGAGCAGGTCCTGGTTGGAGTCACGGAAGCCCATGCCGCGGCCGATGCCGGTCTCGAAGAACGAGGCCGAGCGCGACATGTTGAACGTGACCATGCACTGGTACTGGTTCCAGATGTTGACCATCCGGTCGAGCTTCTCGTCGCCCGAGCGCACCGAGTACGTCGACAGCAGGTCGGTCCAGTAGGTCTGCAGCGCCTCGATCGCGGCGTCGGCCTGCGCGGCCGTCGCGAAGCGCCCGAGCAGCGCGTGCGCGCCCTCCTTGTTGACGACCTGGTGGGCGTCGTCGGCCCACTTCGCGTCCTGCGGGTTCTCGAGGTAGCCCAGGACGTACACGAGGTCGCGGGTCTCGCCCGGGGCCAGCGTGACGCGCACCGAGTGCGAGCCGATCGGGTACCAGCCCGACGCGACCGAGTCCGCCGAGACGCCCGCGCGCGGCACGGCCGCCTCGCCCAGCGAGTTGTACGCGCCGACGAACGTGTCGCGGTCGGTGTCGAAGCCGTCGGCGCGCGTGTTCACGCCGAACACGGCGTAGTGGTCGCGGCGCTCGCGGTACTCGGTCTTGTGGTAGATCGCCGACCCGTGCGGGCTGTCCTGCTCGACCTCGACCTCGCCGATCGACAGGTTGCGCTGGTAGTTGGTCTGGTCGTCCTGCGCGTTCCAGAGGCAGAACTCGACGAACGAGAAGAGCGTGACGGTCTTCTCGGCGTCGGACGTGTTGGTGACGGCGACGCGCTGCACCTCGGCGTTCTCGCCGAGCGGCACGAAGAACGTCGTCGCGACGCGCAGGCCGTTGCGCTCGCCCGTGATGCGCGAGTACCCCAGGCCGTGCCGCGCCTCGAAGTGGTCGAGGTCCGCCTTGACCGGCAGCCACGACGGGGTCCACACGTCGCCGCCGTCGTTGACGTACAGGTACCGGCCGCCCGCGTCGGCGGGGATGTTGTTGTAGCGGTACCGCGTCAGGCGGCGCATCTTGGCGTCGCGGTAGAACGAGTATCCGCCGGCCTGGTGGGACAGCAGCGAGAAGAACTGCTCCGACCCGAGGTAGTTGATCCACGGGTAGGGGGTGTGGGGCGTCGTGACGACGTACTCACGTGCCGCGTCGTCGAAGTGGCCGAACCGCATCGCATGCCTCTCGTGCCTCGTCGCACGGCCGGCCGGCGGGGCGTCGCACGCGGCGCGCCCAGGTGTCAGCGACCCTGCTCAGGTACCTGGTCGACCGTCGGCGGGGCCGACGGGTGGTGCAGCACCGGCGTCTGCGTCGGAACGTCCCGCGGGAGAACGGCGAGAGCGCTCCCACACCGGAGCGCGGACAGCATAACCCGAGAGTCGCGGGACCCGGAACGACCCGGCACCTTTCACCGTCGGGCGCGCGGCCCAGGGCCCCGCACGCGAGCCCGGGCCGAAGGTCCCTGGACGCACGAGTCGGACGCATCGGGAGGAACCCGGCGCGGCCGGGATGAAGTGCGGTGTGAAAAGGCCGGGCCCCGCGCCCGCGGGAGCCCGCCCCCGCGGACCATCTGAGGCGCGCAGAGCCCCGTCGGTCGCACCGGCCCCGCCGCGCACACCCCCGCTCACCGGACCGCGCCGTCGGCGCACGCCCGGACGACCCCTGGAGGATCCGTGCCCCTGAGGCAACCCCCCGCCCGCACGGCGCGCCACGCGCAGGCCACCCGCCCGCGCCACGGCCGCACCGCCACCACCACGCTCACCGTGCTCGGCCTCGCGCTCGGCGGCGGCCTCGGCCTCGTGCTGCCCGCACCCGCGTCGGCCGACCCCGGCCCCGCGGCCGCGACCAGCGCGTTCGCCGTCGGCGACACCGTCGCGGGCACCGTGCCGGACGGCGTCTGCTCGGTCGTCGCCACGGTCGTCGGCGGCGCCGGCGGCCGGTCGGCCGCGGGCGGCGTCGGGTCCAACGGCGCCGGTGCCGCGATCACCGCGACGTTCGACGTGCTGCCGGGCACCGCGTTCAGCGGCAGCGTCGGCGGCGGCGGGCGGGCCAACGTGCGCGCGGCCGGCGGCGCCGGCGGCGTGGGCGGCGGCG
>NZ_BCRB01000158.1 GCF_001552375.1 Cellulomonas iranensis NBRC 101100 = JCM 18110 | reverse complement strand
GGCGCGTGCGGCGGCATGTACACCGCGAACACCATGGCGTCCGTCGCCGAGGCCATGGGCATGTCGCTGCCCGGCTCGGCCGCGCCGCCGTCGGCCGACCGTCGGCGCGACCAGTACGCGCAGCGCTCGGGCGAGGCCGTGGTCGAGCTGCTGCGCCGCGGCATCACCGCGCGGCAGATCATGACCAAGGAGGCGTTCGAGAACGCGATCGCTGTCGTCATGGCGTTCGGCGGGTCCACCAACGCCGTGCTGCACCTGCTGGCCATCGCGCACGAGGCCGAGGTCGACCTCACGCTCGACGACTTCAGCCGCGTCGCCGCGAAGGTGCCGCACCTGGGCGACCTCAAGCCGTTCGGCCGGTACGTCATGAACGACGTCGACCGCGTCGGCGGCGTGCCCGTCGTCATGAAGGCGCTGCTCGACGCGGGGCTCCTGCACGGCGACTGCCTCACCGTCACGGGGCGCACCGTCGCCGAGAACCTCGCCGACATCGCGCCGCCCGACCCCGACGGCAAGATCCTGCGCGCGCTCGACGACCCGATCCACCGCACGGGCGGCATCACGATCCTCTCGGGCTCGCTTGCCCCCGAGGGCGCGGTCGTGAAGTCCGCGGGCTTCGACTCCGACGTGTTCGAGGGCACCGCGCGCGTCTTCGAGCGCGAGCGGGCCGCGCTCGACGCGCTCGAGGACGGCACGATCCAGGCCGGCGACGTCGTCGTCATCCGCTACGAGGGCCCCAAGGGCGGCCCCGGCATGCGCGAGATGCTCGCCATCACCGGGGCGATCAAGGGCGCGGGCCTCGGCAAGGACGTGCTGCTCGTGACCGACGGCCGGTTCTCGGGCGGCACGACGGGCCTGTGCGTCGGGCACATCGCGCCCGAGGCCGTCGACGCCGGACCGATCGCGTTCGTGCGCGACGGCGACCGCATCCGCCTCGACGTCGCGCACGCGACGCTCGACCTGCTCGTCGACGACGCCGAGCTCGCGGCCCGCCGCGAGGGCTGGACGCCGCTCGCACCCCGGTACACGCGCGGCGTGCTCGGCAAGTACCAGAAGCTCGTGCAGTCCGCGTCGAAGGGTGCCGTGCTCGGCTGAGCGCGGCGCCGGCCGTCGGCGCCGTGGCCGTCGCCGGTGCCGTCCGCGCGCGAGCCCGGCGCGGCGTCACCGCTGGTCGGATCGGGTGAAAGCGTGTCCGAAACCGTCCGGGAACGTCCGGGAGGGGTGAACCGCCCGCGCGCGTCGGACAGACTCCGACAGATGCACACGGACCGCACGGGCCGCCACGGCGCGCCCGCACCCAGCCCTGACGTGAGGGGGACCCCGTGCTGCGGGTGACCCTGCGCGGCGTCGGCGTGCCCACCGTCGTGCTCGGGTCCGGCGAGACGCTGCTCGTCGGCCGCGACCCGCACGCCGCGCTCCCGGACGCCGACGCGGACGCCGCGCTGCGCAGCACCGCGCTGACCCTGCCGCGCGCCGCACCGCACGTGTCGCGGCTCGTCGGCGAGATCGTCGTGGGGGAGGAGGTCGTGCGGCTGCGCTGGCGCGGCTCGACCGAGGCCCAGCTCTCGAGCCTGTTCGACGCGCCCGGCGGCGCGCGCCGCGTCGCGCTCACCGACGGCATGGCCGCGCTGCTCGACGAGGGCGAGAACCACGTGCTGCTGCTGCGGGGGCGGCAGACCGCCCCGGGGCAGTACACCGACCTCGTGCTCGTCGTCGACGTGTCGGTGCCCGCCGAGCCCGACGCGGGCCCCGCGTGGGTGCCCGAGCACGACCCCGACGGCGCCGTGACCGCACCCGCGCCGCGCCTCGAGCGCTGGTCCCGCGAGTGGTACGTCGCGCTCGCGCTCGCCGAGCCGTGGCTCGTCGGCGACGACGACTACCCGCGGCCTGCGTCGAACCGCGAGATCTACGAGCGCGTGCTCGCGTGGCGCGGGCACGCGTGGAACCTCGAGCGCGCGCAGCGCGTCGACGACGCGATCCGCGTGGTCGCGCGCATGGCGTTCGGCCCCGCCGACGACCCGTTCGCCCAGGCCGGCGGCCGCGCGCAGAACGTGCGGTTCGCGGTCGCGCGCCGTGCGGCCGAGGTGCGGCTCGTCACGGCCGACGACCTGGCCGTCGTGGAGGCCGCGCGCGTCCGCGGCGCGGGCCTCAACCCGGAAGGTTCCACCCCCGGCGCCCTGTCCTGAGCGCCCGCGCGCTGCCTAGCGTGCCGGGCACCGGCCCGACGACGCGAGGAGCACGCCATGTACGACAAGAGCACCTTCCACGGCATCGACCCGCAGTACAGCCGCCAGCAGGCCCGCGCGATGCAGACGGGTGCGGGCGACCTCGACCGCATCGTCGGGCAGATCGGCTCGCTGCTGAGCCAGGTCCAGTGGTCCGGGCCGGGCGCGCAGCGGTTCCTCGGCGAGTGGGACGGCGCGCTGCGCCCCGAGTTGCAGGCCGCCGCCGAGAACATCCGCACCAACGCGGTCGAGCTCGACCGGCGTGCCCAGATGCAGGAGGACGCGAGCCGCTGACCGGCCGCGCGGCGGAACCTTCCACCCCGCCGACGCTGGCCGGGCCGCCCGCCCGCTCCCTAGCGTCGAGACAGCGCCGACGCCCCGCACCCCGGCGCACCGCAGCGCCTCGCACGACCCACCCGCAGCAGCCCCGCCGGACCGTCCGGCCCACCGCAGGAGGCACCCGATGACCCAGCTCCAGCAGAGCGGCACGTTCCGCGGGTCCGACGTCGACGGGCTCGACCGCATCGTGCGGACCATGACCGACGCGGCCGAGTTCGCCGACGACGTCGTCACCGCGCTGCGCGTGCTCGCCGCGGCGCTCGAGGCGATGTCGTGGACCGGCTGGGCGGCCGCGTTCGCCCGCTACCTGCGCGCCGTGGTCATCCCGTGGGTCCAGACCGTCGCCAAGTACCTGCGCGGCTTCGCCCAGGTGCTCGCGCTGGTCTCGCAGACGCAGAAGGACACGAGCGCGGACACCCCGACCGTGCACATCCCCGACGCGCGGTTCACGCCCGTGCAGCTGCCGAAGGCCTCGACCGTGAACGCGCCCGTGCTCGCGGCGCCCGACCCGGCGGTGCGGCCCTCGCAGCCCGGCGGCGGTGCGGCCGGTGCCGGTGCGCAGGTCGTCGTGCCGGTGTCGATCGGCTCGATCACGGTGCACGTCAACGGCGCCGGCGGCGGGGGAGCGGGCGTCACGACGCCCACCGCACCCGTGGCCCGCACCGAGCCCGGCGGCGGTGCGACCGGTGCCGGCAGCACCGGTGTCTCCGCGGGCTCGATCGCGACCGGCATCGTCAAGGACCCGGGCGGCACGCTCGGCCAGGTCGTCGGCGGCGTCGTCGGCGGGGCCGTCGGCCACGCGGTCGGCGGCGGCACGTTCGGCGAGCGCATCGGTGCGGCCGTCGCCGACGAGGTCGCCGGGCGGATCTCCGGCGGCTCGGGCGGCGCGTCCGGCGGCGGCGCGCCGGTGCCCCCGGCCCCCGCCGCGATCGGCGGACCCGTCGAGGCGGGCGGGGCCACGGGCGGCGGCACG
>NZ_BCRB01000157.1 GCF_001552375.1 Cellulomonas iranensis NBRC 101100 = JCM 18110 | reverse complement strand
ACCCCGGTCGCGAGAGCGCGATCCAGTCACCCCCGACGCCGTCGCCCGCGCGGTGGGCGACGCCGTCGCCTACCGGGCTGTCAGCGCGGGGCGCTCAGATGTGCGCGCCCCGCGCCGATGGACGGAGGAAGAGGCCGGTCACGGACGACCGGCCGGGCGCACCCATGAAGGGGGACAGGATGCGACGAGCGTTCCGCGCGGCCGCGCTGGCGGCCGTGCCGCTGCTGGTGATGACCGCCTGCGGCTCCGTCACGGGCGGGCCCGACGACCGGCCGCTGGTCGGAATCGCGATGCCGACCACGACCTCCGACCGCTGGATCGACGACGCCGACAACCTCGAGGCGCAGCTCGTGTCCCTCGGCTACGACGTCCGGCTCGAGTTCGCCGAGAACGACCCGGCGGCCCAGGTCGAGCAGCTCGAGGCCATGCTCGCCGCCGGGGCGGACGCGCTCGTCGTCGGGTCGGTCGACGGCACGGCCCTGACCGGCGTGCTCGCCGACGCGGGCGACGCCGACGTGCCCGTCATCGCGTACGACCGGCTGATCCGCGACTCGGGCGACGTCGCCTACTACGCGTCGTTCGACAACGCGCGCGTCGGCGTCCTCCAGGGCACGTCGCTGCTGCAGGGCCTCGGCGTGCTCGACGCCGCCGGCGAGCCCACCGGCGCGACCGGGCCCTACCTCGTCGAGCTGTTCGCCGGCTCGCCGGACGACAACAACGCGACCTTCTTCTGGGACGGCGCGATGCAGGTCCTCCAGCCGTACCTCGACTCCGGCGTGCTCGTCGTGGGCTCCGGCCAGACGACGTTCGCCGAGGCCGCGACGCAGGCGTGGGACGCGAAGGTCGCGGCCGACCGCATGCCCACGCTGCTCGCGGCCTACGCCGACGGTCGCCGGCTCGACGGCGTGCTGTCGCCCTACGACGGCATCTCGCGGGCCGTGCTCGACGCGACCCGCACCGCGCAGGCCACGCAGCCCGTCGTCACGGGCCAGGACGCCGAGGTCGACTCCGCGCGCCTCGTCGCGAGCGGCGAGCAGTTCTCGACCGTCTACAAGGACACCCGGCAGCTCGCCGAGGTCACGGTCGGCATGGTGCGGGCGCTGCTCGCGGGCGAGCAGCCCGAGGTCAACGACACCGCCACGTACGACAACGGCGTGCGCGTCGTCCCGTCGTACCTGCTGACCCCCCAGCTCGTCACCCAGGACAACGTCGAGCGCGTGCTCGTCGACGGCGGCTACTACACGGCGCAGGAGATCGGACGATGACCCGCGACGCACGCACCACGCACGGCGGCTGGTTCTGGAACCGCCCCCTGCGCACCAAGATCGTCGCGCTGCTGCTGTTCGTCGGCATCGCGTTCGCGGTCGTCGGCGGCGCCGGCGCCGTGGTCCTGCAGCGCGCCGGTGCGCACCTCGAGGAGATGGCCGACCTCACCAACGAGCTCCAGTCGTCGATGGCCGAGATCCAGGTGCAGCAGCAGCGCAGCCACCTGCTGGTGCGGCGCGCGGCCGCGGCCGACCCGGCCACGCGCGACCAGCTGCTCACGACGGTCGCGTGGGTCGACGCCGACGTCGCGTCGCGCGTCGACGTCGTCGAGGGCTACGACCTGTCGGACACGCCGCAGTGGCAGGACTTCCGCACGCGCTGGGACGCGTGGGTCGCGTACCGCGACGGCACGCTGCTGCCGCTCGTGAAGGCCGGTGACACGGCGGGCTTCGAGGTCGCGGTCGCCGCGGACGTCGCGGCCGACCCCGACTGGGCCGGGCGCGCGCTCGGGCTCGCCGAGGGGCAGGTCCGTGCGGGCGTCGACGCGATCCTCGCGCGGAGCGCCGGCGAGATCCGCGTGACGATCCTCGCGCTGGGCGTCGCGTTCGTCGTCGCCGCGCTCGTCGCGGTCGTCGTGACGACCGGGCTCATGCGCCGCGTCGCGGCGTCGGTCCGCACCATGGTCGCCTCGATCGAGGCCCTCGCGCGCGGCGACCTCACGGTGACGCCGCAGGTCGTGGTGGGCGACGAGCTCGGGCGCATGGCGCTCGCGCTCGGCGAGGCGCAGCACAACCTGCGCACCACGATGGCGGGCGTCGCCGAGGCGTCCGGCACGGTCGCCGCGGCGGCCGAGCAGCTGTCGGCCGCGTCGCGGCAGGTCGCGACCGGGGCGCAGGAGACCAGCGCGCAGGCCGGGGTCGCCGCGGGCGCCGCGGGGGACGTCGACCAGCACGTGCAGTCCGTGTCGGCCGGCGCCGAGCAGATGGGCGCCTCGATCCGCGAGATCGCGCAGAACGCGGCCGAGGCCGCCAAGGTCGCGCAGGCCGCGACCGCGGCCGCCGACGAGGCCGGGGTCACCGTGCAGCGGCTCGGCGAGTCGAGCCAGGAGATCGGCAACGTCGTCAAGCTCATCACGCAGATCGCCGAGCAGACCAACCTGCTCGCGCTCAACGCGACGATCGAGGCGGCCCGCGCCGGCGAGGCCGGCAAGGGGTTCGCGGTGGTCGCGGGCGAGGTCAAGGAGCTCGCGCAGGAGACCGCGAAGGCGACCGAGGACATCGCGCGCCGCGTCGAGGCCATCCAGGGCGACACCGCCGGCGCCGTCGAGGCGATCGGCCAGATCGAGGGCATCGTGCGCTCGATCAACGACTACCAGACGTCCATCGCGTCGGCCGTCGAGGAGCAGACCGCGACGACCACCGAGATGGCGCGCGGCATGTCCGACGTCGCGTCCGGGTCGGCGCAGATCCGCACGGCCGTCTCCGAGGTCGCGCAGGTCGCGTCGTCGTCCTCGTCGGCGCTCGTGCAGGTCGAGACGTCGGTCTCCGAGCTCGCGCAGATGTCGGAGGACCTGCGCGAGCGCACGGCCGCGTTCACGTACTGACGTCCCCGCGTCGTCCCGTCGGCCCCGCCCCGCGTCCCGCGCGGCGGGGCCGACGCGCACCACGACCCGGCGCGTGACCCCGCGCGCGCGACCTCACCCCGGCCCGCGGCCGACCTCACCTCCCGGACGGCTCACCCCGCGCCCCGACCGGCCGATGGGAGGGGACGTCGCCGGGAGCAGCCGGCGGCACGACAGACAGGAGCCGCGCGTGGCACGCACCCGGGTGCTGGTGGTCGACGACTCGGTCGTCATCCGCCGCCTGGTCACCGACGCGCTGTCGCGCGAGCCGGCGATCGACGTCGTGGGGGTCGCGGCCAACGGCCGCATCGCCCAGGCCAAGGTCGCGCAGCTCGCGCCGGACGTCATCACGATGGACGTCGAGATGCCGGAGATGGACGGCATCGAGGCCGTCCGCGCGCTGCGCGCGTCCGGCCACACCCAGCCGATCATCATGTTCTCGACGCTGACCGAGCGGGGTGCGCACGCGACGCTCGACGCGCTCGCCGCGGGCGCGACCGACTACGTCACGAAGCCCGCGAACGTGGGCAGCGTGCAGCAGTCGCTCGACCAGGTCGCGCACGAGCTCGTGCCGCGCATCCTCGCGCTGTCCGCCGCACGCCGCGGACCCGCCGCCCGGGCCACGTCGGCGCGGCCGGCCGGCGGTGCGCCCGCGCCCGCGGCGACCCC
>NZ_BCRB01000156.1 GCF_001552375.1 Cellulomonas iranensis NBRC 101100 = JCM 18110 | reverse complement strand
CTCGAGGTCGACGAGATCGCCACGATCGTCCGCCGCTTCGGCGAGGCCGCCGCGCGCGCCAAGGCCGCCGGGATCGACGCGATCGACATCCACGGCCACACCGGCTACCTCATCGACCAGTTCATGAGCCCCGTGTGGAACCGCCGCGACGACCAGTACGGCGGCTCGGTCGAGAACCGCTGCCGGTTCGCCGTCGAGATCATCCAGGCCGTCAAGGCCGCCGCCCCCGGCCTGCCCGTGAGCTTCCGCCTGTCGGTCGACCACAAGTTCCCCGGCGGCCGCACGCGCGAGGAGTCGCAGCGCATCGCCGTCGTGCTCGCCGCGGCCGGC
This sequence comes from Cellulomonas iranensis NBRC 101100 = JCM 18110, assembly GCF_001552375.1. Classification (GTDB taxonomy): domain Bacteria; phylum Actinomycetota; class Actinomycetes; order Actinomycetales; family Cellulomonadaceae; genus Cellulomonas; species Cellulomonas iranensis. Next base: position 3,303 of record NZ_BCRB01000156.1, on the reverse strand, counting down.
CTCGACTTCATCCTCGCCGACGACGGGTCGTACGAGGCCATGGACTACGTCTTCCCGCCGTACTACCTGGGCGACGGCTGCATGGTCCCCGCCGCGCAGGCCCTCAAGGAGGTCGTCGACATCCCCGTCGTCGCGTGCGGCAACCTCGACCCCGACACCGCCGAGCAGGTGCTCGCCGCCGGCCACGCCGACGTCGCGGGCGTCGGTCGCGGCCTCATCGCCGACCCGCAGTGGTGCGCCAAGCTCGCCGACGGCCGCCGCGAGGACATCCGCCCCTGCATCCGCTGCAACGCGATGTGCGTCGGCAACGCGTTCTTCGCGCTGCCGATCGGCTGCTCGGTCAACGCACAGGTCGGGTTCGAGCGCGAGCGCGTGCTCACCCCGGCGCAGACCCCCAAGCACGTCGTCGTCGTGGGCGGCGGGCCCGCCGGGCTCGAGGCCGCGCGCGTCGCCGCCGAGCGCGGCCACCGCGTCGACGTCTACGAGCGCGACGCCGCGCTGGGCGGCGTGCTGCGCCCGGCCGCGACGCCGGACTTCAAGAAGGAGCTGCACGCGATGATCGGCTGGTGGGAGCGGCAGATCGCCCGCCTGCCCGTCACCGTGCACCTCGGCGTCGAGATCACCGCGGACTCCCCGGAGCTCGCCGGCGCCGACGAGATCGTGCTCGCCACCGGCTCCACGCCGCTCGTGCCCGGCACGATCCCCGGCATCGACGGCCCGAACGTCGTGGGCGTCATCGAGGCGCACCTCGGCGCCGACCTGGGGCGGCGCGTCGTCGTCGCCGGCGGCGGGCTCTCGGGCGCCGACCTGGCGCTCGAGCTCGCGCAGGCCGGCCGCGAGGTCACGATCGTCGAGATGACCGACGAGATCGCGCGCGACCTCATCGTCATCAACCGCATCACGCTGCTGCGCGACCTGGCCGCCGCGGGCGTCCGCACGCTCACCGGTCACACCGTGCTGTCGGTCGACGAGGGGGGCGTCGTCGCGCGCGGCCCCGAGGGCGACGTGCGGGTCGACGCCGACACGGTCGTCACCGCGTTCGGCGTGCGTCCCGCGACGACGCTGGCCGAGCAGCTCACCGCGGCCGGCCGCACCGTGCGCACCGTCGGCGACTGCGTGAGCCCCGCGAAGGTCGGCGAGGCCATCAACGGCGGCTTCCTGGTCGGCGCCGCGATCTGACCCCCGCCCGTCGTCGCGCACGCGTCTCTCCCCGAGCGCGTGCGCGACGACGGCCGGGCGCGAGTGCGCACCCACGCGCCGACCGCGGCACCCGCGCGCTCACGTGCACTCGCGAGCCCACCGTGGCACCCCGCTCGCCGGCCGCGGCACCCGCTCGCCGACCGTGCCGGAAGCCGTCCGAGCGCGGCAGAAGCTCGCCGACCGCGGTAGAGACGCGCCGAGCGCGGTACCAACGAGTACCGCGCTCGGCGCACGTCTACCGCGCTCGGCGCGTCCGGTGCTCTCCGCGTCCGGTGCGTCCTGCGTCTGGGTCGGCCAGGCGGGCATGTCCCGCCGAGTGCGGCACAAGCACGCCGACCGCGGCAGAGACGTCGCGAGCGCGGTACGAACGAGTACCGCGCTCGGCGCACGTCTACCGCGCTCGGCGCGTGTCGGTGCTCCCGGTGTGCACTCGCTCGGAGCCGCCAGGTGGTGACGGCCCGAGCGCGGTACGAGCACCCCGAGCGCTGTACGAGGTCGCCGACTGCGGCAGACGTGTCCCGAGCGCGGTACGAACGGGTACCGCGCTCGGCGCACGTCTACCGCGCTCGGCGCGTTCGGTGCGCTCCGCGTCCGGTGCGTCCTGCGTCTGGGCCGGCCGGGCGGGGACGTCCCGCCGAGCGCGGTACGAGCACGCCGACCGCGGTAGAGACGCCGCGAGTGCGGTACCAACGAGTACCGCGCTCGGTCGGTGAGTACCGCGCTCCGGGCGCAGGGTCCTGCCGAGCCGCGGCCGCGGGCGCGGTGCGGGTGTGCGGTGTGCGTCGCGGGGTGTTGCCGGTGGGCGCGGTCAGCGGCGGACCGCGCGCGCGGCGAGGTCGGTGAGGGCCGCGGCGTCCAGGCCCGGCCACCCGTGCAGCACGTCCCGCCACGCGGCGGGCACGGCCGACGCACCGTCGCGTGCGCCGACCAGCGCGCCCGCGATCGCGGCGACAGTGTCGGTGTCGCGGCCGCCGCGCACGGCCCGCTCGAGCACGTCGACCAGCGTCGTGCCGTGCGTGATCGCCGACCACGCGGCCTGCAGCGCCTCGACGACCCACCCGTTGCGGTCGAAGTCCCGCGGGCGGCTGACCTCGGCGTCGGCGATCCGCGCCGCCCACGGGTCGCGTCGCGTCGCGGGCAGCCACGGCAGCCCGACGCGGACGTCCGCCACGCCCGTCCGGATCGCGTGCCGCACCGCGAGCGACCACAGCACGCACGCGTCCCCGGCGTCGTCCTCGGCATGCGTGAGATCCGACACCGCGCGCGCCGCGCGGGCCAGGTCGCCCTCGCGGCCGTCACCCAGGTACGCCAGCGCGACGGGTCCGGTGCGCATGAGCGACCCGTTGCCGCCCGACCGCCGGTACGTGTCGTGGAACGCGCGCGCCGAGCGCCTCGCCGCGGCGGCCGTGCGGGGCGCGAGCCCCCCGAGCACGGCGCGCGTCTGGTTCCCGACGTCCTTCGCGTCGACCGCCCACCCGCACCACGCGTCGACGACGCCGTCGAGCGTGCGGTCGTCGTCGAGCGGCTCGCCCGCGGCGAGCGCGCGCAGCACCGCGACGGCCATCGACGTGTCGTCCGTCCACTCGCCGGGCGCCCACGCGAACGTGCCACCGCCGACCATGCCCACGCGGGCGTCGTCGGGCAGCGGCGGGCCGAACTCGTAGCCTGCACCGAGCGCGTCGCCCGCCGCCGAGCCGATCACGGCACCCGCGGCGCGGTCCAGCACGGCGTCGGTGGGAGCGGCGTCGGTCGGCCGGGTGTCGGTGGGCTCGGGGTCGGTGGGCAAGGCGTCCACGGGGCCTCCAGGTCTGCGGTGCGCGTCGGGACGAACGCCGTCCGTCGTCCTCTCCATGCTCCCCCACTCCGCGTTGACCCCTCACCCCCGGACCGTGAGAGTGCGATCCAGTCGCTTGCGGGGACGGAAATGCACTCTCAAGGTCAGGGGGTGCGGGCTGCGGCAGGATCACCAACCGCGGTCGTGAGAGTGCGATCGAGTTGTCGGCGGGCACTGGGAGGTGTCGTGAGCGTGCGATCCAGTTGTCTGCGGGGACTGGATTGCGCTCTCGCGGTCAGGGGGCGTGGGGGTCGGGTGGGGGCGGGCTG
>NZ_BCRB01000155.1 GCF_001552375.1 Cellulomonas iranensis NBRC 101100 = JCM 18110 | reverse complement strand
CCGAGCACGCGCGCGCCGCGGGCCGGGCCGACGTCGAGGCGTGGCGCGCGGCGCTCGCGGAGCTGGCGTACGGGCACCGGTACGAGACGGCGCGCGTCCGGCGGCGCCTCGCGGAGGCCCTCGTGGCGCGCGGCGACCGCGGCGCGGCGGCCACCGAGGCGCAGGCCGCGCTCGCCGAGGCGCACGCCATGGGGGCCGCACCGCTGGCGGAGGCCGTCGCCGACCTGGTGCGCCGCGCCCGGCTCGGCGGGGCGCCGGCCGCGCCGGGCGGCGACGTGCTCACCGCCCGCGAGTCCGAGGTGCTGACGCTGGTCGCGCAGGGGCTGTCGAACCGGCTGGTCGGCGAGCGGCTGTTCATCTCCGGCAAGACCGTGTCGGTGCACGTGTCGAACGTGCTCGCGAAGCTCGGGGCGTCGGGGCGCACCGAGGCCGTCGCGATCGCGCACCGCCGCGGCCTGCTCGGCACGGCCGCCGCGCGCGAGGGGCGGGTGTCGGCGACCGGCCCTACCGTGTGAGCCATGGCACAGACCCCGGCGGTGGAGCTCGAGGTGCGCGGCCGCACCGTGCGCGTCAGCAGCCCCGACCGCGTCGTGTTCCCCGACCGCGGGATCACCAAGCTCGACGTCGTCGAGTACTTCCTCGCCGTGGGCGACGGCGTCCTCGGCGCGCTGCTGGACCGCCCGACGACGCTTGAGCGGTGGCCCAAGGGCGTGTTCGAGGGCGCCCGGATGGCGACCCGGCAGGACTCGTCGGGCGACGCGTTCTACCAGAAGCGTGTGCCGCAGGGCGCGCCCGGCTACGTCGAGACGTCACGCATCGCGTTCCCGTCGGGTCGCACCGCCGACGAGGTCGCCCCGACCGAGCTCGCGGTCGTCGCGTGGGCCGCGAACCTCGGCACGCTGACGTTCCACCCGTGGCCGGTCGTGCGGGACGACGTCGACCGGCCCGACCAGGTGCGCATCGACCTCGACCCGCAGCCCGGCACCGACTTCGCCGACGCCGCCCGGGTCGCGCCGCACGTGCGCGAGCTGCTCGCCGAGCACGGACTCGAGGGCACGCCCAAGACGTCGGGGGGTCGCGGGCTCCACGTGTTCGTGCCGATCGAGCCCGCGTGGACGTTCGTCGAGGCGCGCCGCGCCACGATCGCGTTCGGCCGCGAGCTCGAACGCCGGCTGCCCGAGCAGGTGACCATGAGGTGGTGGAAGGAGGAGCGGGGCCGCAAGATCTTCGTCGACTACAACCAGATGGCGCGCGACCGCACGATCGCGTCGGCGTACTCGATCCGCTCCAACCCCCGCGCGACCGTCTCGGCGCCCCTCACGTGGGACGAAGTCGCCGACGCGCACCCCGACGACTTCGACGTCACCACGATGCCCGCGCGGTTCGCCGACGTCGGCGACCTGTTCGCGCCGCTCGTCGCGCACGCGGCGCCGCGGTACCGGATCGACTCGCTGCTCGAGCTCGCCGACCGCCAGGAGCGCGACGACGGCCACGGCGACCTGCCCTACCCGCCCGAGTACCCCAAGATGCCCGGCGAGCCCAAGCGCGTGCAGCCGAGCAAGGACCGCGACCGGCCGCGATGACCGCGCCCCGGGCGTCCCGGCCGTGACCGGGACCGTCGCGTACCGCTCCGCCGCGGGCCGGTGGGTGCTGCTCGCCACCGTGCTCGGGTCGGCCCTCGCGTTCATCGACGCGACCGTCGTCACGATCGCGCTGCCGCGCATCGCCGAGGACCTCGAGGCGACGACGGCCGACCTGCAGTGGACCGTCAACGGGTACGCGCTGACGCTCGCGGCGTTCCTGCTGCTCGGCGGCGCGCTCGGCGACCGGCTGGGGCGGCGGCGCGTGTTCCTGGTGGGGGTCGTGTGGTTCGCGGTCGCGTCCGTCGCGTGCGCGCTCGCCCCCACGGTCGGGGTGCTGGTCGCGGCACGCGTGCTGCAGGGCGTCGGCGGTGCGCTCCTGACGCCCGGCTCGCTCGCGATCCTGCAGTCGACGTTCGCGGGCGACGACCGCGGCCGCGCGATCGGCGCGTGGTCGGAGCTCGGCGGGCTCGCGGGCGCCGCGGCGCCGTTCCTCGGCGGGTGGGTCGTGCAGGTCGCGGACTGGCGCTGGGTGTTCGGCATCAACGTGCCGCTCGCCGCGCTCGTCGTCGCGGTCGCGCTGCGGCACGTGCCCGAGTCCGCCGACCCGGGCGCGCAGGCGCGCGTCGACGTCGCCGGGACCGCGCTCGGGGCCCTCGGGCTCGCGGGGCTCACCTACGGGTTCACGGTGTGGTCCGAGCCGGGCGCGTCGCGCGCCGTCGTGGTCGCGGCGCTCGCGGTCGGCGCCGTCGCGCTGACGGCGTTCCTGCGGGTCGAGTCGCGCACGCGCGCGCCGCTGGTCCCGCCGCGCCTGTTCCGGTGGCGCCCGTTCGCCGGCGTCAACGTCGCGACGTTCCTCGTGTACGCCGCGCTCAGCGGCGTCGGGTTCTTCCTCGTCGTGACGCTGCAGGTCGTGGCGGGGTACCCGCCGCTCGCCGCCGGGGTTGCGCAGCTGCCGGTGACGCTGCTGCTGCTGGCGTTCTCCCCCCGCGCGGGCGCGTGGGGGGTGCGGGTCGGCCCCCGCGTCCCGATGACCGTCGGCCCGCTCGTCGCCGGCGCGGGCACGGCGCTCCTCGCCGGCATCGGCCCCTCGGCTCCGTACGTCACGCACGTGCTGCCGGGCGTGCTGCTGCAGGGCGTGGGACTCGTGATGACGGTCGCACCGCTGACGACGACCGCGCTGGCCGCGGCCCCCGACCACCTGGCCGGCGTCGCGAGCGGCGTCAACAACGCGGTCGCGCGGGTCGCGAGCCTGCTCGCGGTCGCCGTGCTCCCGCTCGTCGCGGGCGTCGGCGCGTCCCTCACCGACGCGGCGCGCCTCGCACCGGCCCACCGCACGGCGATGCTCGTGTGCGCCGGGCTCCTGGTCGCCGGCGCCGTGGTCGCGTGGGTGACCGTGCCGTCCGGCAGCGCCGCGGTCCGGCCGGCCGACGACGGCGCGGCGGGCGGCCGCCCGGACCCGGCGGCGGACGGCCCCGCGACCGACCGCTGACCGCGGCCCGCGTCAGCCGCGGTACTCGTAGTGCCAGTACTCGGGGTTCGACCCGGCCTGGCGCGCCCACGCCGGCGACACCCAGCCGTACGCCGGGCCGTGCGCGACGAGCCACGCCCGCGCGGCCGAGTCCCAGCCGTAGTCGCACGGCAGCTCGGGGACGTCGATCGCCAGCCCCGTGCCGTGCGACGACGTCCCGGGCACGGCCGCCACCGAGCCCAGCGCGGCGCGCATCGCGACCTGCGTGTCGAGGTCGCGGTAGGTGAGGTCGAGCGCGAGGTCGTGGCCGAGGGCCGCGCGGAACGCGGCGTTGAGCCGCTCGAGCGCGGCGGCGGCGTCGGACCGCAGGTAGAACGGCGTGCCGCGGGAGTCCGCGGTCCACGAGACCGCCGTCAGCGCGGACGCCGGCAGGCGGCCGTTGGACCCGTCGCCCCCCTCGGTGGGGACGGACGTGTAGAACGACGGCCCGGAGTACGTGGTCGTGCACCGGGCGCTCGTCGCGCCCCGTCCGGGATCCGGCGCGGCGGACGGCGCCGCCCGCCCCCGCGCGGCGCGTGCCGCGG
>NZ_BCRB01000154.1 GCF_001552375.1 Cellulomonas iranensis NBRC 101100 = JCM 18110 | reverse complement strand
CGGCGCGGCGGGCGCCGGAACCGCCGGCCGCCCGCGTGCGGGTGCGTCACGACGAGCACGTCGATGTCCCCGGCGTCGCGGATCACCTCGGTGCCGACCCCGGGCGACAGCGCCTGCGCGAGCCGCGAGCGCCGCGTCACGCCGAGCACGATGCGGCTCGCGTTGACGCCGCGCGCGACCTCCAGGACGGCGGCCGCGACGTCGTCGGCGACGACCGTGTGCCACGTGCCGCCGAGCTGCTCGACCAGCAGGCGCTGCCGGGCCAGCGCGTCGGGCGGCGCGCCGCGCAGGCCGTCGCCGCGCAGCACGTGCACCGCGAGCAGCTGCCCGCCGGCGGACTGCGCGGCGATCCGCGCGCCGCGCCGCAGCAGCGTCTCGGTCTCGGGCCCGCCGGTGACGGCGACGACGACGCGCTCGCGCGCGGGCCACGGGTCGCTGATGCCGTGCGCGGTCCGGTACGCCTCGAGCGCGTCGTCGACGCGGTCGGCGGTCCACAGCAGCGCGAGCTCGCGCAGGGCCGTGAGGTTGCCGACCCGGAAGTACTGCGTGAGCGCGGCGTCGACGGTCTCGGCGGCGTACACGTTGCCGTGCGCGAGGCGGCGCCGCAGCGCCTCGGGGCTCATGTCGACCAGCTCGATCTGGTCGGCGCGGCGCACCACCGCGTCGGGCACGGTCTCCTGCTGGCGGACGCCCGTGATGGCGCGCGCGACGTCGTTGAGCGACTCCAGGTGCTGCACGTTGACGGTCGTGACGACGTCGATGCCCGCGGCGAGCAGGTCCTCGACGTCCTCCCACCGCTTGGCGTGCCGGCCGCCGGGCGCGTTGGTGTGCGCGAGCTCGTCGACCAGCGCGATCTCGGGGTGCCGCGCGAGCACGGCGTCGACGTCGAGGTCGGTCAGCGTGGTGCCGCGGTGCTCGACCGTGCGGCGCGGCACCACCTCGAGGCCGTCGAGCAGCGCGGCGGTGCCCGCGCGGCCGTGCGTCTCGACGAGCGCGACGACCACGTCGGTGCCGCGCTCGGCCCGGCGCCGCGCCTCGTCGAGCATCGCGTACGTCTTGCCGACCCCGGGCGCCGCGCCCAGGTACACCCGCAGGCGGCCGCGCCGCACGTCGTCCACGGGACCGATCATCCCGCCGCGGCGGCGACCGCGGCGTTCAACGTGACGACGTCGACGCGCGGCTCGCCGAGGAACCCGAGGTCGCGACCGGACGTCGCGTCCGCGACGAGCACCCGCACCCGCACCTCGGGCAGGCCGCGCTCGCGCGCGACGCGCGGCACCTGCAGCGCCGCGTACGCGGGGCTGATGTCGGGGTCGAGCCCCGACGCGGACGCCGTCACCGCGTCGGCCGGGACGGCGGCGGGGGAGACGCCCTCGCGCGCGGCGACCTCGGTGCGTCGCCGCTCGACCGTCGCGAGCAGGTCGGGGTTCTGCGGGCCGAGGTTCGACGCGCCCGACGCGAGCGCGTCGTACCCGTCGCCCGCCGCGGACGGCCGGGGCAGGAACCAGCCGGGGCCGTCGAACGCCTGGCCGACCAGGCGCGAGCCGCGCACCTGCCCGTCGACGACCAGGGGCGACCCGTCGGCGCGGTCCGGGACGAGGCGACCCACGGCCCACACGGCCGTCGGGTACGCGACGCCGAGCAGCAGCGTGAGGGCCAGGAGCAGGCGCAGGCCGCCGAGGGCCTGCCGGGCGAACGCGGTCACGTCGGTCTCCTTCAGAACCCGGGCAGCAGCGCGACGACGAGGTCGATCAGCTTGATGCCCACGAACGGCGCGACGAGGCCGCCGACGCCGTAGACCAGCAGGTTGCGGCGCAGCAGGGCGCCGGCCGCGGCGGGCCGGTACCGCACGCCGCGCAGCGCGACGGGCACGAGCGCGACGATCACGAGCGCGTTGAACACGACGGCCGAGAGCACCGCGGACTGCGGCGAGTGCAGCCGCATGACGTTGAGCGCGTCGAGCTGCGGGTACAGGGCCGCGAACATCGCCGGGAGGATCGCGAAGTACTTCGCGACGTCGTTGGCCAGCGAGAACGTGGTGAGCGCGCCGCGCGTGATGAGCAGCTGCTTGCCGATCGCGACGATCTCGATGAGCTTGGTCGGGTCCGAGTCGAGGTCGACCATGTTCCCGGCCTCCTTGGCGGCGGACGTGCCGGTGTTCATCGCGACGCCCACGTCGGCCTGCGCGAGCGCGGGCGCGTCGTTGGTGCCGTCGCCCGTCATCGCGACGAGCCGCCCCTCGCCCTGCTCGCGGCGGATGAGCGCGAGCTTGTCCTCCGGGGTGGCCTCGGCGAGCACGTCGTCGACGCCGGCCTCCTCGCCGATCGCGCGCGCGGTGAGCGCGTTGTCGCCCGTGATCATCACGGTGCGGATGCCCATGCGACGCAGCTCGTCGAACCGTGCGCGCATGCCGGGCTTGACGACGTCCTTGAGGTGGACGACGCCGAGCGCCCGCGCGGGCGCGCCGTCCACCGCCTCGGCGACGACGAGCGGTGTGCCGCCCGATCCCGCGATCTCGTCGACCGCGCGCGCGACGTCCGCCGCGGGGCTCCCGCCGTGCTCGCGCACCCACGCGAGCACGGCCGAGGCGGCGCCCTTGCGGACCTGCCGCGCGGGCGTCGCGCCGTCGGCCGGCTGGTCGACCCCGCTCATGCGGGTCTGCGCCGTGAACGGCACGAACGTCGCGCCCGCGACGGTGGTGCCCCGCAGGCCGTGCGCGTCCTTGGCGAGCACGACGACCGACCGGCCCTCGGGGGTCTCGTCGGCGAGCGACGACAGCTGCGCGGCGCGCGCGAGGTCCTCGACCCCGACGCCCTCGGCGGGCACGAACCCGACGGCCTGCCGGTCGCCGAGCGTGATGGTGCCGGTCTTGTCGAGCAGCAGCACGTCGACGTCGCCCGCCGCCTCGACCGCGCGCCCCGACAGCGCGAGCACGTTGCGCCGCACGAGCCGGTCCATGCCGGCGATGCCGATGGCCGACAGCAGCGCGCCGATGGTCGTCGGGATGAGGCAGACCAGCAGCGCGACCAGCACGACGAGCGGCTGCGGCTGCCCCGAGTACACGGCCAGGGGCTGCAGCGTCACGACGGCCAGCAGGAACACGAGCGTGAGCGCCGCGAGCAGCAGGTCGAGCGCGATCTCGTTGGGGGTCTTCTGCCGGGCCGAGCCCTCGACCAGCGCGATCATGCGGTCGAGGAACGTCTCGCCGGGCTTGGCGGTGATGCGCACGACCACGCGGTCGGACAGCACGCGCGTGCCGCCCGTGACGGCGCACCGGTCGCCGCCGGACTCGCGGATCACGGGTGCGGACTCGCCCGTGACGGCCGACTCGTCGACCGATGCGACGCCCTCGACGACGTCGCCGTCGCCCGGGATCGTCTGGCCCGCCTCGACCACGACGAGGTCGCCCACGGCCAGCGCGGTGCCCGCGACCTCCTCCTCGGTGCCGTCGGCGCGCAGCCGCCGCGCGACCGTCGTGCTGCGCGTGCGGCGCAGCGAGTCGGCCTGCGCGCGGCCGCGGCCCTCGGCGACGGCCTCGGCGAGGTTCGCGAACAGCACGGTCGCCCACAGCCACGCCGCGATGGCCCACGCGAACGCCGACGGGTGCAGCACCGCGAGCACCGTGCAGGCCAGCGCGCCGACCCACACGACGAACATCACGGGCGTGCGGAGCTGGTGGCGCGGGTCGAGGCGGCGCGCGGCCGGGCCGAGCGCCGCGAGCAGCTGCCGCGGGCCGAACGCGCCGCCGGTCCGCGCGGCGGACGTGCGGGCGGCCGCGGGTGCGGCGCTCGCGGCGGGG
>NZ_BCRB01000153.1 GCF_001552375.1 Cellulomonas iranensis NBRC 101100 = JCM 18110 | reverse complement strand
CCCCGCCGCAGCGCCCGCCCCTGGCGCAGCGTCCGCCCCGGCCGCGCCGCCCGCGCACGTCGGCCCCGTCCCGGCGTCGGCGCGCGCCGTCGCGCCGGACGTCGCGCGCGGGCTCGCGCTGCTGGGCATCGCGATCGCCAACGCGACCGCACACGTCGTCGGCGGAGCCGTCGGGATCGGCTCGCGGCCCGTGGACGGGTCGACGCTCGACCGCGTGGTCGACGGCGTCGTGTCGTTGTTCGTCGACCGGCGCACCATGCCGATGTTCGCGCTGCTCTACGGGTACGGCATCGGCGTCGTCGTCCGCCGCCGCGCCGCCGCGTGGGTGCCGTGGGACGCGTGCCGGTCCGACCTGCTGCGGCGCGCGGGCGTGCTGCTGGCGTTCGGCGCCGCGCACGTGCTGCTGCTGTTCGGCGGCGACATCCTCACGGCGTACGGGGTCGCCGGGCTGCTCGCGGTCACGCTCGTGCGCGCGTCCGACCGCACGCTCCTGGTCGTCGCGGGCGTGAGCCTGATCGCCGCCGGGCTCGTCAACGGGGCGATGGAGAGCCTGGTCGTCATGGCCGCGTCGTGGGACGGCGGCGAGGCCATCGCCATGCCCGTCGACCAGACCGTGCTCGCGGGTGTGCTCACGCGCGTCTCGGCGGGCGTCGTCGCGGCACCCATCGGCGCGCTCGTCGCGCTGCCGCTGCTGCTGCTGGGCCTGTGGGCCGCGCGCCGCGAGGTCCTCGAGCGGCCCGCCGACCACCTGCCGCTGCTGCGCCGCACCGTCGTCGTCGGGCTCGCGGTGAGCGTGCTCGGCGCGGTGCCGCACGCGTCGTCCGTCGCGGGCCTGCGAGACCCGTCGGCGCTCGACGTGCTCGGCACGGGGACGCTGCACCTGATCACGGGTGCGGCGGGTGGCGTCGCGTTCGCGGCGCTCGTCGGGTGGGTCGTCGCGGCGCGCGGGCTGACGCTCGCGACGCTGGGTCCGGTGGGCCGCGCGCTGCGGGCCGTCGGCACGCGGTCGCTCACGTGCTACCTGCTGCAGTCCGTGCTGTTCGTGCTGCCGCTCGCGCCGTGGGCCGGCGGGCTCGGCGTCGGCATGGGCAGCGCGCAGGTCGTCGCGTGGGGCGTCGGCGTGTGGCTCGTGACCGTCGTCGTCGCGGTGTCGCTCGAGGCCGCGGGCCGGCGCGGCCCGGCCGAGGCGCTCTACCGCCGCCTCGTGTACCGGGCCGCGACGGCCGCGTGACCCGCCGGGGCGGGCGCGGTCAGAACGGGCAGCTCGTCCGCACGTCGGACAGCGCCGTGTCGGCGGGCGCCGGGCACAGGAACTGCGTGTAGCGCTGGTCGTCGTCGACGAACCGCTTGAGCCACGCGATCGAGTACTTCGCGATCGTGGTGTTCGACAGGTTCGGCGCGAAGTGCGACGCGCCGCGCAGCTCGAGGTAGCTGCGCGGCGTCGTCGCCGGCAGGGTCTGGTAGAACGGCCGCGCGTGCGTGACCACCGAGGCCACCGAGTCGTTCTGCGCGCCGAAGATCAGCGTGGGCGTCGTGATCTCGGGCCACGTCTTGTCGAGGTTCCACGGCGTCAGCGGGATGATCGCCTTGAGGCCGGGCCGGCTCTTGGCCGCCTCGAGCGTCCCGCCGCCGCCCATCGAGTGCCCCATGACGGCGAGGCGGGCGGGGTCGACGCGGTCGGCGACGTCGCTGCGCTGCGTGAGGTAGTCGGCCGCGGCGAGCAGCTGGCGCCCGCGCGACGCGGGCTGGTCGACGCGCGTGAGCGTGTCGATCGTGAAGACCACGAAGCCCTGCGACGCCAGGCGCGGGCCGAGCCACGCGATGCTCGACTCGCCCGCGGTGTACCCGGGGGCGATGACGACGCCCCCGAAGCGCCCCTGCGACGTGTCGGTCGGGTAGTAGATCGTCCCGCCGCCGAACCCGGACACGAGGGACGACACGCGCGATGTCGAGGTCGCGAACGGCCCGCGCGCGGCCTCGATGCTCTGGACGGTCGGGTCGGGGCCGCGCTGGTCGGCGGCCTGCGCGGGCAGGCTCCCGGTGAGGGTGAGGGCGAGCCCCAGGATCACGGCGGCCAGGGGACGCCGGGTGGTGCGAGCGGTCACGTCATCGTCCTCTCGGTCGGCGCCCGGCCTTCTGCGGGCGCGCCACAGGGGCGGTCCCGCCCCTGGTCACGACCCTAGAGGCCGGCGGACACACTTGTCACGCACCGTCGTGACAAGTGGCACCTGCCCTGTCACTGACCGGGGTCGACGTCGGCGTCGAGCACCGCGTGCAGCCAACCGGGCCCGACCGCCGCGACCCCCGGCAGCCGAGCCCACAGGCCCCGGTCGGCCGTCACCACCACGAGCCCCGAGCCGGCCCCCGCGGCGCGCAGGACGACCTCGGCGTCGCCGTCCCGCGGCGCACGGTGCACGTGCAGCCCGTCGCCCTCGGGCGGGACGGCGTCGCGCGCGCGCCCCTCCAGCACCACCTCGACCCGCTCGACCCGCCACGGCTCCCCCGCCGACCCCGCGACGACGCGCCCCGGCAGCGCCGCCAGCCGCGCGAGCAGGCGCGTCGCCGCGCCCGCGCGGTCGCGCCACCAGCCGTCGGGCCGCGCGCCGACGACGTTCGCGGCGTCGACGAGCAGGACGACGTCCCGCACCGGTGCCGGCTCGTCGTCCCCGGCGGTGGCGCCTACGGCCGTGTCGGGTCGCGCCGCGTCGCCTCCCGCCACGCCCGGCCCGATCACGTCGCCGGTCACGACGCCGGACGGTCCGCGCCGGTCCGCGCCCGGCGCGCCGAGCGCACCAGGTCGGCGACGCCGATCGCGAGCGCGACCGCCACGAGCGCGACCGTCGCCCGCAGGCCGTGCGCGGCGCCGACGCCCGCGTCGCCCCCGGCCGCACCGGCGAAGTAGAGGCTCCCGACGACCGCGATCCCGGTCGCGGCCCCCAGCCGCTGCCCCGTCTGCAGCACGCCGCCCGCCGCACCCGCCTGCTCGACCGGCACCTGCGACAGGGTCACGGTCTGGTTGGGCGCGATGACCAGCCCCGAGCCGACGCCCGCGACGAGCAGCGGCGGCGCGATCCACCACGCGATGCCCGGCGACACGCCCCGCACGGCCAGCAGCACGTCGGTCGCTGTCACCCCGACGAGCACGAGCACGAGCCCCGCCACGACGACGTGCCGCCCGCGGCTGCCGACCAGCCGCCCGCCGACGGCGGACGACACCGCCGAGCCGAGCGCGAACGGCGTGATCGCGGCGCCCGCCTCGAGCGGCGAGTAACCCGCCCCGTTCTGCAGGAAGAGCGCGAGGACGAAGAAGATCGCCGTGAACCCCGAGAAGTACGTGAGCGCGAGCAGCGCGCCCGGGGTGAAGCCGGGCCGGCGGAACAGCGACGGCTGCACCATCGGCGTCCGGCCGCGCGCCGTCACGCGGTGCTCCCACGCCACGAACCCGACGAGCGCGACCACACCCGCGGCCGCGAGCGCGAGGTCGCCCGGCGCCCAGGCGCGCGACACCGTCGGCCACAGCACGCCGACCACGCCGACGCCCAGCAGGACGGCACCGACCGCGTCGAGGTCGGCGGCGCGCTCGCGCCGCCCGGGCGGGTCGAGGTAGCGCAGCGCGAGGACGACCGCGAGCACCGCGACCGGCAGGTTGACGAGGAACACCCACCGCCACCCCTGCTCGGGCCCGGCGACCGCGAGGATCACGCCGCCGAGCAGCGGCCCGACGGCGGTCGAGATGCCGATGGTCGTGCCGAGGCGCCCGAACGCACGCCCGCGCTCGGCGCCGCGGAACAGCTGCTGGATGAGCCCGGACACCTGCGGGTTGACGATGCCGCCGCCCACGCCCTGCACGAGCCGCGCGACCACCAGCCACGTGCCGTCCTGCGCGGTGCCGGCCAGCAGGCTGCCGAGCGCGAACACGCCGATCCCGGCGATGAGGACGTCGCGCCGCCCGAACGCGTCGCCGAGCCGGCCCGCGCCGACGAGCACGAGCCCGAACGCCAGCGCGTACCCCGACACGACCCACTGCAGCGCAGCCTCGGACGCACCGAGCGCGTCACGGACCGACGGCAGCGCGACGTTGACGATGCTCACGTCGAGCAGGGTCATGAACCCCACCGCGAGGCACACGGACAGCGCCCGCCACCGGCGCGGGTCGGGCTCGTACGCGTCGTCGGCGCTCACGTCGGCGAATCTACGGGCGCCGGCGCGCGTCGGCGCGTCGGCCCGGGCCGCGGCGCGGGCCCCGGTGCCGTGGCGGCCCGGGC
>NZ_BCRB01000152.1 GCF_001552375.1 Cellulomonas iranensis NBRC 101100 = JCM 18110 | reverse complement strand
CCCCCGCCACGGGCGGGCGGGCGCCGCTGCGGCCGCCGCTCGCGGTGCTGCTCGCGGTCGGCGCCGTGGCGCTCGTGGCGACCGTGCTCGTCGCCGTGACGATCGGCCCCGCCGACCTGGGCGTGGGCGAGGTCGTGCGGTCGGTCGGCGCGCACCTGGGACTGCGCGCACCCGACGTGCCGCGCCTGCACGACGCGATCGTATGGGAGCTGCGCCTGCCGCGCGTGCTCACCGCCGCCGCGGTCGGCGCGGGCCTGGCCGTCGCGGGCGCCGTCATGCAGTCGCTCACGCGCAACCCGCTCGCCGACCCGTACCTGCTGGGGCTGTCGTCGGGTGCGTCGCTCGGGGCGGTCGCGGTGCTGCTGCTGGGGGTCGCGCTGCTGCTGCCCGTCGCGGCGTTCGTCGGTGCGCTCGCGGCGCTCGCGGCGACGCTCGCGCTCGCGCGCACGGGCGGCACGCTGACGCCCACGCGTGCGGTGCTCGCCGGGCTCGCGATCTCGCAGCTCGCGGCGGCGGCGACGTCGTTCGTGGTGTTCTGGACGGCGACCGGCGACTCGTACCGCGAGATCCTGTCGTGGCTCATGGGGTCGCTCGCGGGCGCGACGTGGGCGTCGGTCGCGATCGCGGGCGGCGCGCTCGTGGTGGTCGGGTCGGTCGTGCTGGCGGGAGCGGGGCGGCTCGACGCGTTCGCGTTCGGCGACACCGCCGCGGCGGCGCTGGGCGTCCACGTGTACCGCACGCGCTGGGTCACGATGACGCTGGTGGCGCTGCTCACGGGCGCGATGGTCGCGGTGTCCGGCGCGATCGGGTTCGTCGGGCTCGTGCTGCCGCACGCGGTGTCGGTCGTGACGGGCCCCGCGCACCGGCGCCTGCTGCCCGTGGCGGGCCTCGCGGGCGCGGTGCTGCTGGTGTGGGCGGACACGCTCGCGCGCACGGTGTTCGACCCGCGCGAGCTGCCTGTCGGGATCGTCACGGCGCTGCTCGGGGTGCCGGTCTTCGCGGTGCTGCTGCGGCGCGGGCGGGGGGCGTCGTGGAGCTGAGCATCGCCCGGGCGGGCGCACGGCTGGGCGGCCGGTGGGTGGTCGACGGCGTCGACGCGACGCCCCCGCCGGGTGCGCTGACCGGGCTGCTGGGCCCCAACGGCGCGGGCAAGACGACGCTGCTGCGCCTGGTCGCCGGGCTGCTGGAGCCGCACGCGGGCGCCGTGCTCGTGAGCGACCCGGCGGCGTCGGACCCGCGGCCCGCGGTGCCCGTGCACACGCTGCCGCGCCGCGAGCGCGCGCGGCAGGTCGCGCTGCTCGAGCAGGCGTCGGACGCGGCCGTGCCGCTGAGCGTGCGCGAGGTCGTCGCGCTCGGCCGCACGCCCTACCGGTCGGTCTGGGGCACGGACCCCGACCCCGGCGCGGTGGACCGCGCGCTCGAGGCCGCGACCGCCGCGCACCTCGCGGACCGCGCGTGGGCGACGCTGTCGGGCGGTGAGCGGCAGCGCGTGCACGTCGCGCGCGCCCTCGCGCAGGAGCCCGCGCTGCTGCTGCTCGACGAGCCGACCAACCACCTCGACGTGAGCGCGCAGCTCGCGCTCCTGGGGTTCGTGCGGCGCCTGGGCGTCACGACCGTCGCGGCGCTGCACGACCTCAACCTGGCGGCCGCGTACTGCGAGCACGTGCTCGTGCTGTCGGCCGGGCGGCTGGTGGCGGCGGGGCCGCCCGCCGAGGTGCTGACGCCCGCGCTCGTGCACGACGTGTACGGCGTGGCCGCGCACGTGCTGACCCACCCGGTGACGGGCCGCCCCGTCATCGCGTACGGGCCCGCGGAGGACGGATGACGGGCGTCGCACGAGGTTCGACGGATGAGGAGCGACGCATGAGGGTCGACGGATGAAGGTCACGGTGCTCTCGGGCGGGGTCGGCGGCGCGCGGTTCACGCGCGGGCTGCTGGCGCTGCTGCGCGACCGGCTGCCGGACGGCGCGGGCGGCACGACCGCGCAGGTCACGGTCGTCGCCAACACGGGCGACGACCTGTGGCTGCACGGCGTGCGCGTCTGCCCGGACCTCGACACGCTGATGTACACGCTCGGCGGTGCGGTGCACGAGGGGCAGGGCTGGGGGCGGCGCGAGGAGTCGACGCGCACCGCGACCGACCTGGCGGCGTACGGGCTGGGCTGGGAGTGGTTCACGCTCGGCGACCTCGACCTCGCGACGCACCTGGCCCGCACGTCGTTGCTGCGCGCCGGGGAGCCGCTGTCGCGCGTGACGGCGCGGCTCGCCGAGCGCTGGCGTCCGGGCGTGCGGCTGCTGCCGATGTCGGACGACGAGGTCGAGACGCACGTCGTGACCGACGACGGCACGATCCACTTCGAGGAGTGGTGGGTGCGGCACCGCGCGGCCGTGCCGGCGCGCGGGTTCGTGCAGGTCGGAGTCGAGCGCGCGACGCCCGCGCCGGGCGTTCTGGAGGCGCTGACGGAGGCCGACGTCGTGGTGCTGCCGCCGTCGAACCCGGTGGTGTCGGTCGGCACGATCCTCGGCGTCCCCGGGGTCCGCGACGCGCTGCGCGCGACCGCGGCGCCGGTCGTGGGCGTCAGCCCCGTGGTCGGCGGTGCGCCCGTGCGCGGCATGGCCGACGCGTGCCTCGCGGCGATCGGCGTCACGACGCAGGCGGGCGCGGTCGCGCGGCACCTCGGCCTGCGCGCGGACGGCGGCGTGCTCGACGCGTGGCTCGTCGACGACGCCGACGCGGACGCCGTGCCGGCGCTGGTCGCCGAGGGCTGGCGCGCCGCCGCTGCGCCGACCCTCATGACCGACGTGCCGACGACCGCGCACATCGCGGCCGCCGCGCTCGCGCTGGTGGACCGCGCGCCGTGAGCGCGTGGTGGGCCGTGGTGCCCGTCAAGGACCCGCGGCACGGCAAGTCCCGGCTGACCGGCGCCCTCGACGACGACGCGCGCGCCGAGCTCGTGCGCACCATGGCGACGGCGACCGTGCGGGCGCTGCTCGGAGCGTCCGACATCGCCGGCGTGGTCGTCGTCTCCCCCGCGCCCGAGCCGCTCGACGTCGCCGACCCGCGCGTCGTGCTGCTGCCCGAGCCGGTCGCGTCCGACGGCGCGCACGTCGGTGGGGATGCCGGTGGGGACGCCGGTCGGGAGGCCGGAGGGGCCCGACCCGACGTGCCCGCCGCCGGGCTGGACGCCGCCGTCACCGCGGGCGTCGAGCACGTGCGCGCGACGGCCCCGGGCGCGCACGTCGTCGTGGTGCTCGGCGACCTGCCGCACCTCCTGCCCGCCGAGGTCGACGACGTGCTGCGGCGCGCGGCCGACGTGCCGCGCGCGCACGTGCCCGACGCCGCGGGCACCGGCACGACCATGCTCACCGCGACCTGGCCGCACCGCCCGCACCCGCGCTTCGGGCCCGGGTCGTCGACCCGGCACGCCGCCGCGGGGCACGTGCCGCTCGACGTCCCCGCGGCGTCCGGCGCGCGCCGTGACGTCGACGAGCCGGCCGACCTCGCGTCCCCCGGCACACCGTCCGGCGCCTGACCGCGGGCCCCCGGGGCGCGTCGTGCGGCACGTGCGCGACCATGGGGGCATGACGCTCTGGATGACCGGTGACGAGGCCGCCGACCGCCTGCTCGACTCGGACCCGTTCGCGCTGCTGGTCGGCATGCTGCTCGACCAGCAGGTCGCGATGGAGACCGCGTTCGCGGGCCCGGCGAAGATCGCCGACCGCATGGGCGGGTGGGACGTGCGGCGCATCGCCGACGCCGACCCCGACGAGTTCACGGCGCTGTGCGCGACGCCCCCGGCCGTGCACCGCTACCCCGGGTCGATGGCCGGGCGCATCCAGGCGGTCGCGCGCGAGGTCGTCGACGCGTACGACGGCGACGTCACGCGGCTGTGGACCGACGGCGACCCCGACGGGCGCACGGTGCTGCGCCGGCTGAAGGCGCTGCCGGGGTTCGGCGACCAGAAGGCCCGCATCTTCCTCGCGCTGCTCGGCAAGCAGCGCGGCGTGCAGCCGGCCGGCTGGCGCGAGGCCGCGGGCGCGTACGGCGACGACCACCCGCGCTCGATCGCCGACGTGGTCGACGCCGACTCGCTCGCGCGCGTGCGGGAGACCAAGCGCGCCGCCAAGGCGGCCGCGAAGGCCGCACGCTGACGCCCGCCGGGCGGATCACGACGTCGCTCGCCTCGGCCGCGGGACGGAGCGCAGGACCCGTCGCGCGGCCGACGCGCACCGTCCGCGCGGCCGCCACGATGAGGGCATGACGACGCCGTTCCCCTCCCCCGGTGCTCCCGCCGGCCCGCCGGCAGCGCCGCCCGTCCCCGCCGCAGCGCCCGCCCCTGGCGC
>NZ_BCRB01000151.1 GCF_001552375.1 Cellulomonas iranensis NBRC 101100 = JCM 18110 | reverse complement strand
CCGCCCCACGCCGCGCACGCCGGGGCGCGGCGACGGACGACCGCGCGGCGGCGGGGGCCGGCGCACGCGCTGACGTGCGCGCTGACGTGCGCGCCGGCGGCCACGGCACCGCAGCACCGTCACCCCCGCTGACCGACCCCCGTGGTCACCACCACCCGTGCCAGCTCGCGCCGCGACGGGATCCCGAGCTTGCGGCACGCGTGGTAGACGTGCGACTCGACGGTCCGCACGGACAGCACCAGGCGGTCCGCGACCTCACGGTTCGTCAGGCCCTGCCCCACGAGCAGGGCGACCTCGAGCTCGCGGTCCGACAGCACGGCGTCGACGCGGCCCGGCACCGACGCGCCGCCGTCGGCGTCCGGGGCGATCCCCACACGCCCGCCCGCCACCGTGAGCCGCTGCACGATCCGCTCGAGGCGCGGCGCCGCCGCGACGGCCGCACGCACGGGTGTCAGGTCGACCGGCGTCGCGTCCCGCGCCGCGGGCCATGCCTCGACCACGCGGGCCGCCATGTCGACGAGCGGGAAGTCGCGGTGCTCCGCCGGCACCCTCGCGAGCGTGCGACGCGCCCCGGCGTCGTCCCCGAGCGCCGCGCGGGACGACCCGAGCGCGCAGACCAGCAGCGCCCGCAGCACCCCGGCCCGGCCGGCGGGCACGCGCGCGGCCGCCGCCGCGAGCTCCTCGACGACCGCGGCACCGTCGCCACGGTCGAACGCGAGGCACGCCCACGCGACGTTGACGAGCCCGATCTCCGCCGGGCCGCCGCGGACCCCGGCGGCGAGCGTGCACGCCACCACCCAGTCCTCGAGGTCGTCGGGACGGTGACCGCCCAGGGCCGCGGCGGCCGCGAGCGCGCACAGCGCCCACAGCTCGTCGCCGAGGCCGACCGTGCGCCCGCCGACCGGGTCGCGCAGCAGGGCGCGCGTCTCCCGCGCGAGCCGCTCGGCCTCGGGGTGCGCGCCCAGCACCACGGCCGCGAACGTCGCGAGCGCGGCCGCGCGCACCGCCGTCCGCGGGTGCGCGGCACCGTCGAGCGCGTGGCGGGCCGCGATCAGCGCGCGGTCCCAGTCGAGCGTGAGCGCCGCCCGCTCGGCGCGCAGCAGCACCAGCTCGGCGCGCGCGACGCCCCGCACCTGCTCGGGGAACGTCGGCACCTCGACGCGCGCGTCGGGAGGCACCCACCGCACGAGGTCCGTCCAGCAGCGCACGTACCGCAGGAGGCTCGACGGACCGAGCCGCTCGGGCTCGACGCGTTCGAGCTCGGCGCGCGCCCGCGCGTCCTCGCGCAGCGCGAGCAGCGCGACCGCGCGCTCGAGCAGCACCTCGGGCGCGGCGGCGGGCACGCCCGGCATCGTCGTCCACGCGAGCGACCGCTCGTGCCGCCCGGTGCCGTTCGCGTAGCGCGCCGCGCCCACGACCAGGCGCGCCCACGTCGACGGGTGCGCGGCGTTCCACCCCTCGTCGGGCGAGCGCACCGACGCGCGCGCCACCACGAACGACGCAAGCACGTCCGACACCGGGCCCGTCGCCCGCTCCAGCACGTACCGCTCGACCCCCGCGAGCACGCCCTCGACCGCCGCGTCGCCGAGCTGCTGCTCGACGACCAGCGCGGTGAGCCGGCGGACGTGCAGCCCGCGCCGGGAGCCGTCGTCGACCATCGCGAGCCGGCGCGTCACCAGGCCGTCGACCCGCTCGGCGCCGAGCACGAGGCACGCCTCGCTGTACGGCAGGCCCGGCAGGTGCCGCAGCACGACCAACGCCTCCCGCACGCCCGGCCCGAACGTCCCCGCCTCCGCCGTCAGCGCGTCGCGCAGGCCCGGCACCTCGACGAGGTCCAGCGGCACCTCGAGCGGGTCGCCGCCGGCGCGGTCGCGGCGCACCGCCTCGGCGACGAGCTCGCGCAGCACGGTGCGCGACCCCCGGGCGCGCGCGATGAGGATGCGCCGGGTCGCGCGGTCCAGCGGGTGCCCGCCGGTGAACGCGTCGACCAGCGCGTCGGCGTCGGCCCGCTCCGGCTCGCGCAGGTCGTGCCGCACCAGCCGGTGCGCGAGCCACAGGTCGACCAGCCGGGCGCGGACCGCCACGGCGTGCGCCGGCTCGCCGTCGCGGCGCGGCGCGATCGCGAGCACCAGGTGCACGCTGCCGCGCGCGAGGCCCCGCACGAGGCGGTCGGCGGTCGTGTCGTCGAGGTCCTCGGCGTCGTCGACGACGACGACGAGCGGTGCCGCGGGCGACGCGGCGTCGAGCCGTGCGACCCCCTCGTCGTCGAGCACGCCCTGCGGCAGCGACGCGAGCGGTGCGGCGGCACGCAGCACGAGGGGGTCCATTCCCGCGTCGCGCATGAGCGCCACGACCGCCCGCACGAGGTGCGTCTTGCCCGAGCCCAGCGGCCCCACCAACAGGGCGCCGCGGCCCGTCGTCGCGTCGTCGAGCACCGCGCGCGCGTCGCGGTCCTCGCCGATCACCGTCCCGTCGTGGCCGTCGTGCCGTGCCGTCGTCATGCCGTCCCCCTGGCCCCCCTGCCCCCTGCCGACGCACCCGGGGGGAGGTGCGTCCGTCCCACCGTACGTAGTCGCGGGCCTCACCACCGACCGCTACTGGGTTCCTTCACCCATGCCGGACCTGCGCATACGGTTCCGTACGCCCGTCAGGTACGGAACCGTCACGGTGCGTCCGATTCGTCCCCCGGTGCGGACCTAGCGTCCAGGACGTCGTGGACGGAGCACCGCCCACGGCTCCGAGAGGACCGACGACCGGTGGGGTGGGACATGGTGAAGCACGGGACGACGACGAAGGTGGTCGACGAGGGCAGGCGCACGCAGCGACGTCGCAAGGCGTTCGCGCTCACGGCGGCCGGGACCGTCCTGGGCGTGGGCGGCGTCGCGACGCTCGCGGCGTGGACCGACGTGGAGTGGGTGTTCGGCGGCGACGGCGCCGGCGGCCCCGGCGTCTCGACGTCGACGTTCGAGGTGCAGCAGAACACGACGGCGGCGGTGGACGCGGCCGCGTGGACCGACGAGGAGGACAACCCCGGTGGCGAGATGGTGTTCTCGGCCGCGGCGTCCGCGTTCACGCCGGGCGACACGACGTACGCACCCGTCGCGCTGCGCACGTCCCCCACGTCCATCGCGGGCGACGTCGACCTGCAGGCCGCGGTGACGGCGTCGGGCATCACCGCGACGGACCCCGGGGGGCTGCTGTTCGACGCGATCGACGTGCGGGTCGTCACCGACGACGCGGCGTTCACGTGCGACGCGACCGCGTTCTCGGGCGCACCGGGTGCGCCGACGCTCATCGCCGACGGCGACCTCGGCACGACCGGCGGCTCGGCGACGCAGACGCTCGCGGCGGCGGCCGGCTCGGTGCAGTACTACTGCTTCGAGCTCACGCTGCCCGACCCGCTGCCGCTCGCGCCGGGCACCACGGCCGACGACTACATGGGCCGGTCGATCGCACCCGCCTGGGCGTTCGCGGGCGAGTCGGCGTGACCACGGGCGAGGTCGGCGGCGCAGCCGTCGCGGTGCGGGCTCGGAACCACCGCACCGCCGCGGCCCACCGGCAGGACCGGGCCCTGCACCGGGCGCCGGGGCACGCCCGGACCGGGTGGTCGCTGCGCGACGTCGCGCTCGTGGCCGTCGGGGCGCCCGGCGTGCTGGTGGCCGGGTGGCTCGTGGCCTCCTGGGCGCTGTCGGCCTCGCTCGTCGTCCTGGTCACCGGGTCGATGTCGCCGGGCATGCCGGCCGGCACGGCCGCGGTGGTCCGCACGACCCCGGCGGCCGACCTGCGGGTCGGTGACGTCGTGACCGTGCCGCGCGGCGACGGCGCGCGGGTCACCCACCGCGTCGTCGCGATCGACGACGTGCCGGGGCAGCCGCAGGAGCGGCTCCTGACGCTGCAGGGCGACGCGAACCGGACGACGGACCGCGACCCGTACCGGGTCGCGACCGCGGGCCGCGTGGTCGCGTCGCTGCCGGGCGCCGGGCGCGTGCTCGAGACGGTCCGGCAGCCGGCGGTGGCCGGTGCCGGGGTGCTGCTCGTCGCCGTGCTCGTGGCGTGGGCCCTGTGGCCCGAGCGACCGCGCGACGACGACCGGCGGGCCGTGGGTGCGAGGGGGGCCACGGCCCGCCGGACCGCGTGACGGGACGGCCGCCAGGGCCGAGCGACGACCGGGAGGGGGCGACGATGCGACGGGGCTTCGCGCTGACGGGGACGACGGCCGTGGTGGTCGGTCTCGTGCTGGGGGCGGGATCGGCCGCGACGGCCATGCAGGACGTGCCCGAGACGGGCACGACGGGGCGGCTGGTGCTGTCCTCGGCGCCGTACCCGGCGCAGTTCGTGCTGACGCCGGGCGAGCCGGCGCACTGGCGGGTCGACGCCCG
>NZ_BCRB01000150.1 GCF_001552375.1 Cellulomonas iranensis NBRC 101100 = JCM 18110 | reverse complement strand
AGCACCTCGGGGTGCGCGTAGTGCGGGTTGTCGGACGCCGAGATCGGCAGGCGCTCGGGGTCGACGACGTTGATGTTGCGGCCGAGGCCGGCGGTGAGCTGCAGCGACACGCGCCCACCGACCGCGTGGATCGACTCCGCGAGCGCGGTGAGGCCGGGGAGCGCGTCGTCGGTGTCGACGCGGCACAGGCCGGGGTTGATCTGCTCGTAGTCCTGCGAGACGGCGGAGATGCCGGTCATGACGAGGCCGACGCCGCCGGCGGCGCGCTCGGTGTAGTAGGCGATCTCCCGCTCGGTGAACAGGCCCTCGTGCGTGCCCATCTCGGTGCCCATGGGGAGCATCACGACGTGGTTGGGCAGCTCGAGCGAGCCGAGCGTGAGGGGGGCGAGCAGGTGGGGGTACGAGGACACGGGGGCCTCCTCCGGCGTCGGGGCGGTTGACGACGTGTCGATCGTCCGTCGGGATCTCGGGGCGCCTGCGGGACCGTGGTCCTGAGTACCTACTCGGTAGGTGGGTTCGTCCGGGTGCGGGCGGGGTGAAGCGCGGAGCCACCCGCAGGTGGGAGCGCAGCCACGGCCGGCGGCCGACGATCCGACGCGCGTGGGCCTCAACGCGGCGCCGTCACGAGCCGATCCCCTCCACGTGACCCCCGACGACCTGCCCCGCTCCCCCACGGGGCGCGTGCCGCGGTGGGTCGTCGACGAGACCGCGAACCGGCGGGTGCCGCCGCACGCGTGGGCGCCCGCACCGAGCACCCCGCCGCCCGGCGCGCGCCCGCGCCGACCGCTCGGCCAGCGGATCCTCACGGTCGTGTCGCTCGCGCTGCTCGGGTGGGTCGTCGTCACCGGACCGCTCCCGGCGCTGCTGCGCTCGGCGGACCTCCCCTGGCTCGACGGCGTGGTCGCCGGGCGCGTGCCCGCACCCGCGCCGGACGTCGTCGCGCTCGCCGACGACATGCACCTCACCGCGCACGGCCGCGACCTGCTGTACCGCGCGCAGCCCGAGCTCCTCGACGCCACAGCGTTCGCGGGGCGCTGCGACCGCCCCGACACGACGGCCGCCGAGGGCGGTGCCGTCGGCTGCTACGTCGGGCCGCGCGGCGCCGACCTGCGGCACGCGGACGGGGAGATCGTCGTCTACCGGCCCGCCGACGCGCGACTGCACGGGTTCGTCGTCACGACCGCGGCGCACGAGCTGCTGCACGCCGCGTGGGACGACCTCGCGGTCGCCGAGCGCACCGAGGTCACGCCCCTGCTCGAGGCCGTCGTCGCGGGCCTCGACCCCGACGACCCGCTGCACGAGCAGCTCACCGGGTCCGTCGGGCCCTACCCCGAGAGCCGGCCCACCGAGCTGTTCGCGTACGTCGGCACGCAGGTCTGGCGGCCCGGCGGCCTCGGGCCGCGCGTCGAGGAGCTGTACGCGCGGTACGTCGCCGACCGCGAGGCTCTCGTCGCGGTGCACACCGGGTTCCGGGGCATGCTCGACGCCGTCTCGGCCGAGGTCACGGCCGCGCAGGGTGCGCTCGACGCCCGGGGCCTCACCCAGGTCCTCGACCAGAAGCGGTACGACGCCGACGTCGCGGCGCTCGCGAGCTACCGCGCGGCGCTCGAGCAGCAGGAGACGCAGATCGCCGCGATGGCACCCCGCGAGCGCGACCGGCTGCTGCTGTCGTGGACGTGGCGCGACGGGACCGTGCTGCCGTCGTCGCCCGCCGAGCAGACCCTCGCCCGCGCCCGGGAGCTGCTCGCGCGCGACGAGGCCGAGCTCGCCGCCCGCGCCGAGACGCTCGCGGCGACGGCCGCGGAGATCGCCGCCGAGGAGGCGCGGGTCGCCGCGCTGCGCGCCGACGCCGACGCGCTGTGGGCGCAGCTCGACCCCGCGGGCTGACCGCCGCCCCGCACCCCGAGGTCGTCCGCCGTCCTCCCTGAGACGTACCCGCCGCACCCGCGCGGTTCGGCCCCACGGGCGTCCCGGCGCACCACCCGCTCTTCCTACGGTCGGGGCACCCGAACGAGGAGGAGCCATGATCGAGGCCCAGCACCTGACCAAGCGGTACGGACCGCGCACCGCCGTGGACGGCATGACGTTCACCGTCCGCCCCGGGCGGGTCACCGGCTTCCTGGGACCCAACGGGGCCGGGAAGTCCACGACCATGCGCATGGTCGTGGGTCTCGACCGCCCCACGAGCGGCCGCGTCACCGTCAACGGCGCGCCGTACGCGCGGCACCGCGCACCGCTGGGCGAGGTCGGCGTGCTGCTCGACGCGAAGGCCGTGCACCCCGGGCGGTCGGCGCGCGCGCACCTGCGGGCGCTCGCCGCGACGCACGGCATCGGAGACGCGCGCGTCGACGAGGTCGTCGAGCTGGCCGGCCTGGGTGCGGTCGCGCACGTGCGCGCCGGGCGGTTCTCGCTCGGCATGGGCCAGCGGCTCGGGATCGCGGCCGCGCTGCTCGGCGACCCCGCGACGCTCGTCCTCGACGAGCCCGTCAACGGCCTCGACCCCGAGGGCGTGCTGTGGGTGCGGACGCTGCTGCGCGCGCTCGCCGCCGAGGGGCGGACCGTGCTGCTGTCGTCGCACCTCATGAGCGAGATGGCACTCACGGCGGACCACCTGGTGGTCGTCGGGCGTGGTCGGGTCGTCGCCGACGCACCCGTCGCCGACGTCGTCGCGCGGGCCGGCACCGCGGCCGTGCGCGTGCGCACCCCCGAGGCCGCGCGGCTCGCCGCCGCGCTGGTCCGCGACCCCGCGCTGCGTGTCGTGTCGACCGCGGCCGACACGCTCGAGGTGAGCGGCGCCGACGCGCCCGCGCTCGCCGCCGCGGCCGCCGGCATCGGCGTCGTGCTGCACGAGCTCGCGCCCGTGCAGGCGTCGCTCGAGGACGCGTACCTGCAGCTCACGGGCGGCGAGGTCGAGTACCGCGCCGCCGCCCCCGGCACCCCCACGACCCCCGGAGCGTCCCGATGACCGCCACCGCCCTGCCCCGCCCGCGCGTGCACCCCGTGACGTTCGCGCGGCTCGTCCGGTCCGAGCACCTCAAGCTGCGGACGCTGCGCTCGACGTGGTGGACGCTCGCGCTCGCCGTCGCCGTCCTCCCGCTGATGGCGGTGATGCGCACGACGAGCGTCGCGGCGATCGCCGACGAGGCCGACCCCGCGTACCTCGTCGGGCCCGTGTACGTGACGTCGGGCGTCATGCTCGCGCAGCTCGTGCTGTGCGGGCTCGCGGTCGTCGCCGTCACCGCCGAGTACCGCACCGGGCAGGTCCGCTCGACCCTCACCGCCGCCCCCACGCGGCTGCCCGTGCTGGGGGCGCAGCTGCTCGTCGTCGTCGTGACCGCGCTGGTCACGGGCGTGGTGGGCGTGCTCGCCGCGTGGGCCGCCGCCGCGCCGCTGCTGGGCGAGGCGCGCATGACCGTCGACCTCACGCAGCCCGAGCACCTGCGGATCATGGCCGGCGTGCCGCTGTACCTCGCCGCCGTGGCCGCGTTCGCGTACGGCGTCGGGGCCGCGCTCCGGTCGTCGGCGGCGGGCATCGCGAGCGTGCTCGGCCTGGTGTTCGTCGTCGAGCCCGCGTTCGCCTACCTGCCGTCCGAGGCCCTGCAGCGCCTCGGCGCGTACCTGCCGACGGCCGCCGGGAGCCGGCTGCTGACGTCCGACGTGCTCGGCTCGGTGGTCTCCGGGTCGCGCGACACGACGCTCGGACCGTGGGCCGGCTACGGCGTGCTGCTCGCGTGGGCCGCGCTCGCGGTCGGGGTCGCCGCCGTGCTGCTGCGCCGCCGGGACGTGTGAGCGGGCCGTGGGTGCGGCGTCGGCCGGGGCGGCGGATGCGCGGCGCGGGTTCGCGACGGGCGCCGCGGTTGGGGAGGATGCCGCCGTGACCAGCCCCCGCCCGTCCGCCACGGCGCAGACCGGGCGTGCGGCGGTGCGCGTGCTCGCGGCGGTCGGGCGGTTCGTGCGCCGGCCGGCCGTGGTCGACACGCTCGTCGTCGGGACGTTCACGGCGTGGTCGCTGCTGCTGGGGCTCGGCGCCGACTCGATGCTCGACCTGTCGACGTCCCTCGGGGGGCGCGTCACCGGCATGCAGGTGCTGTCGTCCGTGCTCACGGCCGCGGGTGCCGTCGCGCTGAGCCGGCGGCGCGCGCACCCCGTGCCGGTCGCGGTCGCGGTCGGCGCGCTCGCGCTCGTGTCGCTGGCGGGCGCGGGCGCGACGCACGGGTTCGAGCTCGCGGTCGCGGCGGCGCTGGGTCAGGTCGCGGCCGTGCGCCCGGCCCGCACCGCGTGGCTCGTCGCGGCGGGCGTCGTGCTGCCCGTCGTCGTCGTGGCCCGGTACGTGCCGATCGTCGCCGTGGTCGGCACGCGGCTGCTCGGCGGCGACCCCGACGACGCCGCGGGCTCGGTGCCGCCCGGGCTCGCGGACCTCGTCACGCCGTGGTGGGCGGTCACGGCCGTGCCCGTCGTCGTGCTCGCGCTGGTCGCCGTCGCCGCGGGCGCCGCGCTGCGCACGCGCCGGCAGCGGGCCGCCGAGGCC
>NZ_BCRB01000149.1 GCF_001552375.1 Cellulomonas iranensis NBRC 101100 = JCM 18110 | reverse complement strand
CCTGCCGGGGCGGGTCGCCCGGGTCGCGGCGCTCGCCCTCGCGACCGCCGCGGCCGTGCTGGTCGCGGGCGGTGCGCAGCGGGCGGCGGCGGAACCCGACGTGCTCGCCGCCGCGGCCGCCCGAGGAGACGCGGTCGAGCTGGTCGGACGTGTCGGCGCAGACGCGCGCGCCGTCACCGCGGGCTCCGCGCCGCGCGAGCGCGTGACCGTCGCGGCCACCGCGGTGCGGGTCGACGGGGCGTGGCGGGCCGTCGCGGCGCCCGTGACCACGCTCGGTCCGGCCGGGCTCCCGACCGACGCGGTCGTGCGCCTGCGCGGGACGCTCGCCCCGTCCGACCGCGCGGGACGCGCGGCGGTGCGGCTGAGCGTGCGCGGGCCCGCGTCGGTCACGGCGGACCCGCGCACCGCGCACACGTGGGCGGAGCGCGTGCGTGCCGGTGCGCGGTCCGTCGCGGCTCCGCTGCCGCCTGACGTGCGCGGCCTGCTGCCCGCCGTGACGGTCGGCGACACGCGCGCCGTGCCCGAGGACCTGGTGGCGGCGATGCGCACCGCCGGGCTGACGCACGTGACGGCCGTGTCGGGCGCGCACTTCGCGATCGTGGGTGCGCTGGTCCTCGCGCTCGCCGGCGCGCTGCGGGCCCCGCTCGTGGTCCGTGCGGCCGCGGTCGCGGCGGCCGGTGGTCTGATGCTGCTCGTCGTCGGACCGCAGCCGAGCGTCGTACGGGCGGCAGTGATGGGAGGCGTCGGTCTGCTCGGGCTCGTCGTGGGACGCCGCTCCGTGGGACCCGCGGCGCTCGCCACGGCGGTCGTGGTGCTGCTGGTGGCCGACCCGTGGCTCGCCGTCGACGTGGGCTTCGGGCTGTCGGTCGCGGCGACGGCGGGCCTCGTGCTGCTCGCGCGCCCGCTCGTCGAACGGCTCGCCCCGCTGTGCGGCCGGGACGCCGCCGGCCTGCTCGCGGCACCCGTGGCCGCCCAGGTCGGGTGCCTGCCGGTCGCGCTGGCGGTGTGGCCCACGTTCGGGCCGTGGGCCGTGCTCGCCAACCTCGCCGTGGTGCCCGCGATCGCGCCCGCGACCGTGCTGGGGCTGCTCGCCGCGCTCGTCGCGACCGTGTGGCCACCCGGCGGCGCGGCGCTCGCCGCGGTCGCGGGCGCGGCGTGCTGGTGGGTGGCGGCGGTGGCGAGGTGGGTCGCGCGGCTGCCCGCCGCGGGTCTGGCGTGGTGGCCCGGTCCGGTCGGGGCCGCGAGCGCTGTCCTCGTGGTCGTGGCGGTGGCCGCGCTCGTGCGGCCCCGGCACGGGTGACCGGACGGCGCGCGGCGGTGTCGTCGGGGTCTGGCAGGCTGGACCCGTGGCAGCCCCCGCTCGTTCCTCCCGTGGCACCTCCGCGCGATCGGGTCGCGGCGGTGGCACCGCCGGGGTGCCGTGGTCGCAGGCCGAGCCTGCACCGGTCGTGCTCGTCAGCGGCGCCGAGGCGCTCCTGTCCGAGCGCGCGAGCGAGCGGATCGTCGCGCGCGTGCGCGAGACGGACCCCGACGTCGAGGTGACGCGCGTCGACGCCGCGACCTACGCGGCGGGAGAGCTCACGGTCCTCACCAGCCCGTCGCTCTTCGCCGAGGGCAAGGTCGTGCTCGTCGAGGGCGTCGAGCGCGCCGGGGACGCGCTCCTGCTCGACGCCGAGGCGTACCTCGCCGACCCTGTGCCCGACGTCGTCGTGGTGCTCCGCCACGGAGGCGGGCAGCGCGGCAAGCGCCTCCTCGACGCCGCGAAGCGGGCCCAGGTGCCGACCGTGGCGTGCGACCCCGTCAAGACCGACGCCGACAAGTCGGCGTTCGTGCAGGACGAGCTGAGGCGTGCCGGGCGCCGGGCCGACGCCCGGGGCGTGCGCGCCCTCGTCGACGCCGTGGGCTCCGACCTGCGCGAGCTCGCGGCCGCGTGCGCGCAGCTCGTCGCCGACACCACGGGCCTCATCGGCGAGGAGGCGGTGCAGCGGTACCACGGGGGGCGCGTGGAGGCCACGGGCTTCCAGGTCGCCGACGCCGCCGTCGCGGGCGACGCGGGCAAGGCCGTCGCCCTGCTGCGGCACGCGCTCGCGACGGGGCTGGACCCGGTCCCGATCGTCGCCGCCGTCGCGGCACGCCTGCGGACGCTCGCGAAGGTCGGTGCGGTCCGCGGCAGGGGAGCGGCTGCTGCGCGGGAGCTCGGCATGGCGCCGTGGCAGGTCGACCGCGCGGCGCAGGACCTGCGGCGGTGGACGCCCGAGGGTCTCGCGGTCGCCATCTCGGCGGTCGCGCAGGCCGACGCCGAGGTCAAGGGCGAGGGGCGCGACCCGCGGTTCGCGGTCGAGCGTGCCGTGCTCCGCGTCGCCGCCGCCGTCGACCGCTGAGGTCTGCGGAGGCGTCACGTCCCGGGGCGGGCGCGGGCTGCGAGCGGCTCGTCGTGCGTGCCTGCGCGTCACGGACCGCTGCGCGAGGCGTGACTCGGTGGCGTGCGGGACTCACCCGCCCGAGGTCACGGGCGGAAGGGTCGTCCGCCCTGCTGCCGCCCGGCGTCGCTGCCGACGGGCCTGTCGTCCGTCCGGTCCAGCACGCCCGCGCGCTCGATGAGGTTGCCCTGGAACAGCGTGAACCCGAGGTCGCGCGCCTGCCGCAGCTCGTCCGCGGTCTCGACGTACTCGGCCACGAGCATCGCGCCGAACGACCGCGCGACCCGCACGACGGGGTGGCCCTCGACGTCGAGGTCGCGGACGTCGACCTTGACGAAGTCGGCGTGGGGGAGCAGGCGTCGCTGCTCGGGACGGTCCGCGAACGCGGGGATCGCGATGCGGAAGCCCTCCTCCCGCAGCCGGCGCAGCCCGGCGAGGGCCGCCGCGTCGACGTCGGCGGTCGCGCTCACCTCGATGACGAGCCGGTCCGGACGGTGGGGCACCGCGAGGTCCCCGACCAGGTGGGCGCGGGGGCAGCGCACGAACAGCAGCCGCCCGTGCGCGACGCGCTCCAGGTCGGCGCGACCGAACGTGGCGCCGAGCACGTGGTCGGTGGCCTGCTCGTGCTCGAGGGGACCCCACTCCCGCGCGAGCTCGGGGTGGAGACCCGGGCCGCGGTACGACAGCTGGTAGGCGAAGGGGCGGCCGTGCGTCGAGTAGATGCCCTGGCGCGCGACGAGCACGGGCGCGTGCGCCACGTGCTCCTGCCAGGCCTGCGCGAGCGAGCGCGGGATCGCGGCGTCGACCGCCGCCCCCAGCTGCGCGAGGACCGCGTCGGGCCCGTCCGATGTCATGGGGACTATGACACCACAGGTCGCACCGTGTGATCCCTCGGCCGCCGGGTGGAATCGTGGACCACTCGTCCGGGTGAACGCAGGGTCGCGGCGACGGTGTGCCGTGTGTCACCCTGTCCGCGACGGCCCGCCTGCCTGGAGGCCCGTCGGCATCGGTTCCCAGGAGATACGTAGACACCGGACAGGAGATACGACATGAAGGCTCTGGCCAGCGCACTCGCCGCTCTCGCGGTCGTCGGCTCGCTCGCGGTCGCCACGCCCGCCGTCTCGGCGTCCGCCTCGCTCAACGGTGGAGCGAGCGGCTGCTGCAAGGACTTCCACTGATCTGATCGATCCGTGGGTCGCGGCGTCACGCACGGGCGTGGCGCCGCACCCGCGTGGACGCGCCGGGACGATGGGGTCTGGCGCACCCAGAGGTCATACGTACAATGACTTCTCATGACGACTATCGGTGACCGTGTCCGCGAGGCGCGGTTGGCCGCTGGGCTCTCCCAGACGGCCCTGGCGGGCAGCGCGTTCTCGCCCAGCTACATCTCTCTCATCGAGGCCGGGCACCGCGAGCCGACGGACGCCGCGCTCGGCGTGCTGGCCGAGCGGCTCGGCACCACGCTCGAGTTCCTCAAGCACGGCGAGGACGGCCCCAACGAGGCCCGCACGCGACTCGAGCTCGACTACGCGCGGCTGGACCTGGCCAGCGGGGACGCGGCCGGCACCGTCCAGCGGATCGGCGGGCTCGACCTCTCGGTCGTGACGCCCACGCTGCGCATCGAGGCGCACACCACGCTCGCACGCGCGCACGAGCTGCTGGGTGAGCTCGAGACCGCGATCGCGCTCCTGGAGCCGTTGCTCCTCGAGACGCAGCAGCGCCCGGACCACCTGCGCGCGGCGACCCTCACGACCGCGCTCGTGGGCTGCTACCTCGAGGCAGGGGACCTGCACCGCGCGGTCGAGGTCGGGGAGCGCACGCTCGCCGAGCTGGACGGCGCCGACCTCGTCGGCACCGACGAGCACCTGCGCCTCGCGTCGACCGTGCTGTGGGCGTACGTCGAACGGGGGGACCTGCTCTACGCGACGCACCGCGCGGCCGAGCTCGTGCGGCTCGCCGAGTCGCTCGGCACCCCCCGGGGGCGTGGCAGCGTCTACTGGAACGCCGCGCTCGTCGCGGAGCAGCGTCGCGACTACGAGCTCGCGCAGCGCTACACCGAGCGCGCGCTCGCACTGCTCTCGGAGGGTGAGCCGGACCGCGACCTGCCGCGGCTGCGCGTCAACTACGCGTGGCTCCTGCTGCGTTCGGACCCGGCGGACCCGCGTGGTGCGCTCGAGCAGATCGAGCGGGCCGAGCCGGGGCTGACGGCGGTCGGGTCGGCGCTCGACGTCGCGCGGCTGCAGGTCGAGCGCTCGCGCGCGCACCTGCTGCTCGGCGACCGTGCCGCGGCCGAGACGGACGCGCGGGCGGCGCTCGCGGGTCTGGGGGACGCGCCGCGTCTGGAGGCGGCCACGGCCCGGATCGCGCTCGGCGACGTGCTCGACGCGCAGGGCGACCACGACGGGGCGGCCGACGCGTACCAGCGCGGCGCCGACATGCTCGGCATGATGGCGGCGACCCGGCACTCGGCGGGCGTCTGGCGTGACCTGGGCGACCGGTACCTGCGGCGCGGTGACGTCGAGGCCGCGGCCCGGGCCTTCGACCGCGCGTTGCGCGAGGCCGGCTTCCAGCCGTCGGT
>NZ_BCRB01000148.1 GCF_001552375.1 Cellulomonas iranensis NBRC 101100 = JCM 18110 | reverse complement strand
CCGGGCGACGCGCCGCCCGGCCGGTCGGACGCGCCGCGCCGGCCGGGACGGGCGGGCGGGTGCTGCGGCGCGGGCGGAACGGGCGGGTGGGTGCACGGCGACCTCCGGTGACGGCCGGCCCGCGGGCCGGCAGGGCGACGGTGGTGCCGTGCGCGCGGGCCCTCGCGCTCCCCCGGCCCGACGTCGCCGTCGACGCCACCCGATGCTGACCGGTCTGTCAGCGTTTCGACGCTACCGATGCCCGGCGCGGCGAGTCAAGGGGTCGCATGACTGCTGACACAGGCCTCCGCCACGGCGCCGGACGGCGCCGTGGCGCGTCCACCCGGGGGCGGATCCGCCACCCGTGGCCCTCGCCGCAGGGGCGGACCGCATCCCCGCCGCGTCCTCCCGGACCCGCGTCCGGCGCGCGACCGCGGGCGGATCCTCGCGACGGCCCCCGCTCCCTAGCGTCGTCACCATGCCCCTGGTCAGCGACCACCCCCTCCTGCTGAGCGACCCCCGCGTCGCCGCCGTCCCCGTGGCCGACCGCGGCGAGCCGCTCGTCCCCGCCGGGATCCGCGCGCTGCGCCCCGGCACGCCCGCGTCGGCGCTGCGCGTGCGCGCGGACGTCGCCCGGCGGCTCGCCGCCGCCCAGCGCGCGCTGCCCGCCGGCCTGCACCTCGCGCTCTCGGAGGGCTGGCGCAGCCCCACGGCCCAGGCGGCGATCGTCGCCAGGTACGCCGCCACGGTCGAGGCCGCGCACCCCGGCGCCGACGCCGCCGAGGTCGCGCGGCTCACGAGCCGCTACGTGTCCCCCGTCGAGGTCGCGCCGCACGTCGCCGGCGCCGCGGTCGACGTGACCCTCGTCGACGACGACGGCGTCGAGCTCGACCTCGGCTGCCCGCTCGACGCGACGCCCGAGGACAGCGACGGCCGCTGCTTCACCGCGGCGCACGTCCCGCCCACGTCGCGCGCGCTGCGCGACACGCTCGCCGCCGCGCTGACCGGCGCCGGCTTCGTCAACTACCCCACCGAGTGGTGGCACTGGAGCCACGGCGACCGCTACTGGGCCCTCGTCACGGGCGCGCCCGCCGCGCTCCACGGCCCGGTCGGCCCGTGATCGCCGACCCACCGGCCGCCGTGCCGCCGGTCACCGGGCGCCCCGTGCTGACCGTGCGGCTCGACGCCGTCGCGCACAACACGCGCGTGCTCGCCGCGCGCGTGCCGCACCTCATGGCCGTCGTCAAGGCCGACGGGTTCGGGCTCGGCGCGGTCGACCTGGCACGCACCGCGCTCGCGCACGGCGCCCGCTCGCTCGGCGTCACGACGCTCGCGGAGGCCGCGGCGCTGCGCGCGGCCGGCCTCACGGCGCCCGTGCTCAGCTGGCTCGACGCGGCGGACGCCGACCTCGACGCCGCCGTGCTCCACACGGTGGACCTCGCGGTGCCCGACGTCGCGCACCTCGACGCCGTGCGCGCGACCGCGCGCCGGCTGGGCCGGGCGGTCGTCGTGCACCTCTACCTGGACTGCGGGACCGCCCGCGACGGCTGCCCGCCCGAGCGGTGGCCCGCGCTGTGCGCCGCCGCGGCCGCCGCCGAGCGCGAGGGCGCCGTGCACGTCGTCGGCGTCATGGGGCACCTCGCGTGCGCCGCCCACCCCGAGGACCCCGAGAACGCCGCCGCCGTGACCCGGTTCGTGCACGGCCTCGCCCAGGCCCGCGCCGCGGGCCTGCGACCGACCCTGCGGCACCTCGCCGCGACCGCCGGCGTGCTCGGCGTGCCGGGCGCCGTGCTCGACCTCGCACGCGTCGGCGCGGGGCTCGTGGGCATCGACCCGAGCGGGCGGTCCACGGCGCTGCGCGACGTCGCGCACGTGACCGCGCCCGTCGTGCAGGTGCGCGACGTGCCCGCGGGCACGGGCGTCGGCTACGACCACACCTACCGCACGCCCGGGCCCACGCGCCTCGCGCTGCTGCCCCTCGGGTACGCCGACGGCCTGCCCGTGGCGGCGTCCGGGCGCGCCGAGGTGCTGCTGCACGGCCGGCGCCGCCCGCTGGTCGGGCGGATCTCGATGGACCAGGTCGTCGTCGACGCGGGCGACCTGCCCGTCGTCGCCGGGGACGTCGCGACCGTCGTCGCCGCCGGACCGCCCGACGCCGACCCCCGCGCCGTACCGACCCCCGACGCCGGCCCGACGCTCGCCGAGTGGGCGCGCTGGTCCGGCTCGCTGCCGCACGAGGTGCTCACGGGCCTCGGCCCGCGCCTCGTGCGGCGCACCGTGCCCGCCGCACCCCTCGCGGCACCCCGCGCCGCCGCGCACCCCGACCCCCACCCCGAGGAGACCCGATGACCACGACCGACGCACCGACCGCACCCGCGACGGACGGCGCACGGCGCACGCGGGTCGCGGTGGTCGGCGGCGGCGCCAACGTCGAGCACGACGTGTCGCTCGCGAGCGCCGCGGCCGCCGCGAGCGCGCTCGCGCCGACGCACGACGTGGTCCGCCTGACGATCGGGCGCGACGGGCGCTGGTCGGTGGACGACGTCGACCTGCCGGTCGACGAGGCGGTCGCCGTGATCGCCGCGTGCGACGTGCTGCTGCCCGCCGTGCACGGCCCGCACGGCGAGGACGGCACGCTCGCGGCGCTGGCCGACGTGATCGGCGTCGCGTGCGTGGGTTCCGGCGTCCGCGCGGGCGCGATCGCGATGGACAAGGCGGTGACGAAGCTCGTCGCGGCCGCCGCGGGGGTCGCGGTCGCCGCGGGGCGCGTCGTGCGGGGCACCGGTCCCGCGCTCGACGGCGTGCCGCTGCCCGCGGTCGTCAAGCCCGTCGCGTCCGGGTCGAGCCACGGCGTGCGGTGCGTGACGACGCGCGACGAGCTCACGGACGCCGTCGAGGCCGCGCTCGCGATCGACCGGAGCGCGCTCGTCGAGGAGGTCGTCGTGGGCCGCGAGGTCGACGTCGCCGTGCTGCGCCGCGCCGACGGCACGACCGTCACGTCCCCGCCGCTGGAGATCCTGCACGCGGGCGCCGTGTTCGACACGACGACCAAGTACGACGGCAGCGCGCGGTTCGTGGTCCCCGCGGCGCTCACGGACGACGAGGCGCGCGCGCTCGCGGACGCGGCGCTCGCCGTGACCGACGCGCTGGGCTGCGACGGCGTGGCGCGCGTGGACTTCTTCCTCACCGCCGACGGGCCCGTGCTCAACGAGGTCAACACGATGCCCGGCATGACCACGCACTCGCAGGTGCCGCGCATGTTCGCGGCGGCGGGCCTGCCGTACGCCGAGCTGCTCGCGGACCTCGTGGCGGGTGCGCTCGCACGGCACCGGGCACCGGCCGCGTGAGCGGCGGCGCGGGCGCCGACGTCGCGGGCGCGCGCGGGGTCCTGACGCGCGGCACCGGCACGGGCGCCGGCGGCGGTGCGCGCGTCGCCGCGTGGGACGCGCTGCGCGGCGTGGCCGTCGGGCTCGTGATCCTGCGGCACGCGTGGCCCGCGGTGTTCCCCGGTGCGGGCGTCGTCGGCGTCGTCATGTTCTTCGCGCTGTCGGGCCACCTCATCACCGGGCTGCTCGTCGACGAGGCCAGCGCGACCGGCCGCGTCGACCTGAGGCGGTTCTGGTGGCGCCGCGTGCGACGGCTCGTGCCCGCGCTCCTGGCGTTCGTCGCGGTGTTCGTGCTCGTGACGCTCACGATCGACCCGCTGGCCGACGTCGGCGACCGGGCCACCCTGCCGCGCACCGTCGCGGTCGCGCTGACCTACACGGCGAACCTGCCGTACGTCGGGCTCGTGGGCGTGAGCCCGGCGATCTACCACCTGTGGACGCTCGCGACCGAGGAGCAGTTCTACCTCGTGTGGCCGTTCGTCGTGCTGCTCGCGGTGCGCGCGCGGCGCACGGTCACGGGCCTGGTCGTCGCGGGCGGCGTCGCGCTCGCGCTCACCGCCGCGACCGTGCTGTGGTTCCGCGACGCGCCCGACGCGGCGTACCCGCTGCCGACGTCGTGGCTCGTGTGCTTCGTCGTCGGGGGCCTGGCGCGCGTCACGCAGGACCGCTGGGCGCGCGCCGCGACGGGCCGCGTCGCGGTCGTCGCCGCGGCCGTGCTGCTGGCCGCGCTGTCGGTCGTCGACGTGCGCGGGCACGCGGCCACGTACCTCGTGGCGGCGCCGGCCGTGTCGGTCGCGACGGTCGTGCTGGTGCACGCGGGCCGTCGGCACGTGCACCTGCCGCGCTGGCTCGCGCCGCTCGTGGCGCTCGGGACCGTGTCGTACGCCGCCTACCTGTGGAACTACCCGCTGACGATGTGGCTGCGCCCCGAGCTCGGCGTGTGGGCGGGCCCCGTCGGCGCCGTGGCGTCGGTGGCCGCCGCGACCGTGAGCTGGTGGCTCGTCGAGCGGCCGGTGCGCGAGCACGGGCGACGCCGGGACGCGGCGGTCGCGCGGCGCTGACGCACCGCCCACACGGGGCCGGTGCGCGGCACGCGACACTGGTGCCGTGCGCACCCGACCCCCGGACCCCGTGTGGCGGCTGCTCGTGCTGCTGTCGGCGACGGTCGCGCCGTGCGCGACGGCCGCGCTGCTCGTGGCGATGGCGCTCAGCGGCGCGGGCGTCGTGCCCGTGGTGGCCGTGGCCGCGGCGGCGGCCGTGCTGCACGTCGCGGCGTGGCGCGCCGACCGGCGGCCCGTCGGCGCGTTCGTCGCGGCCGCGGGGGCGATGGCCGTGCTCGCGCTGGTGCCGATGCCGGGCTGGTCGAGCGGCGTGTGGCTGCCGTCGTCGGCCTGCTACCTGCTGGCGGCGTGGCGGCTGGTCGTCGCCGGGCCGCGCCCGTGGGTGCGCCGCGTGCTCGCGGTCGGGGTCGCGGGCGTGGCGCTGACCGCGGGTGCCTCGGCGCTCCGTGCCCCCGGCGGCACGGACGGCGACGGCGCGGCGGACGACGGCGCGTGGTCGGCGTGGCTGCCGGTGCTCGAGGCCGCGCTGCTGCTGGCCGCGGTCGTGGCCGTGTGGGGCTTCGCGCGGGCCGCCCGCGCGCAGCGCGAGCGCGCG
>NZ_BCRB01000147.1 GCF_001552375.1 Cellulomonas iranensis NBRC 101100 = JCM 18110 | reverse complement strand
GCGGGCGGTGCCGCGGCCGGCCCACCCACCGACGCGGCACCCGGACGCACCGGCGCCTCGGCAGGTGCGGGCGCAGAGCTGGCGGGCGCAAGGCCGGCGACGGGGCCGGCAGGGACAGGACCGGCGGGAGCGGGGGCCGCCACCGACGGGTGCGGCTGCACGGGGACGGCGGTCGCAGGAGCGGAGACCGACGCGGACGACCCCGCACCGGTCGGGACCGCCGGCAGCCCGCGCTCGAGCCGGTCGACGCGCGCACCGAGGCCCGTGGTGGAGTCGTCGGCGCTCGGCAGCAGCAGGCGGGCCATGAGCAGCTCGAGGTGCAGGCGCGGCGACGTCGCGCCGACCATCTCGGTGAGGGCGGCGTTGGCGAGGTCGGCCGAGCGGGACAGCTCGGACGGGCCGAGGTGCGTGGCCTGACGGCGCATGCGGTCGAGCTGGTCGGCCGGCACGTCGCGCAGCACGGCGGCGGCCGCCTCGCCCGAGGCGGCGATGACGATGAGGTCGCGCAGCCGCTCGAGCAGGTCCTCGACGAACCGGCGCGGCTCGTGGCCCGTCGCGACGACGCGCTCGACGACGCGGAAGGCCGAGGCGCCGTCGCGTGCGGCGATCGCGTCGACGAGGTCGTCGAGCAGCGACGTGTGCGTGTAGCCGAGCAGCGCGACCGCGCCCTCGTACTCCAGGCCGTCCGGGCCGGCGCCGGCCACGAGCTGGTCGAGCACCGAGAGCGTGTCACGCACCGAGCCGGCGCCCGCGCGCACGACGAGCGACAGCACGCCCGCGCCGACGGGCACGCCCTCGGTGGTGCAGAGCTGCTCGAGGTACGGCACGAGCACGTCGGGCGGCACGAGCCGGAACGGGTAGTGGTGCGTGCGCGACCGGATGGTGCCGATGACCTTGTCGGGCTCGGTCGTCGCGAAGATGAACTTCACGTGCGGCGGCGGCTCCTCGACGATCTTGAGGAGCGCGTTGAAGCCCTGCGGCGAGACCATGTGCGCCTCGTCGAGGATGAAGACCTTGTACCGGTCGCGGGCGGGCGCGAACGTGGCGCGCTCGCGCAGCTCGCGCGCGTCGTCGACGCCGCCGTGGCTGGCCGCGTCGATCTCGACGACGTCGAGCGACCCCGGGCCGCCGCGCGCGAGCTCGACGCACGACGGGCAGACGCCGCACGGGGTGTCGGTGGGCCCTTCGGCGCAGTTGAGGCAGCGCGCGAGGATCCGGGCGCTCGTCGTCTTGCCGCACCCGCGGGGGCCGGAGAAGAGGTACGCGTGGTTGGTCTGCCCGGAGCGCAGCGCCTGCCGCAGGGGGGCGGTCACGTGGTCCTGGCCGATCACCTCGGCGAAGGACTCGGGCCGGTACCGGCGGTACAGCGCAGTCGTCACCCGACGAGCCTACGTGCCGCCGCAGACACGTGGTCCCCGTCGTCCACCGCACCTCCTCACGCCGGTCGGCCCGTGGCCACCTCCCGGACCGCCGGCCGGCCCGACGCGGACCCGCACCGCTCCTGGGACCCGAGACCGGCGCGCCCCGCGGTCGCCGAGGCGACTCGTCCAGCCCGCCCGATGCCGCCGAGCAGCACCGACGAACGCGGGGTTCCGCCGCCCACGGGCCCCGTAGACCGGCAGAACCCCGTGGTCGGCGGCGGGGCGGTGGGGCCGGGTGGCGGCAGGGCGGAGGTCCGGGGCGCTGCGGACCGGAGGCGCGTAGCGTGCGGGCGCGTGGGGCGGTGGCTGCCGGACGCGCTGTCGGCCGCGCGGGGCGTGCTCGCGCTCGCGCTGCCGCTCACCGTCGACCGGCCGGCGCTGCTCGTGACGCTGTACCTGGCCGCGGGGCTCACCGACGCGCTCGACGGGCCGCTCGCGCGGCGCCTGGGCACGGCGGGGCCGCGCGGTGCACGGATCGACTCGGCCGCCGACGTGCTGCTGTTCGTCGCGGCGACGTGGCTGGTCGCGCGGCTGCTGGGCGACGCGGCCGTGCAGCTCCTGGCCGCCGCCGCGGGCGTGGCCGTGATCAAGGTCGCGGCCGTCGCCGTCGGGGTGCGGCGGTTCCGGCGGGTCGTCCCGCGGCACACGGCCGCGAACCGGGTCGCCGGGCTCGCGGTGTTCACGGCGCCGCTGCTCGCGCTCGCCGGGTGGACCGGTGCGCTGTGGTGCGTCGCCGCGGTCGCGGGGGCGGCGGCCGTCGACGAGCTCGTGGTGCAGTCGCGTGCCGCGACACCCGACCCGGACCGCCGCACCTGACACGGGCCGAGCCGCCACGACGCACGCCGGGCCCGCCCCGGCGGAGGGGCGGGCCCGGCGGTCCGGCGCGGTGCGTGCGGCTCAGTCGGCGCGGACGACCGTCTCGGCGAGCGTGCGGCGCAGCAGCGGCCGCGACGCCTCGGTGGCCAGCAGCACGAGCGCGATGCCGACGGCCAGGCTCCCGACGAGCAGCAGCAGCCCCGACGGCGCGGACAGGATGATCTGCCCGAACAGCGGGAAGAACATGACGAACGACGCGAGCGCCGACCCCACCGACGTGAACAGCAGCGGTGCGAGCACCTCGCGCCGGCGCACCTGGTCGAACAGGTCGTCCGGCACGCCCGCGAGGCGCGCGAGCGACAGCTCGCGGCGCCGGTCGAGCACGGCGGCGGCCTGCGCGATCCCGGCCGACACGGCCGACAGCAGGAACGTGATGGCGAGCGTGAGGATCGCCCCGGTGCGGATGTCGGACATCTGCATGACCGCGTCCGGGTCGCTGTCCCCCGCGAGCGACACGAGCGCCGGCACGGCCGTGAGGCACCCGGCGACGAACGACGCGAGACCCAGCCCGCCGACGATCCGCCACATGGCCTTCGGGTCGTCGAGCAGGCGACGCGCGGCCAGCAGCTGCGCGGGCGTGCGGGCGCGGCGCAGCCGCACGCGGCCCATGACGCCGAGCACCCACGGCCCGATCGCGTTCATCGCGAGGAACGCGACCGCGAGCATGCCCAGCAGCATCGTCACGAGGATCGCGGCGAACATCTGGCCGTTCATCGACACGAACATGAACGCGGCGACCGCGGCGAGCGCCACGACGACACGGACGGCGGTGAGCCCCGGCTTCGTCTCGCGCCGCGCGACGCCCAGCGGCGAGACGACGACGCGGCGCAGCGTGACCGCGCCGCTGACGGCGGCGAGCACGGGGACGACGAGCCACGCGAGCAGCACGACCGGCACACCCACCCACAGGTCGCCGACCGTGAACGGACGCCCCTGGAACGGGATCTGCGTCCACACGCCCAGCAGCAGGCCGTACAGGCCCGTGCCGAGCACGGCGCCGACGAACCCCTGCAGCGCGGTCTCCAGGAGGGTCAACCCGACGACCTCGCCGGGCGTCGCGCCGATGAGCCGCAGCGCCGCGAGGCGCGCGTCCCGGCGCGCGACGCCGAGGCGGGCCGCGGCGCCGCCGAGCGTCAGCAGCGGGACGACCAGCAGGATCGTCGCGGTGACGGCGAGCGTCACGTAGAAGCCGCCCATGTCACGGTCGAACTGCGTGACGGGGTTCTCGGCGCGGTCGACGAAGCCGAGCAGCGCCGCGACGACCGACAGCGTGAGCGCGGTCGTGACGGTGAACGCCGTGACGGCCAGGACGGTGGTGGTGCGCGAGTCGCGGCCGCCGGCACGCTGCAGCCGGGGCGCGAGCGCCAGGACGGGGCTGATGCTCACCGCGCACCGCCGAAGACGTCGGAGACGCGCGCGGAGCCCAGGTCGTCGGGCAGCGCGCGGCCGGGCTTCTCGCCCGGGCGCGGGCCGACGCCCTCGCCCGTCGTCGAACCGGGCGGCACCACCAGGCCGTCGCGCATGTCGATGCGGCGGTCGCACCAGGCCGCGACGTCCGCGTCGTGGGTGACGACGACGAGCGACGAGCCGACGGCCCGCGTGGAGTCCACGAGGACCTTCATGACGTCGTGACCGGTCTGCTGGTCGAGCGCGCCCGTGGGCTCGTCGGCGAAGACGACCTCGGGCCGCGTGATGAGCGCGCGGGCGACGGCGACGCGCTGCGCCTGCCCGCCGGAGAGCTCGCCTGGCCGGCGCCCCTCCGCGCCGGCCAGGCCGAGCGCCGCGAGCCACTGGCCCGCGGCGGCCTGCGCGTCGGACCGGGACGCCCCGGTGAGCATCGCCGGCAGCGCCACGTTCTCGAGCGCCGACAGCTCCGACAGCAGCTGGCCGAACTGGAAGACGAACCCGTAGCGCGTGCGCCGCAGCAGCGAGCGCTTCTTCTCCGACAGCGCCTGCACGGGCTCGCCGCGCAGCGTCACGGTGCCGCCGGACGGCACGATGATGCCCGCGAGCACGTGCAGCAGCGTCGACTTGCCGGACCCCGAGGGGCCCATGACGGCGAGCGACTCGCCGTCGGCGAGGTCGACGTCGACACCCGCGAGCGCGGTGGTCGTGCCGAAGCGGTGCACGAGCCCGCGCCCGGCGAGGCGGGGGGCCGCGCCGGTCCACGCGGACGTCACGGGCCGGGCCGCGTCGGGAGCCGTCCCGGTGGCGGGCGGCACGAGGTCTCCGGGGGCGGGGATGGTCGGGTCGGTCATGGCACCCATCGTCCGGCGGGGGCACGTGCCGCCGCGTCCGGCGTGGGTGTCGTCCGTGCGGGGGTGCCGTCCGCCCGCGGGGGGACGGCACGCTGGGCGCGGCACGACCTCGGTCGCACGTCGTGGTGCGGGGCGTCGGGGAGGTCCCGGAGGGGGCGCGGCGCTCACGGCCGGGTCCGCGACGGCGCCTGCGGCCGCGCTCGTGCCCGTGGTCGTGGCCGGGCATGCAAGGACCCCCCGCACACCCGCCAGAGCTCACCTGCCCTTGCTGCCTTCCGGCCCTGGGGGGGTTCAGCGAGATGACGCCGCACGAGGGGTCTGCCCACCACCTTAACGCAGGCGACGCCGCCCCCGGGACCCGGGGCGGCGTCGCGCGTGGTCACGGCGTGACGGGGGGCAGGCGCTGCGTGGGCGGGCCGCCGTCGCCGTCCTCGGGGACGATGCGCTCGGTCGCCGGGCCGCCGCCCGCCGGGCCGGCGCGGCGCG
>NZ_BCRB01000146.1 GCF_001552375.1 Cellulomonas iranensis NBRC 101100 = JCM 18110 | reverse complement strand
CCGACGCGCTGCGCGCCGCCGGGCACCACGTCACCGGCGCCGGCCGCACGCCCGGGCCCGGCGTGGACCTGCGCGTCGACCTGCGCGCCCCCGACGGCCTGGCCCGCGTGCGCGAGGCCGCCGCCGAGCACGACGTCGTCCTGCACGCGTCCGCCGTCGAGGACCCCGCGCTCGCGCGCGCCGTCGGCCGCACCCCGCTGGTCGACGCCTCCGCGACCGGCCGCTACCTCGACGGGCTCGCGGCGGCCGTGGCACCCGGCGGCACGCTCGTGCTCGGGGCCGGGCTCGTGCCGGGCCTCAGCACCGTGCTGGTCGCGTCGCTCGACGCACGGCCGGGCGACGAGATCGACGTCGCGGTGCTGCTCGGCACCGGCGAGACGCACGGCGACGCGGCGGTCGCGTGGACCGCCGGGCTCGCGGGCGCGGCGCTGCACGACCCGCCCGAGGGCGGCACCGTCATCAACCTGCGCTCGGCGCGCGTGCTGCCGACGCGCTCGGGCACCCGGCGCCTGCTGCGGGCCGACTTCCCCGACCACGTGCTCGTCGGCCGCGCGCGCGGCGTCACCGTCCGCAGCTACCTCGCTGCCGGCGGCGCCGCCACGACCGCCGCGCTCGCGCTGGTCGGCCGGTTCCCCGCGCTGCGCGCGCTCGTCGCGCGCATGCCGCACGTCGGGGACGACCGCTGGGAGGTCGGGGCCGTCAACCGGCGCACGGGCGAGCGCGTCGCCGCGCACGGTCGCGGGCAGTCGGCCGCCACCGGGCTGCTCGCGGCGCGGGCGGTCGAGGCCGCGGCCGCCGCACGCGGGCGCGGGGTCGTCACGAGCGCCGACCTGCTCACGCTCGACGACGTCGCCCGCGTCCCGGGCGTGCGGCTCGGCTGACGTGCGCCGTCGCGCCCGCGTCCCAGCGTGAGCCGGCGAGCGGTGCGCGGCGCTCGCGGGCCGACGGCAGGTGCGTCGGCGTTCCCGGGCGCGCTGACGAGGACGCGCGGCGCGGCACCGGGCGCGCGGGCCGACGGTCCCGGTGCCGCGCGCCCTGCCGGTCCTAGGCTCGCGGCGTGAGCGACGACGTCGTGCAGGCCGTCCGGGACCGCTTCGACCACCGCGCGCCGTCGTACGACGGCAGCGCCATGCACCGCGACCTGGCGGCCGCGGTCGCCGCGTTCGTCGACCTCGACGGCGTCGCGGACGTGCTGGACGTCGCGACCGGCACCGGTCTGGTGCTCCGGGCGCTGCGCGAGCGGCCCGGCGGGGCGGACCTGCGGCTCGTCGGCGTCGACGTGTCGGCGGGCATGCTGGCCGTCGCGCGCGGGCACCTGCCGGGGGCCGACCTGCGGGAGGCCGACGCGCGTGACCTGCCGCTGCCGGACGCGTGCGTCGACCTCGTGACGTGCGTGACGGGCCTCCACCTCATCCCCGGCACGCCCGCGGTCGTCGCGCAGTGGGCGCGCGTGCTGCGGC
The DNA here is from genome assembly GCF_001552375.1 of Cellulomonas iranensis NBRC 101100 = JCM 18110. Classification (GTDB taxonomy): domain Bacteria; phylum Actinomycetota; class Actinomycetes; order Actinomycetales; family Cellulomonadaceae; genus Cellulomonas; species Cellulomonas iranensis. Next base: position 3,590 of record NZ_BCRB01000146.1, on the reverse strand, counting down.
CCGCGGGCCGCGTGGTCACGGCGACGTTCGCGAGCTACGACCCCGCGCAGCACCACCGCGAGCAGCCCGGGTCGCAGCCGCCGTACCCGCAGCGGCACGCCGAGTTCGCGACCGTCGAGGCGCTCGACGCGCAGGTCGCGGACGCGGGGCTCGCGGTCGTGCGGCACGGCACGTGGACCGACGGCCACGACGTGCTGCTGCTCGCCGAGCTGGCGCGCGGCGCGCGCTGACCGCGGCCCTGCCGGGGCGGCGCCGTCAGCGCGCGTCGCGCACCGGCACCACCGCGGCGACGACCTGCGACGCGTCGGCCACCACGGCCACCACGGCCGCCACGGGTGCGTCGGCGAGGCTGCGCGATCTGACCTCGGTCCTCCCGGGACGCCCGACCGCGGCGGTGCGGCGCGGGTAGGGTCCCGAGGCGTGAGCGTCGCACCGCCGACCCCGCCCGCCGCGCCGGGCGACGGGCCGCACCGCGCCGACCGAGCACCGGGGGCGCCCGCTGCCGGCGCACCCGACACGACGCACCGGCGTCGCTCGCTCGCCGTCGCGGTCGCCGTGCTCGTGCTCGCGGTGGTCGCGGCGCTGCTGCTGCGCGTCCCGGGCGTGGCCGACCGGCTCCCGGGCGCCGCGGGGTGCGCGACGGTGGACGGCGACCCGCGGCCGCCCGCCGCGCTGCGCGCCGCCGCGCGGGAGGTGCGGGACGCGCTCGCGGGCGCGACGGACGAGCTCGCGGTCACGTGCCGCTTCACGGGCCCGGACGACGCCGACGGCACGGACCCCGGCGCGGACCCCGCCCGGTGGCAGCTGGGCGTCGACGCGGGGGTCGCGCAGGCGTCCGCCGTGCCGGACCTCGCGTCCGCCGTGCTCGCGACGGCCGACCCCGGCGCGCCGTGGACGTGGTGGCTCGGCGTGCACGGCACGCAGCGCACGCTCGAGGTCGTGCTCACGCCCGGCGGCGACGCGGCACCGGCGACCGCCGCGGCCGCGGTGCTCGCCGCGTCCGGCGCGACGTCGGTCTGGGTGGGCCCCGAGTCCGCGCACGTCCTGGTCACCTCCGGCGACCAGGTGGCCGGCGCGGTGCGTGCGGTCGACGCGGTGGACCTGCCGCCCACGACCGTGGGCGCCGACCACCCGTGGGTCGAGGTGCGGCAGGTGCACGCGGGTGCGTGGCCCGGTGGCGAGGCGGTCGCGCTGGCGGTCGACGTCGCCGGCTGGGAGGGCGTGTACCGCGTGGTCCTCACGGGCGGGGCGCCCGCGTCGGCGTCGCTCACGGTCGAGACCGAGGCGGACGCGTACCGCAGCGAGGTCGCGCGCCGCCTCGACGCCCTCGTGCAGCCGGGCGAACCGGTCGCCTACGACGTGCGCGCGGACGACGTGGGCGTGCCCGGCACGGTCGGGTCGGGCGGCGTCGCGCCCGCCCCCGCGCCCACGCCGGGCGCGACGGTCGACGGCGTCGCGGTCTGCCCGGGCGACGCGCTGGCCGTCGAGGTCACGGGCACCGACGCGGCGGCCGGCTCGCGCTTCCTGTTCCTGCGCGCGACGAACGCGGGCGCGACGCCGTGCGCGCTCGCGGGCGTCCCGGCGCTCGCGTTCACGCGCGCGTCCGGCACGCCCGTGCCGGACCTCACGCAGCTCGTCGACGTGGTCGCGCCCGACGCGCCGCCGACCACGGTCCTCGCACCGGGCGACGCGGCCGACGCGCAGGTGCGGTGGGGTGCGATGTCGACGACGAACGACCCGGACGTCGCGGTGCGGGTCACGGTCCGTCCGGTCCCGGGCGGCCCCGACGTCGACCTGGCGCTGCCGACGTCGCTCGACGTGCTCGCCGGGGCGACCGTGCGGGTGGGCCCGTGGCGGCCCGCGCAGGACCCGGCCGCCGCGCCCTGAGGTCGCGCCGGCGTCGCACCAGGCGCCGGGGGACGGACGGACGCCGGGCGGCCGCGCCGCGGGTGCTGCACGATGCACTCGGCGCCCGGTGCACGCCGGGCCCTCAGCGCCCGCGACCGTCGGGCGCCGCGACGAAGGAAGGCAAGGGGCATGCCGTACGTCACCAGCACCGCCACCGACCAGACCGTCGAGCTCTACTACGAGGACCACGGCAGCGGGCAGCCCGTGGTGCTCATCCACGGCTACCCGCTCGACGGGCACTCGTGGGAGAAGCAGACCGTCGCGCTGCTCGACGCCGGGTACCGCGTCGTCACGTACGACCGTCGCGGCTTCGGCCGCTCCACCAAGGCCACGCAGGGCTACGACTACGACACGTTCACCGCGGACCTCGACGCGGTGCTGACGACCCTCGACCTGCGCGACGTCGTGCTCGTCGGGTTCTCGATGGGCACGGGCGAGGTCGGCCGCTACCTGGGCACGCGCGGCTCGGGCCGCGTCGCGAAGGCCGCGTTCCTCGCGTCGATCGAGCCGTTCCTGCTGCAGACCGACGAGACCCCGCACGGCCTGCCGCAGAGCGCGTTCGACGAGATCGCGGCGAACGCGCAGCGCGACCGGTTCGCCTGGTACGACGAGTTCTTCCAGAACTTCTACAACCTCGACGAGAACCTCGGCTCGCGCATCAGCGAGGCCGCGGTGCGCGGCTCGTGGCAGGTCGCCGCGGGCGCCGCGCCGTGGGCCGCGTGGGAGGTCGTGCCGACGTGGCACACCGACCTGCGCGCCGACATCGCCGCGATCGACGTGCCGACCCTGATCCTGCACGGCACGGGGGACCGGATCCTGCCGATCGACGCCACCGGCCGGCCGTTCCACGCGCTGCTGCCGCAGGCCACGTACGTCGAGGTCGAGGGCGCGCCGCACGGTCTGCTGTGGACGCACGCGCAGGAGGTCACGGCCGCGCTGCTGGAGTTCCTCGCGTCCTGAGGGCCGAGGCCGGGGCCGGGTCGACGCGCCGTGCGTCGGCCCGGCCTCGGCGCGTCCGCCGGCGCGCGGGGCAGGATGGGCCCGTGCGCGCGCTGGTGGTCGACGAGTTCGGGGTGTTCCCGCAGGTCCGTGACGTCCCGGACCCGGTGTGCCCGCCCGACGGCGTGGTGGTCCGCGTCGCCGCGACGGGTGTGTGCCGGTCCGACTGGCACGCGTGGCAGGGCCACGACGACGACGTGCGGCTGCCGCACGTGCCGGGGCACGAGCTCGCGGGCACGGTCGTCGAGGTCGGCCCCGACGTGCGCGGCTGGCGCGCGGGCGACGTCGTGACCGTGCCGTTCGTCATGGCGTGCGGCGCGTGCGCGACGTGCCGCGCGGGCGACCAGCAGGTGTGCCCGCACCAGACGCAGCCGGGGTTCACGCAGTGGGGGTCGTTCGCGGAGCTCGTCGCGCTCGACCACGCCGACACGAACCTCGTGCGCGTGCCGGACGGCCTGTCGCCCGTGGCGGCCGCGGCGCTGGGCTGCCGGTTCGCGACCGCGTACCGCGCCGTCACGGTGCACGCCGCGGTGCGCGCCGGGCACGAGGTCGCGGTGCTGGGCTGCGGCGGCGTCGGGCTGTCGGCCGTCATGGTCGCGGCGGCGGCGGGTGCGCACGTCGTCGCGGTCGACCCGTCGCCCGCCGCGCGCGCCGCGGCCCGCGACGCGGGGGCGCACGTCGTG
>NZ_BCRB01000145.1 GCF_001552375.1 Cellulomonas iranensis NBRC 101100 = JCM 18110 | reverse complement strand
GGCGACGGCCGTGACGCCCGCCGCGTCGCGCGCCCGCGGGCCCAGCAGGTGCACGGCCGCCGGCGGCTGCGCGGCCCGCGCGACGGCCTGCGCGAGGCCGAGCAGGAACGACGTGCGCCCCGACCCGCCGCGGCCCAGCACGAGCAACGGCGCCGGCAGCAGCGGCAGCACGACGCCCGTCGCGAGGTCGCCGTCGACGCCGAGGCACACGTCGTCGCGCTGCGGCGCGGGCACGAGGTCGACCGGCACGCGCGTCGGCATGGCGGGCACCGCGACGGGCGGCTGGGCGGCGTACCGCGCACCCTCGCGCGCGGCGACGTCGCGCAGCAGCGCGGCCTGGCGCGGCGTGCCCGCACCGCCGACCGTCGCGACCTGGACCTCGGTGCGGCCCAGCAGGCCGCGGCCGGGCGGCGTGCGGTCGTCGAGCACGGTCTGCGGCACGCCGAGCACCTGGTAGTCGTCGACCGACGTCATGCGCAGCACGAGCCGCTGCCCGAACGCGCCCGCGAGCGCCGACGGCAGGCCGGTGCGCCGCGGGGTCGTGGCGGTGACGTGCACGCCGCAGCGGCGGCCGTCCTGCAGCACGGCGACGAGCTGGTCGACGTGGCCGCGGCGCAGCGGGCCGCCGCCCTCGAGGTGCTCGACGAGCTGCGGCAGGTTGTCGACCAGCACGTGCACGCGCGGCAGCACGACGCCCGCGGCGGCGAGCGCCTCGACGTCGGCCGCGCCGTGCCGCGCGAGCAGCGCGTTGCGCTCGGTGAGCGTGCGGTGCAGCATCCGCACGAGCCGCGTGACGCGCTCGGGCTGCTGCTCGACCACGACCGACCCGACGGACGGCAGCGCCTCGAGCGCCGCGAGCCCGCCGCCCGCGGCGTCGATGCCGTAGACGAGCGCGGGCGCGAGGTCGTGCGCGAGCGTCGCGGCCAGGGCCACGGTGCGCAGCAGCTCGGTCTTGCCGCTGCCCGACGCGCCGTGCACGAGCAGGTGGCCGGCGCGCGCGTAGTCGACGAGCAGCGGGCGCTGCGTCTGCTCGTCGGGGAGGTCGGCGAGGCCGAGGGGCAGGACGCCCGGGCCGGGCGTGCAGGTGTGGACGTCGGGCGTCACTCCGGGCACGGCGGCCTCGTCGCGCGCGTCGGCGCCGAGCAGCAGCGCCCCGGGCTCGCCGCCCGCGAGCAGCACCTCGTCGCGGAGCGCGGGCAGCCACGGCCGCTTGGGGGCGGCCAGGCCCGAGCGGGCGAACGCCTCCCCCACGGTGAGCACGAGCCGCTCGAGGTCGGACCGCTCGTGGACGCGACCGCTCGCGGCCGCGGGCGCGGCGTCGGAGCGCGCCGTGAACGCGCGGACCGCGACGGTCGCGGCCTCGTCGCGCGCGGGCTCGTGCGCGCCGACCCACGCGACCTGCACGAGCTCGCGCGTGCCGTGGCCCGTGCGCCGCAGCCACGCGCGCCCGGGCGTGCGGCGCGACAGGGTCGCGGCGTCGGGCGCCTCGACGACGTCCGTCGAGTCGTCGGTCGACGCCATGCGCAGCGCGATCCGCAGGTCGGTGTTCGCCTTGATCTGCGGGGTCACGACGCCCGCGGGGCGCTGCGTCGCGAGCAGCAGGTGCATGCCGAGCGAGCGCCCGCGCTGCGCGACGTCCACGACGCCGTCGACGAACTCGGGCACCTCGCCCAGCAGCGCGGCGAACTCGTCGACGCAGATGAGCATGCTGGGCGGCGCGACGTCGGGGCGGAGCCGCTCGAGGGCGACGAGGTCCTTGGCGCCGTGCTCGGCCAGCAGGTGCTCGCGCCACGTGAGCTCGGCGCGCAGCGACACCAGGGCGCGCTGCACGAGCGCGGGCGTGAGGTCGGTGATGTAGCCGACCGTGTGCGGCAGGTCGGCGCACTCGCGGAACGCGGCACCGCCCTTGTAGTCGACCAGCAGGAACGTGATGCGCGACGGCGGGTTGTTGGCGGCCAGCGAGCACAGCAGGGTCTGCAGCAGCTCCGACTTGCCTGAGCCGGTGGTGCCCGCGACGAGGCCGTGCGGGCCGTCCTCGCGCAGGTCCACCGTGACGACGCCGTCGGCGCCCGCCCCGAGCTGGGCGCGCAGGCCCGCGGACTGCGCCCAGCGGTCGAGCACGGCGGTCGCGTCGTCGGGGTCGCGCAGGTCGGAGCCCAGGTCCGGCAGGCGCACGGCGTCGGGCAGCGCCGAGTCGGGCGGCACGACGGCCGCCTCGTCGCGGAACGACGTGAGCGTGCGCGCGGTCTCCCACGCGGCCGCGAGGTCGAGCTCGTCGACCGCGTCCACGACGTCGTCCCCGCCGCGGTCGCGGCGGCGCACGAGCCCCGCGTCGAGGTCGAGCAGCACGTCCGTCGCGGACGGCACGCGCGTCGCGTCGCGGCCCACCCACAGCAGGTGCACGTCGCGCTCGGCGGCGGCGCCCGCGACGGCCTCGACCGCGCGGCGCGGCACGCCCGCGTCCTCGTCGACCACGCAGACGACGTGCCCGCGCGCACCGTCGGCCGCGACGAGCGCGTCGAGCAGCACGACCCCGTCGGCCGCGCCGACCGCCACGGGCGGCAGGCCTGCGACGCGGTGCGCGGTGTGCGGCAGCCACCGCAGCCACGTCTCGACGTGCGTCGCGTCGGGCCCGAGCACGGCCGCGAGCGCGACGTCGGTCGGCGAGTGCGCGGCCGCGAGCCGCACGAGCAGCGCGCGCACGGCCGCGTCGGCGCGGTCCCGGTCGGTGCACGTGACGGCCGCGAGCCGGTGGCCGCCGAGCACCAGCGGCACGGGCTGCGCGGGGATCGTCGCGCGCTCCTGGAACTCGCGGACCGCGAGGTCGCGCTGCACGCGGTCGCCGCCGCGCGCGACCGTCCCGGCCACGAGCGCGGGGCGCGGGCCGAGGCCGGCCCGCACGTGCAGGAAGTCGGGGTCGTCGACGCGCCGCGCCCACGTGCCGGGGTGCCGCGCGGCGACCCGCTCGCGCACGGTCACGAGGTCGGGCTCGTCGGTGCCGGCGCGCTCGCGCTGCACGGCGGCCGCGGCGTCGACCTGCGCGACGACGTCGTCGACGTCGTGCCGCCACGCGCGCAGCTGCGCGTCGTGCTCGGTGCGCTGCTGGCGGCGCTGCACGACGTGCTGCACCGACATCATGAGCGGGAACCCGAGCATGAAGACCAGCGAGAACGGGCTGCGGTTCATCGCGAACATCGCACCGCCCAGCAGCACGGGCATGAGCATCATCGGCCACGGCAGCGGCGCGCGGCGCGGTGCGGTGGGCGGCGCGGGCGCCTCGAGCTCGGCGGGCTCCAGCCGCGCGCCGAACCGCGGCGGCCGCAGCACGCCCGTCTCGCCCGGCAGCGGGGTCGCGTCGCCGCGGTGCACCTCGAACGTGGTGCGGCCGACCTCGACGCGCTCGCCCCAGCCCACGGGCTGCGCGCGCTGCACGGGGCGGCCCGCGACGCGCGTGCCGTGCGCCGAGCCCTCGTCGCTCACGACCACGCCACCCGTGAGCAGCACGCGCGCGTGCACGCGCGACACGAGCGGGTCGGTCAGCCGCACGGTCGCGCCGGACCCGCGGCCGACCGTGAACGCGTCGGACGCGACCGCGACCTCCTGCCCCGCGTCGGGGCCCGCGACGACCCGCACGCGTGCCCGCACGGCGCGTCGGCCGCCCGGGCGGTCGAGCCACGCGGCCGGCACCGACGCGACCGGCAGCACCGCGCCCGTGCGCAGCGGCGCCTGCGCGAGCGGCAGGTCGGCCGGCCACGGCGTGCCGTCGGTGGTCGGGGCGAGCAGCGCGCCCGTGCCGGCACCCAGGTGCCCCGCGAGCGCACGGGCGAGGTCCGCGACGCGCGCGCCCTCGCGCGCGACGACCTCGACGTCGACCGCGCGCAGCCCGCTGTCGCGGGTCGGCTGGACGCTCAGTCGCCACATGGGCGGTCTCCCGTCTGTGGGTGCGTGGGCGTGGGGCGAGGGCGGGGGGCGAGGGCGGTGACGTCCCGGGTGACGTCCGGCGGGACGCGGACGCCGGGGTGCCGCGCCGGACGGCGGCGGCACCCCGGCGGCGGGGTCAGGACGACGCGGTCTCCTGGTCGTCCGCCTGCTGCGCGAGCGCCGCGGCGTTGGCCTGCAGCGCCTCGACGACCCGCTGCAGGGCCGGCACGTACTGGCCGGTCCAGTCGGCGTTGAAGCGCTGCGCGTCGGGCCCGTACCAGGGCGTCGACTGCAGCTGCTGCGTGAGGCGGCTCGTGATCTGCGTGATCGAGTCGGCGTCGACGTTCATGACGCGCACGAGGTCACGGGCGGCGGCGATGTCCATGCCGAGGACGTTGCTCATGGTCGTTCTCCTTCGGTGCGTGCCCGGACCTGGCGCCCTGGGCGGGTGGGTGGCTCTGCCGGTCTCGGTCAGGCCGGGGCCGGGTCGGCGGCGCCGAGCCGGACGGAGGTGTGCGCGGCGGCGAGCGCGTCGCGCAGGTCGGCGGGGGTCGTGGCGGACCAGCTCGACACGACCGTGACGGCGTGCCGGTGGCCGCCGGGCACGGGCGTCGGGTCGACGTGCACGTCGACGCGCTGGTGCACGGTGCCGGTGCCGTGCGCGCGCACGAGCGCCGCGCGTGCGGTCCCGTCGGGTGCGCCGTCGCCGGCGCCGTCGCCGGTGCTCGCGTCGGCCGGCGGCACCGGCTGCCGCGTGCCCGGGTACTGCGCGAGCATCGCGTCGAGCACCTGCGCGGCGGTCGTGCCCGCGGGCACGAGGTCGGCCGTGACGGTGAGGTTCGGCTGGAAGCCGGGGACGTCGACCGCGGGCCGGGCCACCGCGAGCGCACGCGGCGCGGGGGCGGCGTGCCAGCCGTCGGGCAGGTCGAGGCGGAAGCGCGGCGCGCCGGGCAGCAGGGGTCCGGGGTGCTCGACGGTCGTGGCGGTCATCGCACGGTCCCGTCGATCGTCAGCTCGGTCACCACGGGGGTGCCGGGCCCGGCGTGGTCGCCCGCCGCGGCGTCGTCCTGCGGCTCGCCGTCGGCCGTGCCGCCGTCGGCGCGCAGCGCCCCGAGGCCCGCGGCACCCAGCGCGGCGAGGCCGAGCGGTGCGGCCGCGAGCGCGACGGGCGTGCCGCCGCCGACGAGGTCGCCGGGCGGATCTCCGGCGG
>NZ_BCRB01000144.1 GCF_001552375.1 Cellulomonas iranensis NBRC 101100 = JCM 18110 | reverse complement strand
CACCGGCGGGGCTCGCCCAGGGCGCCGGCGGCGGGGCGTCGTCCTGCGGTGCGGTCATGCGTCCGGCTCCTCGGGTGTCCGTGTCGGCCGCGCGGCGGTGCGCCGCTGCTGGTCGGGGCCCATCGTGCCACGCGGCACCCCCGCGACGACCGGTGCGCGGCGCCGCGGCGGGCACGGCGTCCGCGCGGTCCCGGCGGCGGCGCCCGCACCGCGGTCCGCGTCACCCGGGTGCGCGCCGCGGGGCGCCCCGGGAAGTGCCGTGACGATGAGAGGATCATCACCATGAAGGGACGCGTCCTGGTGGTCGACGACGACACCGCTCTGGCCGAGATGATCGGGATCGTGCTGCGCTCCGAGGGGTTCGACCCCGTCTTCTGCGAGGACGGGGACGAGGCGCTCGGCGTCTTCCGGCAGTCGCAGCCGGACCTCGTGCTGCTCGACCTCATGCTGCCCGGCAAGGACGGCAACGAGGTGTGCCGGCTGATCCGGGCCGAGTCGGGCGTGCCGATCGTCATGCTCACGGCCAAGAGCGACACGGTCGACGTCGTGCTGGGCCTCGAGTCGGGCGCCGACGACTACATCTCCAAGCCGTTCAAGCCCAAGGAGCTCGTGGCGCGCGTGCGCGCCCGGCTGCGGCGCAGCGACGAGCCGGCGCCCGAGCACCTCGCGATCGGCGACCTGTCGATCGACGTCCCGGGCCACCGCGTCGAGCGTGCGGGGCGCCCCATCGCGCTCACGCCGCTCGAGTTCGACCTCCTGGTCGCGCTCGCGCGCAAGCCCTGGCAGGTCTTCACGCGCGAGGTCCTGCTGGAGAAGGTCTGGGGCTACCGGCACGCGGCCGACACGCGGCTCGTGAACGTCCACGTGCAGCGCCTGCGCTCGAAGATCGAGACCGACCCCGAGCGTCCCGAGATCGTCGTGACGGTGCGTGGCGTCGGCTACAAGGCGGGCGTCGGCGGCGCGTGAGCGCGTCCCCGGCCACGGTCGAGCGCACGCCGCGCCGCGGGGCGTGGCGCCGGCTCGGCCGCGCACGCGCGGGGCGTCGTCTGCGCGCCCTGGCGGGCCGCTGGCGCTCGTCGCTCCAGCTGCGCGTGCTCGTCTCGACGCTCGGGCTGGGGCTCGTCGCGCTCGCGCTGATCGGCGTCTACGTCGGCGACCGCATGAGCGCGGGACTCTTCGAGGCGCGTCGCGACCAGGTGCTCGCCGAGAGCGCGCGCAGCACGCAGCAGGCGCAGGACTCGCTCGCGGCGTCCACCGCGAGCACGCCCGGGGACGTCGCGATCCTGCTCGAGGACGTGACGAACGCGCAGCGCGCCGGCGGGTCGGGCGACCGTGACGTGTTCCTGCTGCGCGCGCCGGGCCAGGCGGGGTTCGGCGTCGGCGCGACGGCGAGCGACCTCACGCTCGTCGACCTCGTCAGCCGCGAGCTCAAGCAGGCGACCGCGGGCGACGGCCAGCAGTGGCAGTCCGTCGCGATCCCCGTGGGCGACCGCGTCGAGCCGGGGATCGTCGTCGGGCAGGACGTCGAGGTGCCCACCGCGGGCACGTACCAGATGTTCTTCCTGTACTCGTTGCAGGCCGAGCAGGACCGGCTCGACTTCCTGCTGCGCACGCTCGGGTTCGCGGCCGCCGCGCTGGTCGTGCTGCTCGGCGGCATGACGTGGCTCGTGACGCGCCGCACCGTGCACCCCGTGCGCCGCGCCGCGCACGTCGCCGAGCGCCTCGCGGACGGGCACCTGTCGGAGCGCATGGCCGTGCACGGGCAGGACGAGATGGCGACGCTGGCGCGGTCGTTCAACGAGATGGCGGGCAGCCTGCAGGACCAGATCCACCGCATGGAGGAGCTCTCGACGCTGCAGCGCCGCTTCGTGTCCGACGTGTCGCACGAGCTGCGCACGCCGCTCACGACCATCCGCATGGCGGGCGAGGTCATCCACGGTGCGCGCGACGAGTTCGACCCCGCCGTCAAGCGCTCCGCCGAGCTGCTGGCCACGCAGCTCGACCGCTTCGAGGACCTGCTCGCCGACCTCCTGGAGATCAGCCGCTTCGACGCGGGCGCCGCCGTCCTCGACGCCGAGGGCCGCGACCTGCGGGACATCGTCATGCAGGCCGTCGACAACGCCGTGCCGCTCGCCGCGCGCCGCGGGTCCTGGCTGCAGGTCGAGCTGCCCGACCAGCGCGCCGACGCCGACGTCGACCCGCGCCGCGTCGAGCGCGTCCTGCGCAACCTGCTCGTCAACGGCATCGAGCACGCCGACGGCTCGGCGGTCGAGGTGCGCGTGGGCGTCGACCCGACGGCCGTCGCGGTGACCGTGCGCGACCACGGCGTCGGCATGACCGCGGACGAGGCGCTGCACGTGTTCGACCGCTTCTGGCGCGCCGACCCCGCGCGGGCGCGCACGACCGGCGGCACGGGGCTCGGCCTGGCGATCTCGCTCGAGGACGCGCACCTGCACGGCGGCACGCTCGAGGCGTGGGGGCGGCCGGGGCGCGGTGCCTGCTTCCGTCTCACGCTGCCCCGACGCGCCGGCATCCGGCTCTCGGGCTCGCCGCTGCCCCTCGTCCCCGGCCCCGACGCCCCGGTCGCCGACGCGGCGCCGCTGCGCAGCACGGACCCGGCGGCGCTGCCCGAGCTGCCGCCCATGACGGGGGAGATCGCGATCGTGAGCAACGCGTCGGACCCGGCGCGCACCGACGTGCGCCTCGACGACACGGCCGACGTGCCGGCCCACGGACGGAGGCAGCCGTGAGCCGGGTCCGGGGCGCGGCGCCGGCCGTCGTGCTGGTCGTCGGCGTGCTCGTCGGGTGCGCGGCGATCCCCACGTCGGGGCCCGTGACCGAGGGCGACGGCGTGGTGCGCGAGCAGGAGGGGGTCGTGGTGCTGGCGCAGGGCCCGCAGGCGGACGCCGACCCGGCGGCCATCGTCGAGGGCTTCCTGCTCGCGAGCGACGCCGAGGTCACGGGCGACTTCGAGGTCACGCGGCAGTTCCTCGCGGCGGACGAGCGCACCGAGTGGGACCCGGGCGCGTCGACCGTCGTCGCGAGCCGCACCAAGGTCGAGCAGACGGGGGAGGCGCAGGTCACGGTGTCCGTCGACGTGTCCGCACGGCTCGACGCCGACGGGCGGTACGCCGAGGCGCCCGCCGACGCGCGCGAGACCCTGCGCTACGAGCTCGTGCAGGACGCGCGCGGGCACTGGCGGATCGCGCACGCACCCGACGGCGTCGTGGTGACCGCGCGGCGGTTCGAGCAGCAGTTCCGCGCCACCTCGCTGTACTTCCTGTCGCCGGACGAGAAGATGCTCGTCCCCGAGGTCCGATGGTTCCGCGACCGCAACGTCCCGACCGCCGTGGTCCGGGCTCTGCTCGCCGGCCCGTCGCCGTGGCTGCGGGACGCGGTGACGACCGCGGTGCCCGCGGGCGCCGAGCTCAAGCCCGAGGCGGTCACGCTCGAGCAGGGCGGGGTCGCCGAGCTGACGCTCGAGCCCGCGCAGGCCGTGCAGGACGCCGACCGTGGCCTGCTGCTGGCGCAGCTCGAGGCGTCGCTCCGCGCGCTCGGCATCACGACGGTCCACGTGCAGGCCGGCGCGACGGGGGCGCCGCTCGAGGGCCGTGCCGCCGACCTGGTGACGCCCGACCCGGGGGAGCTCGAGCTGCTCGTCGACGGCCGCACGCTCGCGCTCGTCGACGGCGTCGCCGCTCCCGTGGACGGCGTGGGGGCCGTGGCCGGTGCGGCGCCGCGCGCGATCGCGCGGTCGGCGGACGGGTCCGTGCGCGTCGCGCTCGCCGACGCGAGCACGCTCGTCGCCCTGCCGGTCGGGGCCGCCGCGCAGCGGACGCTGCTGACGGGAGCGGGGCTCGCGGCACCGTCGGTCGACCGGTTCGGCTGGGTGTGGACCGCGCGCGTCTCGGCGCCGGGGCGCCTCGACACCGTGCGGCTCGACGGGACGACCACCGAGGTGGCGGCCGAGTGGCTGCTCGGGCGCACGGTGCGCGCGGTGCGCGTGTCGCGCGACGCCTCGCGCGTGGCGATCGTCTCGGACGGTCCCGACGGGACCACGCTCGACGTCGCGGGCGTCGTGCGGGACGACGACGGCGCCCCGGTCGCGATCGGCCCGGCGCTGCGCGTCGGGGCGCCGCTCACGCCGACCGGCCCGGTCGTGTGGGTCGACGACGTGACGCTCGCGGTGCTCGCCGACGGCGACGCCGGCGCGGCCCCGTACCTCGTGACGGTCGCGGGACGCAGCACGTCGTTGCCGGCGGTCGCCGACGCGGTCGCGCTCGCGGCGGACCGGGGCGAGCGCACGCTGTACGTCGTGACCGCGGAGGGGGAGCTGCTGCGTCACCAGGGCGGCACGTGGGTCGCAGTCCCGGGCGTGACGGGCGACCTCGACGTGACCGGGGTCGCGTTCCCCGGCTGACGTGCGGCCGGGCCCGGGCCGAGCCGCCCACGGCCCCGGGACCCCCGGCGTCGGTCCCCGACGACGGGGGTCCCGGGGTCGTCGGCCGCCGTCGGCACGGGAGGCTGCCGGTGTGCACGACGAACCCCGGCGGACGCGCCACGACCCGGCCGCGCAGCCCGCGTCGAGCGCCACGGTCTGCGTGGCGCTCGCGGTCGCGGCCGCGCGCGACCTCGTGCGGCTCGTGGTGCCCGTCGCGTGCGCCGGCTGCGGGCTCGCCGACGTGCCGTGGTGCGACGCGTGCGCCGCGCACCTGCACGGTCCGCCGGTCCGCCGCGACCACGGCGCGGGGCGGCTCGACCTGCTCGAGGGGCGGACCCTGCTGCCGGTGCTCGCGCCCGCGGCGTTCGCCGGGCCGGTCCGGCACGCCGTGACCGCGTGGAAGGACGGCGGACGCGCCGACCTCGACCGTCCGTTCGCGGCGGCGCTGCGCCGGACGGGTCGGCACCTCGGCGGCGCGGCGGACCGCGGCGGGTCGGACCCGTCGGTGCCGTCGGCGTCGCGCCCGTCGGGACGCCGGGCGTCGGCGTCGCAGGCCGGTGCCCGGCGGGTGGCGGGTGCCGTGCTCGTCGTCGCGGTGCCGTCGTCCGCCGCGGCGCGCCGGCGCCGCGGCCGGGCCCCCGTGGACGTGCTCGCGGGCGCCGTCGCCGCGGGGCTGCGCGACGTCGGCGTCGAGGCGCGCCGCGCCGCGCCCCTCGTGCGGGCAGCGGGCC
>NZ_BCRB01000143.1 GCF_001552375.1 Cellulomonas iranensis NBRC 101100 = JCM 18110 | reverse complement strand
CCCGCGAGCGACGGCCCGCCGCCGCCGCGGGCCTGGGCGGACCGCGACCCCGCGGCGGCCGCGCGTCTCGCGGCGGCGCGCGCGGTGGTGGCCGAGCTCTCGGAGCAGCACACGGTGCCCGTCGAGAACCTGCTGCAGCCGGACCTGCTGCGGCGGCTGTGCTGGTCGCCGCCGGCCCCGCTCGACGCCGCGGCGGTCGCGGCGACGCTGACGGCGGGCGGTGCGCGCGCGTGGCAGGTCGAGCTGCTCGCGGACCGGCTCGCGGCGGCCTTCGCCACGGCCTGAGCCCGGCGGTGACCCCGCCGGCGGCCTCCCGACGCGCCGTCGGGGGCACGCTCCGGCATGCTCGGTGGTGCGCGGGAACGCGCTGGTCCGCCGCTGTTACTCTTGAGTAACTTCGTGCGTCCAGGGACCATGGTCCCGGCCGCGCGACGACGCACCTCGCGCGCTCCACCGGACACCGCCGTCCCCCAGGAGGACAGATGCCGAGCACCTCCCCCGCCGCCGCCCGGTCGCAGCACGGCCGCAGCGTGGTCTTCGTCGACGGGGTCCGCACCCCGTTCGGGCGCGCCCGCAAGGACGGGCTGTACGCGCACACCCGCGCCGACGACCTCGCCGTGCGGACCGTGCGCGAGCTGCTGCGCCGCCACCCGCAGCTCCCGCCCGAGCGCGTCGACGACGTCGCGCTCGCCGCGACCACGCAGCAGGGGGACCAGGGCCTGACGCTCGGGCGCACGGTCGCGATGCTCGCGGGCCTGCCCCCGACCGTCCCGGGGTTCGCGATCGACCGGATGTGCGCCGGGGCCATGACCGCCGTGACGACCACGTCCGCGGCGATCGGGGTCGGCGCGCAGGACGTGACGATCGCGGGCGGCGTGGAGCACATGGGCCACCACCCCATGGGCTTCGACGCCGAGCCGAACCCCCGCTTCCTGGCCGAGCGGCTCGTCGCCCCGGACGCGCTCAACATGGGCGTCACGGCCGAGAACCTGCACGACCGGTTCCCGGAGCTGACCAAGGAGCGCGCCGACGCGTACGGCGTCGCGAGCCAGGAGAGGTACGCCGCGGCGCTGGCGTCCGGGCGCATCGAGCCCGACCTCGTGCCCGTCGCGCTGCGCGACCCCGAGCGCGGCTGGGGCCTGGCGACCGCCGACGAGCCGCCGCGACCCGGTACGACCCTCGCCGCGGTCGCCGACCTGCCCACGCCGTTCCGCCCCGGCGGGCGCGTCACCGCCGCGACCTCGGCTCCCCTGACCGACGGCGCCGCGTCCTGCCTGCTCGCCGCCGAGGACGTCGCCGAGGAGCTGGGCCTGCCGGTGCGCATGCGGCTCGTGTCGTTCGCGTACGCGGGCGTCGAGCCCGAGGTCATGGGCCTGGGGCCCGTGCCCGCGACGCGCCGCGCGCTCGAGCGCGCGGGCCTGACGATCGACGACGTCGGGCTCGTCGAGATCAACGAGGCGTTCGCGGTGCAGGTGCTGTCGTTCCTCGACGCGTTCGGCATCGCCGACGACGACCCCCGCGTCAACCCGTACGGCGGCGCGATCGCGGTCGGACACCCGCTCGCGTCGTCGGGCGTCCGGCTCATGACGCAGCTCGCGCGGCAGTTCGCCGAGCGCCCCGACGTCCGCTACGGCCTCACGACGATGTGCGTCGGCCTGGGGCAGGGCGGCACGGTCGTCTGGGAGAACCCCCACTTCACCGGCGAGGAGGCCGCCCGATGAGCACGACCGCGCCGCGCGAGGAGCGCGTCACGCACGCCCTGGTCCGCGACGTCCGCCTGCCCGGCTGGCTCGGCACGCTCGCGCTGGTGACGCTCGACAACGGGCTGGACCACACGAAGCCCACGACGCTCGGGCCGCGCGGCGTCGCCGAGCTCGCGGACGTGCTGCGCACGCAGCAGGCCCGAGCGGACCGCGGCGAGATCGCGGCGCTGGCCGTCACCGGCAAGCCGTGCTACCTCGCGGCGGGCGCCGACCTCACGCAGGTCGCCGGCGTGACGTCGCGCGACGACGCGCTCGCGCTCGGGCGCGGCGGCCACGCCGCGTACCGGCTGCTGGGCGAGCTGGGGGTCCCCACGTTCGCGTTCGTCAACGGCGCGGCGCTCGGCGGCGGGCTCGAGGTCGCGCTGAACTGCGACTACCGCACGGCGTCCGCCGACGTGCGGGCGCTCGCGCTGCCCGAGACCGGGCTGGGCCTCGTCCCCGGGTGGGGCGGCGCGTACCTCGTGCCGCGGCTCGTCGGGATCGAGCGGGCCGTCGACGTGGTCCTCACCCGGCCCGCCGCGAACAAGCCGTTCACGGCGCAGCAGGCCGCCGAGATCGGGCTCGTCGACGTCGTGCTCGACCCTGCGGACTTCCTCGAGGAGTCGGTGCGCTGGGCGGCGCGCGTGCTCGCCGGCGAGGTGACGGTGCCGCGGCGGCCGCTCGACGACGCCGCGACCTGGCGCACGGTCGTCGAGGGTGCGCGCCGGCACCTGGACGCCGTGGTGCACGGCTCGCGCCCCGCCCCCTACCGCGCGCTCGACCTGCTCGAGGCCGCGCGCGACGCCGACCGGGACACCGCGTTCGCGGCGGAGGACGAGGCGCTGGCCGACCTCATCATGAGCGACGAGATGCGCGCGAGCGTGTACGCGTTCGGGCTCGTGCAGGGCGGCCGCAGGCCGACCGGCGCCCCGGACCGCGCGCTCGCCCGGCCGGTCACGCGCGTCGGCGTCGTCGGTGCCGGGCTCATGGCCGCGCAGATCGCGCTGCTGCTCGCGCAGCGGCTCGGGGTCCCGGTCGTGATGCGCGACCTGGACGAGGAGCGCGTCGCGCACGGGCTCGCGACGGTCCGCTCGACGGTCGAGCGGCTCGTGTCGTCGGGGCGCATGACCTCCGACGCCGGTGCGCGCATCACCGCCCAGGTCACGGGCTCGACCGACATCGCCGTGTTCACCGACTGCGACCTCGTCATCGAGGCGGTCACCGAGGTCCTCGACCTCAAGAAGCGCGTGCTCGCCGAGCTCGAGGACGTGGTCGCGCCCGACGCGGTGCTCGGGACCAACACGTCAGCCCTGTCGGTGACGCGCATGGCCGCCGACCTGCGCCACCCCGAGCGCGTCGTCGGCCTGCACTTCTTCAACCCGGTCGCGGCGATGCCGCTCGTCGAGGTCGTGCAGGCCGAGCACACGTCGGCCGAGGCGCTGGCCACCGGGTTCGCGGTCGCGGCGCAGCTGCGCAAGACCGCGGTGCTCGTGCGGGACCGCCCCGGGTTCGTCGTCAACCGGCTGCTGGTGCTGCTGCTCGGCGTGATCGTCGACGCGGTCGAGCACGGCACGCCGGTCGAGGTGGCGGACCGTGCGCTCGACCCGCTGGGCCTGCCGATGCCGCCGTTCGAGCTGTTCGACCTCGTGGGACCCGCGGTCGGCCTGCACGTGCTGACGTCGCTGCGCGACGACCTCGGCGACCGGTTCCCGCGCTCCCCCGGGCTCGAGAAGCTCGTCGCCGAGGGCACGCCGGTGGTGCGTCCGGCGGCGGCCCGCGGGCTGCCCAAGCGCGTGGACCCCGCGGTGCAGTCGGTGTTCGACGCGGCCCGTGAGGGCGCGGCCGACGCGACGCCGCTCGACGAGGCGGGCGTGCTCGACGCCGTCCTCACGGCGCTCACGGTCGAGATCGGGCACATGCTCGACGAGGGCGTCGTCGCGACGCCGCAGCAGATCGACCTGTGCATGATCCTCGGCGCCGGCTGGGGCTTCCACCTCGGCGGCATCACGCCGTACCTGGACCGCCGCGGCTACAGCGAGCGGATCCTGGGGCGCCGCCTCCTGCCCGACGGCGTCGCGAACGTCCCCCACTCCTGACCCCTCCTTGCCTCCCACCCTCCCGCGAGAGTGCGATCCAGTCACCGCACCGCCCTCGCCCACCCCTCCCGCGAGAGCGCAATCCAGTCACACGCCCACCCCCACCACTCTCGCGAGAGTGCGATCCAGCTGACCGCGTCGCCGCGGCACGTCGTCGCCGCACGCCCACTCACCCACTCACCGGCTCACGAGAGTGCGATCCAGCGACCGGGTCGCCCTGAGCGCGCCGCGCCGTGGTCACCGATGCCCCGAGCCGCCCTCAGAGTCGGTGCGCGGCAGAGTCGTCCACGGCCACGAGCCCCGTGTGCGTCTCGCGGCCCGGTGACCGCGACCGTGTGCGGATGCAGGACGCCCCCGTGCTCGACATGCGTCACCTCCGCGCCACCGGCTCCACCTGGGCCGCCAGCCACCGGCTCGTCACGTCAGGGCGGTACGTCCAGCTGTTCCGCAGCGTGCTCGTCCGTCGGGACCTGCTCGAGGACCCCGCCACACGGGCTCGCGCGATCAGCACGGTGCTGCCCCGTGGCGCCGCCGTGTGCCGTGAGACCGCTGCGTGGCTGCACGGTGTCGACACGCGCGCCCCCGGGCTGCACCTGCGGCCACCCCGCCTGCAGTGCATCGTCCCGACGGCAGTGCCTCGCGTCCGACGGCCCGGGCAGCAGTGCTGGACCGGCGCGTTGCCCGCGGCCGACGTCACCGTGCTCGGTGGCGTACCCGCCACGACGGCCGAACGCACGGCACTGGACCTCGCCCGGTACGCACCCGGGTACATCGGCCTCGCCGCGATCGACGCCTTCGCGCACGCGGGCCTCGTCGACCCCGCACGACTCGTGCGCCGCGCGCGCGAGCTGCCCGGGGCACGCAACATCGCGCGCGCCCGTCGGCTGATCGAGCTCTGCGAACCGCAGACCGAGTCGGCCGGCGAGTCCTGGCTCCGCCTCCGGCTGTTCGAGGCCGGTCTTCCCCGGCCTGAGGCGCAGATCTCGATCCGTCACGGCGGTCGCGAGGTCTACCGCCTGGACCTCGGCTACCGCGACGCCCGCGTCGGCGTCGAGTACGACGGCGACGAGCACCATCACCGGACGGTGGCGCAGCGACGGGCCGACGAACGTCGACGGGACGACCTGCGGATCCGGTTCGGCTGGACCGTCATCGGGGTCCACCGGGGCGACGTCCTCGGGAGCCGCAACGCGCTCGAGAGAGCCGTCGCCGAGCTCATCCGGCACGAGGGGGTCGTGCTGGGTCGTCAGACGTGGTGACCACCGCGTCCGCCGTCGCCCTCACCGCCCGACCCGAGCGTGCTGTGCTGGGCACGGTCACGGGGTGGCGACGACTCGATCGCACTCTCAAGGACATGAGGGGTGG
>NZ_BCRB01000142.1 GCF_001552375.1 Cellulomonas iranensis NBRC 101100 = JCM 18110 | reverse complement strand
GGGCGCGCGCGGCGTCGGCCGTCGCGCGCGCCGCCGCGGCCTCGAGCCGCGCGAGCTCGGCGTCCGCGGTGGCTCCCGCGGGCGCGTCCGACGACCTGCCCGACGACGACGGCGTGCTGTCCGACATGACGTGATCCTAGGGACGAACCGGGCGCCGCGCCGGTCCGGGTGCGGGCCGCGGCGCCGGGCGACCGTGCGGCGTCGATAGGATTCCCGGGTGAGCGACCAGTCCCCGAACCCGACCCCCGACGACGTCCCGTTCCGCTACACCGCCGCCCTCGCGCAGGAGATCGAGCTGCGCTGGCAGGACGAGTGGGACCGGCGCGGCACGTTCCACACGCCCAACCCGGTCGGGGCGCTCACCGACGGCGCCGGACGGCACGCCGAGCCGGGCTCGCGCGCGTTCTTCGTCATGGACATGTTCCCGTACCCGTCGGGCGCGGGCCTGCACGTCGGGCACCCCCTGGGGTACATCGCGACCGACGTGGTAGGCCGCTACCGGCGCATGTGCGGCGACAACGTGCTGCACGCCCTGGGCTTCGACGCGTTCGGCCTGCCCGCCGAGCAGTACGCGGTGCAGACGGGGCAGCACCCGCGCGTGACGACCGAGGCGAACATCGCGATCATGCAGCGCCAGCTGCGCCGGCTGGGCCTCGCGCACGACCCGCGCCGCTCGTTCGCGACGATCGACCCCGAGTACGTGCGCTGGACGCAGTGGATCTTCCTGCAGATCTTCCAGTCCTGGTACGACGAGGACGCCGTGCGCCCCGACGGCGGCACCGGGCGCGCGCGCCCGATCGCCGAGCTCGTCGCCGAGTACGAGGCCGGCACGCGCGCGCTGCCCGCCGACGTCGAGGGCGTCACGCCGGGTGCGACGTGGGCCGACCTCGACGCCGCGACCCGCCGCCGCGTGATCGACTCGCGCCGCCTGGCGTACCTGTCCGACACGCCCGTGAACTGGGCGCCCGGGCTGGGCACCGTCCTGGCGAACGAGGAGGTCACGTCCGAGGGGCGCTCCGAGCGCGGCAACTTCCCGGTCTTCCAGCGCAACCTGCGCCAGTGGAACATGCGGATCACGGCGTACGCCGACCGCCTGACCGACGACCTCGAGCGCATCGACTGGCCCGAGAAGGTCAAGTCGATGCAGCGGCACTGGATCGGCCGCTCGACGGGTGCGCGCGTGCGCTTCGCGGTGCAGGGCGGCGAGCAGGTCGAGGTCTTCACCACGCGCCCGGACACGCTGTTCGGCGCGACGTTCCTCGTGGTCGCGCCCGAGCACGCGCTGCTCGACGAGGTGCCCGCGGCGTGGCCCGACGGCACGTCGAGCGCGTGGACCGGCGGGCACGCGACGCCGTCCGACGCGGTCGCCGAGTACCGCGCGCAGGCCGCCGCCAAGACGGCGCGCGAGCGCCAGCAGGACGCGGGCCGCAAGACCGGCGTCTTCACGGGCCACCTGGCCGTCAACCCCGTGAACGGCGAGCTGCTGCCCGTCTTCACCGCCGACTACGTGCTCATGGGCTACGGCACCGGCGCGATCATGGCGGTCCCGGGGGGCGACGAGCGCGACTTCCAGTTCGCCGAGGCGTTCGGGCTGCCCGTGGTCTACACGGTCGACGCGCCCGAGGGCACGCCGCCCGGCGCGCGCACGCACGACGGCCTGGTCGTCGGCTCGTCGAACGACGAGATCAGCCTCGACGGGCTCGACGTCGCGCAGGCCAAGGAGCGCATCGTCGCGTGGCTCGAGGCCAAGGGCGTCGGCGAGCGCACCGTCACCTACCGCCTGCGCGACTGGCTGTTCAGCCGGCAGCGCTACTGGGGCGAGCCCTTCCCGGTCGTCTACGACGAGGACGACACGCCGATCGCGCTGCCCGACTCGGCGCTGCCCGTCGAGCTGCCCGAGGTCCCCGACTTCTCGCCGCGCACCTACGACCCCGACGACGCCGACTCCGAGCCCGAGCCGCCGCTGGGCCGCAACACCGACTGGCTGCACGTCGAGCTCGACCTGGGCGACGGGCCCAAGACCTACCGGCGCGACGCCAACACCATGCCCAACTGGGCCGGCTCGTGCTGGTACCACCTGCGCTACCTCGACCCGCACGCCGACGACCGCCTGGTCGACCCCGCGCTCGAGGAGTACTGGATGGGTCCGGGCCACGGCTCGCAGCCCGCGGGCTCGCCCGGCGGCGTCGACCTGTACGTCGGCGGCGTCGAGCACGCCGTGCTGCACCTGCTGTACGCGCGGTTCTGGCACAAGGTCCTCTACGACCTGGGCCACGTGCGCAGCGCCGAGCCGTTCCACAAGCTGTTCAACCAGGGCTACATCCAGGCCTACGCGTACACCGACGAGCGCGGCGTCTACGTGCCCGCGGCCGAGGTCGTCGAGGACGAGGCGTCGCCCACGGGCTTCACGTGGGACGGCCAGCCCGTCAACCGCGAGTACGGCAAGATCGGCAAGTCGCTGAAGAACGCGGTGTCGCCCGACGAGATGTACGAGGCGTACGGGGCCGACACGCTGCGCGTCTACGAGATGTCGATGGGTCCGCTCGACCTGTCCCGCCCGTGGGAGACGCGCGCGGTCGTCGGGGCGCAGCGCTTCCTGCAGCGGCTGTGGCGCAACGTCGTCGACGAGACGACCGGTGAGCTCGTCGTCAGCGACGACGCGCCGTCCGCCGAGACGCTGCGCGTGCTGCACCGCACGATCGCCGACGTCCGCGAGGACATGGAGGCGATGCGCATCAACACCGCGATCGCCAAGCTCATCGTGCTCAACAACCACCTGACGACGCTCGAGCGTGCACCGCGCGCGGCCGTCGAGGCGCTCGTCGTCATGACGGCGCCGGTCGCGCCGCACATCACCGAGGAGCTGTGGGCCCGCCTGGGCCACGACGAGTCGGTCGTGCACGCGTCGTTCCCGCAGGCCGACCCGCAGCACCTCGTCGAGGACACCGTCACGTGCGTGTTCCAGGTGCAGGGCAAGGTCCGTGGGCGCGCCGAGGTCCCCACGTCGGTGACGGACGACGCGCTGCGCGAGCTCGCGCTCGCCGACGAGGGCGTGCAGCGCGCGCTCGCCGGGCGCGACGTGCGCACGGTCGTCGTCCGGGCGCCGAAGCTCGTCAACGTGGTGCCGGCCTGACCGGCACGCCGAGGGGCGCCGCGGCGGTGCCGCGCGTCGCGGTCGTGACCGACTCGACCGCGGCGCTCCCGCCCGCGCTCGCCGCGCAGGTCGGGCTGCACGTCGTCCCGCTCGACGTGAGCGTCGACGGCGCGCGTCACGTCGAGGGCGTCGACGTCACGCCCGAGCAGCTGCTGCAGGCGCTCGAGCGCGGCGCGAAGGTGACGACGTCGCAGCCGCCGCCGTCCGCGTTCGCGGCCGCCTACGAGCGGGCCGCGGCCGCGGGCGCGCACGAGATCGTCTCGGTGCACCTGTCGGGCGAGATGTCGGGGACCGTCCGCTCGGCGCGCACCGCGGCGACCGTGAGCCCCGTGCCGGTGCGGGTCGTGGACTCGCGGAGCGCCGCCCTCGGTCTCGGCTTCGCGGCGCTCGCGGCGGCCCGGTGCGCCGCGACGCCGCTCGACGCGTCGGAGCTCGCCGGTCCTGACGCCACGGCGGCGCCGGCCGACGGTCGCGCGGCGGCCGTCCGGCGGTGGGTCGCGCGGGTCACGCGCCGTGAGCCCGACGCCGCGCCGACGTGGCCGGACGCCGAGCGGGTCGCGCGCGTCGCGGCGCAGGCGGCGCGCGGCACGCAGGTGTGGTTCCTCGTGGACTCGCTCGACCACCTGCGGCGCGGCGGACGCCTCGGCGCCGGTGCCGCGGCGCTCGGCACGGTCCTGGGTCTGCGTCCGCTGCTGTCGCTGCAGGACGGCCGGCTGGTCGTGGCCGAGAAGATCCGCACGCGGCGTGCGGCGCGCGAGCGGCTCGAGCAGGTCGCGGCCGCCGAGCTCGCCGCGCGACCTGCGGCACGCGTGGGCGTGCACCACGTGGGGCCCTCCGACGTCGCCGACGCGCTCGCCGCCCGGCTCGCGGCGACGCCGGGGGCGCGCGTGGTCGAGACGGTCGTGGCGGACGCCGGTGCGGTGCTCGCCGCGCACGTCGGCCCGGGCCTGCTGGCCGTGGTCGTCGCCGACGCCTGACGCCCGGCGAGCCGCCCACAGCACGTCGGACGCGCCGCTCGCTCCCGCGAGGACGAGCGGCGCACCCGCCCGGCGGTCACGGTCCCTAGCGTCGCGACGGTGCGTCCCGACCGTCCCCCCGTCCCGCCCGACGTCGCCCGCCGGCTCGCGGCCCTCGCGGCACCGCCGGCGACGCCCGTCGCGGACCGTCGCGACACGGGCTGGACGCCGCGACCCGTCGCCCCGGAGCCGTGGCACCCCGACGTCGCCACCGCCCTCGCCGACGCGGCCGACCGGGTCGAGCGCCCGCCCGCGCCGCACCCGCCGCGCACGCGCTGGGCACCGTCCTGGCGGACGGTCGGCGCCGCGGTCCTCGTGCTCGCGCTCGCGGCGGGCGGCGTCGCGCTCCGGGCGTCGACGGCGCCCCGCGGCGACGCCGTCGAGCTGCCCGTGCCCGGGGCGGCGGTCCCGTCCGGTGCGAGCGGCCCGGCCCCCGCACCGGACGCCACCGCACCGGGCGGCGTCGTCGTGCACGTGGTCGGCGCGGTCGGGACCCCCGGGGTCGTGCGGCTCGACGCGGGCGCCCGGGTCGCCGACGCGCTCGCCGCGGCCGGCGGCGGCACGCCGGACGCGGACCTCGGGGCGCTGAACCTCGCGCGCACGGTGACCGACGGCGAGCAGCTCCGCGTCCCGGTCGTCGGCGAGCTGCTCGCCGCGGCGCCCGACGGCTCCGCGCCGGACGACGGGCTCGTCGACCTGAACCGCGCCGACGCGACCGCGTTGCAGGAGCTCCCCGGGGTCGGGCCCGTGCTCGCGGGTCGCATCGTCGAGCACCGCACCCGGACGCCCTTCACGAGCGTCGACGAGCTCGACGACGTCCCCGGCATCGGACCCGCGCTCATGGCCGACCTGCGTGCGCGGGTCCGCGTGTGAGCGCGTCGCCGTCGGCCGCGACGACCGCTGCGGACCTGCGCCTCGTGCCGCCGGCCGTCGCGGCGTGGGGCGCCGCGCTCGTCGTCACGCTCGCGCCCGGCGTCCTGCGACCCGCGGCGACCGGCGCGGGCTGGCTGCTGGCGGCCGCCGCTGTGGCGGTGCTCGCCGCGGCGGCGG
>NZ_BCRB01000141.1 GCF_001552375.1 Cellulomonas iranensis NBRC 101100 = JCM 18110 | reverse complement strand
GGTCAGCGGCGCAGCGTGTAGCTGATCGTCACGGGGTCGCCGCCCTCGTCCTGCGTGAGGTCCGCCGCGAGCACCAGGGTGTCGTCCGAGCACGTCGCCGTCGACAGCGTCGGCGGCAGCGCCTCGATCGCGTCCTCGGGCGCGCCCGGCGGCACGTCGAGGGTCTCGCCGTCCATCTCCGCCGTCGTCGTCACGTCGAGCCCGCTGCTGTCGACGTCCGAGATCGTCAGCCGGCCGCCGTCGAGCGACCACGCACCCGTGAGGTCGCCGCTCGACTCCGACCGTGACGTCAGCTCGGTCTCGTCGGACCGCATCGTCATGCCCGACGTCGAGTCGACCGTCGCCGCGAAGGACCCGTCGGCCTCGAACTCGTAGGTCGACGTGCCCGACACCGTGACCTCCACGGCGTCGTCGTCCGCGGCGGCGAACAGCTGCGCGAGGTCGTCCTGCATCGCGGCCAGGTCGAGGCGCCACGTGCCCGCGAGGCACTCGGCGGTGGCCGGCGGCAGCGGCTCGGCGGGGGCCGCGTCGGGGGCGCTCGAGGCCTCGCCCGCGGACCCGCCCGACGGTCCGGCCGTGCCGGGCGGCGTCGGGTCGTCCGCACCGCCCGTGCAGGCGGTCAGCAGCAGGGCGGCGGCGGCCGTGACGGCCAGGGCCGGCGTACGTCGCACGGCGTCGTCCTCTCGTCGTGCGCTCACGCGCGCGGATCGGTGGATCGGCCCAACCTACGTCGGGCTCGGTGCCGCGTGCAGGGCGCGGGGCCGCGGCGACGGGCTCGGGTACCCTCGCCGCACGCCCGGGGGGACGGACGGAGGACGCGGTGGAGGCCCACGGCACGACGCGCGACGACGGCGCGCAGCGCGACACCCGAGGGGCCGGGCCCGCGACCGACGCCCCGGCCGCCGCCCTGCGCGTCATGACGTACAACCTGCGCGGCCTGCGCGAGCAGGTGGACGCGCTCGTCGACGTGGTCCGCTCCGCGCGCCCCGACGTGCTCGCCGTGCAGGAGCCGCCGCGCGGGCTCACCGGACGGTGGCGGCTGCGCCGGTTCGCGGCGCGCACCGGGCTGCGGGTCGCGGTCGGCGGGGGCGGGGCACGGACGACCGCGCTGCTCGTGGCGCCGCACCGGTCCGTGCGCGACGCCGCGGCGGTGCGCCTGCCGTGGCGTCCCGGGCTCACGCGCCGCGGCTCGTCGACCGCGCGCGTCGACGGGGTCCGCGTGGTGGTCGTGCACCTCGGCCTGCGCGCCGACGAGCGCGCGCGCCACGTCGCGCTCGTGCTGCGGCGCGTCGTCGGCGGCGACGACGCGCCGGTCGTCGTGGCGGGGGACCTCAACGAGCGGCCGGGCGGGCCGTCGTGGGTGACGCTCGGGGCCGCGCGCGGCGGGCTGCACGACGCGGCCGTCGTCGCGTCGGCCGAGCACGCGACCTACCCGGCCGCGGCGCCCCGCGTGCGCATCGACGTCGTCCTCGTCGACCACCGGATCCCCGTGCTGGGCGCGCGCGTGCCCGACGACCCGGCCGTGGGTGTCGCGAGCGACCACCGTCCCCTCGTCGTCGACCTGCAGGCACCCACGCGCTGAGCGACGCCACGCGAGCTCGCCGAGGGACGCCGTCGGCGCGCCTGACGACCTCGTCGGTGCGCTGGGTGACGTCAGCCGTGCGCGGGACGACGGCACCCGCGCGTCCCGGCGCGGGCGGCACCGCGACGGACGGCAGCCGCACGGGTGAGCGCCGCCCGGCGCGACGGCGACTCGGCCGGGCACTCGGCCGCGGTCGACGGTCCGGACGCAGGAGGGACACGACCCGCCGCCCCGCGCGTCAGGGGGTCGCTCGACCCCCCGGTGCCGCGTCGTCGAGCGGGTCGCGGTGGTCGACCGTGAGCTCGACCTGCGGGCCGTTGCCGCCGTACCGCACGGGCCCGGTGTCGGGTCGCGCCAGCACGACGCCTTGCACCCGGTCGGCGCCGTCGAGCGCGATCCGGGCTCCCTCGGCCGCCGAACCGCCGCGCCGGCGGGCACGCACGCCCCGCACGACGACCCCGACGACGATCGCCGTCGCGAGCGCGATCACGGCCACTGTCTGCACGATGTCCACGGCGACACCCCCTCGTCCCACCGTATCCGGGACCCCGGCGCCTCGGCGGTGGTTCGGGCCGCCGTCCGCCTGCGCTCGTCCGTCGGCTGGGCTCGTCCGCCTGCGCTCGTCCGTCCCCCTGAACCGTCTGCTGGCGTCGGTCCGTGTGCGCCGGCCTGCCGTGCCCCCGCCGGTTCGCGCCGACCTCGTCGTCGGCGTCCGTGCGCCTGAGCCGCGAGCGCGCGCGTCCCCGAGTGCGGTGGTCGTCCGTCGAGTGCGGTACAGATGCGTACCGCGCTCGGCGCACGAGTACCGCGCTCGGCGCACGGGTGCTCGGCGGCGCGGGCGCGGCTGCGACGATGGGGGCGTGAGCACCCCGCCCGCCCCGGTCGTCGTCCCCGAGCTCGTCGCCGCGCTGCGCGCCGACCTCACGGCGGCGGCGTACACCGTCGAGCACGTCGAGGACCTGCTCGGCCCCGTCGCGGCGGGAGCCCTCGACCGCGGCGAGGCGCTGCCCGCGCTGCGCGCGACCGAGCCGGCGGCACCGACGGGCGGCGACCCCGCGGCGGTGCTCACGCGGTGCTTCGTGCTGGGCGTCCCGGTGCCGGTGCGCGCGCTCGCCGCGGCCCTGCCCGGGGTGGGCGTCGAGGCCGCCGCGCTGCTCGGGCTCGTCGACGCCGCCGGGCGCGGACCCGACGACGAGGTCCGCGCGCGCGTCGACCTGCGCCCCTACGCCGCCAGCGACGGCGCGGGCGAGGCCGCCTGGTGGGTCGTGTCCGACCTCGGCGAGCTCGCGACCGGCGGTGCGCTGCGCACCGACCACGTGCTGGGCGTCGGCGGCGCGTCGGTCACGCTCGCGCAGGCGACCGTGCGCGACCCGCGCCGCCGCGTGCTGGACCTCGGCACGGGCTGCGGCGTGCAGGCGCTGCACGCGAGCCGGCACGCCGAGCACGTCGTCGCGACCGACCTGTCGACGCGAGCGCTCGCGTTCGCGGCGTTCACGACCGCGCTCGCGGGCCTCGGGCCCGACCGGGTCGAGCTGCGCGCCGGGTCGATGCTCGAGCCCGTCACCGACGACACGTTCGACCTGGTCGTCAGCAACCCGCCGTTCGTCATCACGCCGCGGCGTGCCGACGTGCCGGCCTACGACTACCGGGACGGCGGACGCGCGGGCGACGACCTCGTGCGCGACCTCGTCACGGGCGTCGGCGCCGTGCTCGCCCCCGGTGGCGTCGCGCAGATGCTCGCCAACTGGGAGATCCGCGACGGCGAGGAGTGGCACGAGCGGATCGGGGCGTGGGTCGACGCGTCCGGGCTGGACGCGTGGGTCGTGCAGCGCGACGAGCAGGACCCCGCGCAGTACGCCGAGACGTGGATCCGCGACGGCGGCACGACGCCCGCCGACCGGGCCGCGTGGACGGCACGGTACGGCGCGTGGCTCGACGACCTCGCGTCGCGCGACGTCGCGTCGGTCGGCTTCGGGATCGTCACGCTCCGCCGCCCGGCCACGGGCCGCCCGACGCTGCGTCGGCTCGAGTCGCAGACCGGGTCGCTGCGGCAGCCGCTCGGCCCGGTGCTCGCGGCCGGGCTCGCGGCGCACGACGCCGTCACCGCGCTGTCCGACGACGACCTCGCGGCGCGGCACCTCACGGTCGCGCCCGACGTCACCGAGGAGCGCTACCTCGAGCCGGGCGCCGTGGACCCGCGGGTCGTGCTGCTGCGGCAGGGCGGCGGGTTCGGGCGGACCGTGCAGGCCGGGACCGCGCTCGCGGCGTTCGTCGGTGCGTGCGACGGCGAGCTCACGGCCGGGCAGATCGTCGGCGCGCTCGGTGCGCTGCTCGACGTGCCCGCGGCCGACGTGGCCGCCGACGTCCTGCCGAGCGTCCGCGGGCTGCTGGCCGACGGCCTGCTCACGCTCGCCTGACGCCTGACGCCTGACGCCTGACGCCTGCCACCTGACGCCGGCGCGGGCCTTCCCCGTCCCCGTCTCGGCGGGCCGTGCGGCGTTGCGGCTGCCAGGACGCCGGAACGCCGCACGGCGTCGGGGTGCCGACGGGTGCGGGACGGCGTCGCCGGGCCGCGCCGCGACCGCGGCGCCCCGCCACGGAGACCGCGGCGCCCCGGACCGCTGCGCGGAACCCCGCGAGCCGCACGGGCTCTGGTCGTAGGCTCACCCAGGGCCGTCGCGGAGCGGCCGTGAGCGGTGACGGAGGTGCGATGACGACGCAGGCCACGCAGGACCCCGGTGCGACGCCCGCGGTGGCGGTGCTCGGCGGCGGCGTGATGGGCGGGACGCTCGTCGCGGCGCTGCGGCAGGGCGGCTGGCCGGGCGACCGCGTGACGGTCGTCGACCAGGACGCGACGAAGGCTGCGGCGCTCGCCGACGAGCACGACGTGCGGACCGCGACGCTGCCGGACGCCGTCGCGGCCGCCGACGTCGTGCTGGTCGCCGTCAAGCCCGACGTGGTGCCCGCGGTGCTCGAGCAGGTCGCGCCCGTGCTGCGCGGCGGTGCGCTCGTCACGAGCGTCGCGGCGGGCGTGCCGCTGCGCGTCTACGAGGACGCGCTGCCCGCCGGGACGCCCGTGGTCCGGGTCATGCCGAACACCCCGGCGCTCATCGGCAAGGGTGCGAGCGCGATCGCGCCCGGGCGCGCCGCGGAGGAGGGGCACCTCGTGCTCGTCGAGCGCGTGCTCGCGGCGACGGGGCTGGTCGAGCGGGTCGCCGAGAAGCACCTCGACGCGGTCACGGCGCTGTCCGGGTCGGGCCCCGCGTACGCGTTCTACGTGGTCGACGCGCTCGCCGAGGCGGGCGTGCTGCTGGGGCTGCCGCGCGACCTGGCGACGCGGCTCGCGGTCGCGACCGTCGAGGGTGCGGCCGCGATGGTCGCGCAGACGGGCGACCACCCGGCGGTGCTGCGCGAGCGCGTGTCGTCGCCGGGCGGCACGACCGTCGCGGGCGTCGCGGCGCTCGACGCGCACGCGGTCCGGGCGGGGCTCGTCGCGGCGGTGCGTGCGGCGGCCGACCGCTCGCGCGAGCTGGGCGCGGGCTGACCGTGGCCGACGACGCGTCGCCCGTCACCGAGGGCTGCGCCGACCCCGCACGCACCGCCGGGGAGCGCGCGGTGCCGGTGCCGCGCCCGGCCGGTGCGTCCACGGGCCCGGCCCG
>NZ_BCRB01000140.1 GCF_001552375.1 Cellulomonas iranensis NBRC 101100 = JCM 18110 | reverse complement strand
CCCAGGCGCGGGCGGCGGCCGCGACCGCCGCGCCGACCGGGCAGTAGACCACCGCGAGCACCAGCGCGATCCCGAGCGCCAGGGTCACCGAGGAGCGTTCGACCAGCGCCGCCAGCAGCAGGGGTGTGAGCACGCCCAGGGTCGCGCCGCAGGCGGCGAACGCCAGCACGTGCGCGGTCTCGGAGGTGCGGTGGCGCACCAGGTGCGCGGTGAGCGTGCCCGCCGGCCAGCCGAGCGCGAACGTCGCGGCGACGTGCACCGCGTACGCCAGGGCGACGATGCGGACGCCCGTGCCCAGCCCGACGCGGTCCTCCGGTGCCGGGGTGTTCGCCGCGAACCACGCGAGCGCGAGCGCGGCGGGCACCAGCAGGATGACCGCTGTCCGCACGCACACGTCGAGGGTCGCACCCCACCCCGTGACGGGGTGAGGTGCGGACGTGTCGGGGTCGACCGATGCGCGGGCGGGTTCGGGTGGTGCGTCAGGCCGCGTCATCCGGCAGGCCCAGCCACTGGTGCCAGCCGGTGTGCAGCACGAGCCACGCCATGAGGCCGTAGCCGGCCTGCCCGGGCAGGTGCCGCGGCGAGACCGCCATGTCGGCGAGCCACTGGTCGTGCGCGGCGAGGGGCGAGTACATGTCGACGTAGGGCACGCGGCGCCGTGCCGCGACGTCGCCCAGGGCGACCGACAGCTCGGCGAGCTTGTCGCCGTCGGCGGGGTCGCCCGGGGGCGGTCCGACCACGAACGCCGGCATGCGGCGCTGCTCGGCGACGTCGAGCACGTTGGCGAGGTTGAGCCGGCTGCGTGCGAGCGAGAGGCCTGCCGCCACGTCGGCACGGCCGAGCGCGACGACCAGGCGGTTGTCGGCCTCGGGCGCGAGCCGGCGCGAGACCTCGGCGTCCCAGCGGCCGCCCAGGTCGGTGCTGGTCTCGCCGGGCACGGCGAGCGTCATGACCGTCGGAGGGTCGGGCAGCGGCGTGCGGGCGGCGACGCGGCCCACCCAGCCCAGGCCCTTGGGGTCTCCTGCGCCGGCGACCAGCTCGTCGCCGACGACCGCGAGCCGCAGCTCACCCACGCCATCACTCCTGCCCGTGCCGCCGCGCCGGCCGGTCCGGCGCTGCCGACAGTCTCGCAGGCCGTCGGGGCCTCGGCGTGGTCATCGTCGCGGGGCGGCGGACGTGTCGTACGGCACGCGGGTGACGCGGCGCTCAGCGAGCTCCGACGCGGGTGTGCGGCGCCGAGGCGCTCGCGTCGTCCCAGGCGTGGTGGGAGCGCGGCGGCTCGCGGTCGCCGAGGCCGTCGCGGCGCACGAGCACGACGAGCCACGCGATCCAGGCGACGAAGGTGACGAGGGCCAGCAGGAGGAGGACGAGGTTCATGGCAGAAACTCTGCGCCCAACGGGAAGCCGCCACGAGTGGCAGAAGTGCCGTCGTCCATTGAGATCCTGCCACGAGCGTGCGATCGTGGTGGCGTGCTCCGCTCCGTCGCCGTCCTCGCGCTCCCGAACGCCGCCGCCTTCGAGCTCGGCACCGCGTGCGAGGTCTTCGGCATCGACCGCTCCGACACCGGCGGGCCGGTGTTCGACTTCCGGGTCTGCGGCCCGCGCGCCGGCGCGACCCTGCCGACCAAGTCGGGTTTCTCGATCGTCGTCGAGCACGGCCTCGAGGCCACGCGTGACGTCGACCTCGTCGTCGTGCCCGCCTACGGCGTGCCGCCCGCCGACCTGCCCGACGACGTCCTCGACGCGCTGCGCGCCGCGCACGCGCGCGGGGCCTGGATCCTGAGCATCTGCAGCGGCGCGTTCGCCCTGGGGGAGGCCGGCCTGCTCGACGGCCGCCGCTGCACCACCCACTGGATGCACGCCGCCGCGCTCGCCGCGCGCTTCCCCGCGACGACGGTCGACCCCGACGTGCTGTTCGTGGAGGACGGCCGCGTCATCACGGGCGCGGGCACGGCCGCCGGCATCGACGCGTGCCTGCACCTCGTGCGGCGTGAGCTCGGCGCCGCCGCCGCCGCGAGCGTCGCGCGGCGCATGGTCGTGCCGCCGCAGCGCGACGGCGGCCAGGCCCAGTACGTCGAGACCCCGCTGCCGCCGCAGGCCGACACGCTCGCGCCGCTGCTCGCGTGGATGGTCGAGCACCTCGACGAGGACCTGTCGGTGCCCGCGCTCGCCGCCCGCGCCTTCACCTCCGAGCGCACGTTCGCGCGCCGGTTCCGCGCCGAGACCGGCGCGACGCCCGCCGCGTGGGTCGCCCGGCAGCGGGTGGCCCGCGCGCAGGAGCTCCTCGAGCGCACCGACGCCCCCGTCGACGAGGTCGCGCGGCGCAGCGGCTTCGGCACCGGGGCGCTGCTGCGCCACCACTTCGCGCGCACGCTGGGCACCACGCCGCTGAGCTACCGGCGCCAGTTCACCTGCGCCGCCGACGACCCCGCGGACGACGCGGCGTCCCTCACCGCCTGAGCCGGCGCGTCCGACGTCGCGACGAGCGGCCCGGACGCGGCGACGCCCCCGTCCTCGGCGGAGGACGGGGGCGCCCGGCCCGCACGGCGCTCGGAGGTCGCCGGGGCCGCGGTGCGGTGCGGGCCCTGGCATCCGCCCCGCACCGGGTCAGGGGTGCGTCACATCGTCGGCATCAGCACGCCGTCGATGAGGTACACCGTGGCGTTCGCGGTCTGCACGCCGCCGCAGACGACGTTCGCGTCGTTGACCTTGAGCATGTCGCCCGAGCCGGTCACGTCGACCGTGCCGCCCTGGACGGTCGTGTGCTCACCGGCGATCTGGTCGGGCGAGAGCCGGCCCTCGACCACGTGGTACGTGAGGATCGAGGACAGCGTCGCGGCGTCGGTCTTGAGCGACTCGATCGTGGCCGGGTCGATCTTCGCGAACGCCTCGTCGACCGGCGCGAACACCGTGAACTCGCCGCCGTTGAGCGTGTCGACCAGGTTCACGTCGGGGTTGAGCTGGCCCGAGACCGCGGCCGTGAGCGTGGTCAGCAGCGGGTTGTTCGACGCGGCCGTCGCGACCGGGTCGGTCGACATGCCCTCGATCGAGCCGGCGCCGTCCGGCACCGTCGCCGCGTAGTCGGCGCAGCCCGGGCCGACCAGACCGGACGCCATCATGTCGCCGCCCTCGGTCGCCATGTCGTCGGGCGTGGCCGACGGCGTCGGCGCCATCGAGGTCATCGCGTCGGGCGTCGTCTCCGCGCCCGTGTCGTCGCCCGAGCTGCAGGCGGTGAGTGCCAGGCCGGTCGTCAGCAGCAGCGCGGCGGACAGGCGCGTGCGGGTCGAGATCTGCATGGTCGTCTCCTCCAGGGTGCTGCGGAGGACCTCTCGTCCTCCGCCGTCGCCCATGGTTCGGAGCCGTCCCCCGGGGCGGATGGGTCGGATCGACGACGAGTTCTCACCGAGCTCGCGACCCACGGCCCGGCGACGTCGCCGCCGAGCCGCACCCATCCGCGGGACCGCCGGCACCGAACCCCCGGCATGGACCTCGTGGTGGTGGCGCTCGTCGGACTCGTCGGCGGCCTGGTGACCGGGATCTCGCCCTGCATCCTCCCGGTGCTCCCGGTCGTGCTCCTCAGCGCGGGCGCGCAGGGCGCCCGCACGGGACCGAGCCGCGCGGCGCCCGTCCGGGCGACCACGGCCGCACCCGTGCGCGGCGCCGCCGCGGGCGTCGGCGTGCTCGAGCAGCCCGCGCTGCTCACGCGCGGCGGTGCACGCGCCGAGCCGCCCCGCGCCAACGGTGCGCGCCCCTACCTCGTCGTCGCGGGCCTCGTCACGGCGTTCTCGCTCGCGACGCTCACCGGCACGGTCGTGCTCAACGCGCTCGGCCTGCCAGGCGACACGCTGCGCTGGGCCGGCATCGCCGTCCTCGTCGTCATGGGCCTGGGTCTGCTCGTCCCGCGGCTCGAGCAGGTCATCGAGCGACCGTTCGCGCGGCTGGCGCCCCGGCGCGCGCCCGGCAAGGACCGCGGCGCGTTCGTGCTCGGGCTCGGCCTCGGCGCCGTGTACGTGCCGTGCGCCGGCCCCGTGCTCGCGGCCGTGACCGTCGCCGGTGCCACGGGACGCGTCGACGCGTCGACCGTCGTCCTCACCGTCGGGTTCGCGATCGGTGCCGCGCTGCCGCTGCTCGTGCTCGCGCTCGCCGGACGCCGCGCCACCGAGCGGCTCGCGTTCCTGCGCACGCACCAGCGTCGCGTCCGTGCCGTCGGCGGCGCGGTCATGCTCGCGCTCGCGGCCGCCCTCACGTTCAACCTCACCGACGGGCTGCAGCGCGCGCTTCCCGGCTGGGCCGACAGCCTGCAGCAGCGGCTCGCGGCCGACGAGCGCGTCACGCAGCAGCTCGACCTCGGCGGCGTCGTCACGGCCGAGAACGAGGGCCTGTCCCGCTGCACGCAGGGCGCGACGACGCTCGAGGACTGCGGCCCCGCACCCGAGCTGCGCGGCATCGACACCTGGCTGCAGACGCCCGACGGCGCGGACCTCACGATCGCGGACCTGCGCGGCAAGGTCGTCCTGCTCGACTTCTGGGCCTACTCCTGCATCAACTGCCAGCGGTCGGTGCCGCACGTCGAGGCGTGGTGGCAGGCGTACCGCGACGCCGGGCTCGTCGTGGTCGGCGTCCACACGCCCGAGTACGCGTTCGAGCGCGAGACCGACAACGTGGTCGACGGCGCGCGGCGCCTCGGCATCACGTACCCGGTCGCGCAGGACAACTCCTA
The DNA here is from genome assembly GCF_001552375.1 of Cellulomonas iranensis NBRC 101100 = JCM 18110. Taxonomy (GTDB): domain Bacteria; phylum Actinomycetota; class Actinomycetes; order Actinomycetales; family Cellulomonadaceae; genus Cellulomonas; species Cellulomonas iranensis. The sequence continues at coordinate 615 of NZ_BCRB01000140.1, read as the reverse complement.
CGCGACCTGGAGCGCGTACCGGAACCGGTACTGGCCCGCGTCGTACCTGGTCGACGCCGACGGCCAGGTGCGGCACGTGCACCAGGGCGAGGGGGGCTACGACGTGACGGAGGACCTCGTGCGCGAGCTCCTGCAGGACGCCGACCCGGGCGTCGCGCTGCCGCCGCGCACGCAGGTCGACGACCGCACCCCCGACGGGGCGCAGATCACGCCCGAGACGTTCCTGTCGGTGGGGAAGCGCACCAACGTCGCGGGCGAGTACGTCGAGGGCGAGCACTCGTACACCGCGCCCACCGACCAGCCGGCCGACACCGTCGCGCTCGACGGCACGTGGACCACCGACTACCAGGGCGCGACCGCGGGCGACGACGCCGCGCTGCGGCTGCGGTTCTCGGCGAGCGAGGTCCGCACGGTCGTCGGCGGCGAGGGCACGGTCACCGCGGTCGTGCGCGACGCGTCGGGGGCGGTCGTCGACGAGGTCGAGCACCAGGTGTCGGGGCCGCCGCGCTCGTACCGGCTGCTCGCCCGGCCCGACCTCACGACCGGGACCGTCGAGGTGCGCGCGACGCCCGGCGTGCAGGTGTTCTCGTTCACCTTCGGGTGAGCCGCGGGCCG
>NZ_BCRB01000139.1 GCF_001552375.1 Cellulomonas iranensis NBRC 101100 = JCM 18110 | reverse complement strand
ATGGTGTCGAGCTCGGATCAGGTCCACCCCCGTGGGTCTGGTTCGGGGATGATGCCAGTTGATGCCCTCTTTCGAGGGGGTTCTTTGTGGTGTCTGTTGCTTGCTGGTCTTCGGGCTGGTGAGTGGCTGATGAACATTCACGGAGAGTTTGATTCTGGCTCAGGACGAACGCTGGCGGCGTGCTTAACACATGCAAGTCGAACGGTGAACCCCAGCTTGCTGGGGGGATCAGTGGCGAACGGGTGAGTAACACGTGAGTAACCTGCCCTTCACTCTGGGATAAGCCTTGGAAACGGGGTCTAATACCGGATACGAGACGCACGGGCATCTGTAGCGTCTGGAAAGATTTATCGGTGAAGGATGGACTCGCGGCCTATCAGCTTGTTGGTGGGGTAATGGCCTACCAAGGCGACGACGGGTAGCCGGCCTGAGAGGGCGACCGGCCACACTGGGACTGAGACACGGCCCAGACTCCTACGGGAGGCAGCAGTGGGGAATATTGCACAATGGGCGCAAGCCTGATGCAGCGACGCCGCGTGCGGGATGACGGCCTTCGGGTTGTAAACCGCTTTCAGCAGGGAAGAAGCGAGAGTGACGGTACCTGCAGAAGAAGCGCCGGCTAACTACGTGCCAGCAGCCGCGGTAATACGTAGGGCGCAAGCGTTGTCCGGAATTATTGGGCGTAAAGAGCTCGTAGGCGGTTTGTCGCGTCTGCTGTGAAAACCTCAGGCTCAACCTGGGGCTTGCAGTGGGTACGGGCAGACTAGAGTGCGGTAGGGGTGACTGGAATTCCTGGTGTAGCGGTGGAATGCGCAGATATCAGGAGGAACACCGATGGCGAAGGCAGGTCACTGGGCCGCAACTGACGCTGAGGAGCGAAAGCATGGGGAGCGAACAGGATTAGATACCCTGGTAGTCCATGCCGTAAACGTTGGGCACTAGGTGTGGGGTCCATTCCACGGATTCCGTGCCGCAGCAAACGCATTAAGTGCCCCGCCTGGGGAGTACGGCCGCAAGGCTAAAACTCAAAGAAATTGACGGGGGCCCGCACAAGCGGCGGAGCATGCGGATTAATTCGATGCAACGCGAAGAACCTTACCAAGGCTTGACATACACCGGAAACGTGCAGAGATGTGCGCCCCGCAAGGTCGGTGTACAGGTGGTGCATGGTTGTCGTCAGCTCGTGTCGTGAGATGTTGGGTTAAGTCCCGCAACGAGCGCAACCCTCGTCCCATGTTGCCAGCGGGTTATGCCGGGGACTCATGGGAGACTGCCGGGGTCAACTCGGAGGAAGGTGGGGATGACGTCAAATCATCATGCCCCTTATGTCTTGGGCTTCACGCATGCTACAATGGCCGGTACAAAGGGCTGCGATACCGCGAGGTGGAGCGAATCCCAAAAAGCCGGTCTCAGTTCGGATTGGGGTCTGCAACTCGACCCCATGAAGTCGGAGTCGCTAGTAATCGCAGATCAGCAACGCTGCGGTGAATACGTTCCCGGGCCTTGTACACACCGCCCGTCAAGTCATGAAAGTCGGTAACACCCGAAGCCGATGGCCCAACCTTTTGGGGGGAGTCGTCGAAGGTGGGACTGGCGATTAGGACTAAGTCGTAACAAGGTAGCCGTACCGGAAGGTGCGGCTGGATCACCTCCTTTCTAAGGAGCATCTGGCAGCTGGTCGTCCTGTCATGGGGCGGGGTGGTTGTCCAGGCCCACGCTCGGTCCGAACGCGGCCGGGGTGGTGCTCAAGGGTGGAACATCGACTACTGGCCGACTCGTTGGGTCGGTGGCTCCTAGTACGCCGTCAGGTTCGCCTGGTGGGAGGGAACGGATGCTCACCGGTTCGGTGCGGGTCGGCCTGGCACGCTGTTGGGTCCTGAGGGAACAGCCCGTGAGGGGGTGTTGCCTTGGTCGGGACCTTCGGTCCGGTCGAACCGCTGGATCCGCGCTGGTGTCGCCCTGCAAGGGGTGGCGCGGGTGTGGGTGAGGTAGGCGCCGGGGGCTGGGGGTGACCGGTGGTTGCTTGAGAACTGCACAGTGGACGCGAGCATCTTTGAATGATCTTTGTGGTCAAGTTTATAAGTGCACAGGGTGGATGCCTTGGCACCAGGAGCCGAAGAAGGACGTAGTAGCCTGCGATAAGCCTCGGGGAGTTGGCAAACGAACCGTGATCCGAGGATTTCCGAATGGGGAAACCCCGCCACAGTCATGTGTGGTGACCCTCACCTGAATATATAGGGTGAGTGGAGGGAACGCCGGGAAGTGAAACATCTCAGTACCGGCAGGAAGAGATATTCCGTGAGTAGTGGCGAGCGAAAGCGGATCAGGCCAAACCGTGCGCGTGTGATAGCCGGCAGGCGTTGCGCGTACGGGGTTGTGGGACCTTTCCGTTGCTTCTGCCGAAGCAGCAGGGAGTTACAAAGTCGCGTCATAGTCGAAGGGCATTGAAAGGCCCGGCACAGAGGGTGTTACCCCCGTAGACGAAATGGCGTGGCCTCCCGAAGGGGATCCCAAGTAGCTCCGGGCCCGAGAAACCCGGAGTGAATCTGCACAGACCACTGTGTAAGCCTAAATACTACCTGGTGACCGATAGCGGACAAGTACCGTGAGGGAAAGGTGAAAAGTACCCCGGGAGGGGAGTGAAATAGTACCTGAAACCGTGTGCATACAATCCGTCGGAGCCTCCCTAGCAGGGGTGACGGCGTGCCTTTTGAAGAATGAGCCTGCGAGTTAGTGGTACGTGGCGAGGTTAACCCGTGTGGGGAAGCCGTAGCGAAAGCGAGTCCGAATAGGGCGTCTTTAGTCGCGTGCTCTAGACCCGAAGCGAAGTGATCTAGCCATGGGCAGGGTGAAGCGCGGGTAAGACCGCGTGGAGGCCCGAACCCACCAGGGTTGAAAACCTGGGGGATGACCTGTGGTTAGGGGTGAAAGGCCAATCAAACTTCGTGATAGCTGGTTCTCCCCGAAATGCATTTAGGTGCAGCGTCACGCGTTTCTTGCCGGAGGTAGAGCTACTGGATAGCCGATGGGCCCCACCAGGTTACTGACGTTAGCCAAACTCCGAATGCCGGTAAGCCAGAGCGTGGCAGTGAGACTGCGGGGGATAAGCTCCGTAGTCGAGAGGGAAACAGCCCAGACCACCAGCTAAGGCCCCTAAGCGTGTGCTAAGTGGGAAAGGATGTGGAGTTGCACAGACAACCAGGAGGTTGGCTTAGAAGCAGCCACCCTTGAAAGAGTGCGTAATAGCTCACTGGTCAAGTGATTCCGCGCCGACAATGTAGCGGGGCTCAAGCACACCGCCGAAGCTGTGGCATTCACACTCGAGACAAGCCTTCGTGGTTCAGTCGTGTGGATGGGTAGGGGAGCGTCGTGCCGCCAGCGAAGCCGCGGGGAAACCCAGTGGTGGAGGCGGCACGAGTGAGAATGCAGGCATGAGTAGCGAATGACGGGTGAGAAACCCGTCCGCCGAATGACCAAGGGTTCCAGGGCCAGGCTAATCCGCCCTGGGTAAGTCGGGACCTAAGGCGAGGCCGACAGGCGTAGTCGATGGACAACGGGTTGATATTCCCGTACCGGCGAAGAACCGCCCATACCGAGCCCGGTGATGCTAACCGTCCGAGCCTGCCCCATCGTCCTTCGGGACACCGGGGCAGGGGAGCACGGGACCCGAACCGGTAGTAGGTAAGCGTATTAACAGGAGTGACGCAGGAAGGCAGCCCAGCGTGGCGATGGTAGTCCACGTCCAAGGTCGTAGGGTCAGGTGTAGGCAAATCCGCACCTGGTGAAGCCTGAGAACCGACGGGTACCGCGTATGCGGGAAATGGGTGATCCTATGCTGCCAAGAAAAGCTTCGACGCGAGGTTCTAGCCGCCCGTACCCCAAACCGACTCAGGTGGTCAGGTAGAGAATACCAAGGCGATCGAGAGAATCGTGGTTAAGGAACTCGGCAAAATGCCCCCGTAACTTCGGGAGAAGGGGGGCCTCAAGCGTGATCCACCCTTGCGGTGGTGAGCGTGGAGGGCCGCAGAGACCAGGGAGAAGCGACTGTTTACTAAAAACACAGGTCCGTGCGAAGTCGCAAGACGATGTATACGGACTGACGCCTGCCCGGTGCTGGAAGGTTAAGAGGACGGGTCAGCTCTTCGGAGCGAAGCTCAGAATTTAAGCCCCAGTAAACGGCGGTGGTAACTATAACCATCCTAAGGTAGCGAAATTCCTTGTCGGGTAAGTTCCGACCTGCACGAATGGCGTAACGACTTCTCCGCTGTCTCAACCGCGAACTCGGCGAAATTGCACTACGAGTAAAGATGCTCGTTACGCGCAGCAGGACGGAAAGACCCCGGGACCTTTACTATAGCTTGGTATTGGTGTTCGGTGCGGCTTGTGTAGGATAGGTGGGAGACTGTGAAGCCGGCACGCCAGTGTCGGTGGAGTCAACGTTGAAATACCACTCTGGTCGCTCTGGACATCTAACCTCGGTCCGTAATCCGGATCAGGGACAGTGCCTGGTGGGTAGTTTAACTGGGGCGGTTGCCTCCTAAAATGTAACGGAGGCGCTCAAAGGTTCCCTCAGCCTGGTTGGCAATCAGGTGGCGAGTGCAAGTGCACAAGGGAGCTTGACTGTGAGACTGACAGGTCGAGCAGGGACGAAAGTCGGAACTAGTGATCCGGCGGTGGCTTGTGGAAGCGCCGTCGCTCAACGGATAAAAGGTACCCCGGGGATAACAGGCTGATCTTGCCCAAGAGTCCATATCGACGGCATGGTTTGGCACCTCGATGTCGGCTCGTCGCATCCTGGGGCTGGAGCAGGTCCCAAGGGTTGGGCTGTTCGCCCATTAAAGCGGTACGCGAGCTGGGTTTAGAACGTCGTGAGACAGTTCGGTCCCTATCCGCTGCGCGCGCAGGAAACTTGAGAAGGGCTGTCCCTAGTACGAGAGGACCGGGACGGACGAACCTCTGGTGTGCCAGTTGTTCCGCCAGGAGCACGGCTGGTTGGCTACGTTCGGAAGGGATAACCGCTGAAAGCATCTAAGCGGGAAGCCTGCTTCAAGATGAGGTTTCCACGGGGCTCGTCCCCGAGAGGCTCCCAGCTAGACCACTGGGTAGATAGGCCGGATGTGGAAGGCAGGACTCAAGACTGCCGCAGCTGACCGGTACTAATAAGCCGACAACTTGACTAACTCATTCATTGCTACGCGTCCACTGTGCGGTTCCCGAGAAACCAACGGGAACCCGTTGACAACTCGACAGCGTTACGGCGGTCATAGCGAAGGGGAAACGCCCGGTCCCATTCCGAACCCGGAAGCTAAGCCCTTCAGCGCCGATGGTACTGCACTCGCCAGGGTGTGGGAGAGTAGGACGCCGCCGGACAA
>NZ_BCRB01000138.1 GCF_001552375.1 Cellulomonas iranensis NBRC 101100 = JCM 18110 | reverse complement strand
GCTGCACGGCGCGCTCCGACTCGCCCGCGCGGCTCGCGGCGGCGGCCGCGGTCCGCAGCACCGCGGCGTGCGACGCCGGGAGCCCCGCGGCGACCTCGGGCACGGCGTCCCACAGCCGCAGCACCACCTCGAGGTGGCGCAGCTCCTCGGCGGGTGCGAGCACGCGCGCGGCCTGCACCGCGGCCTCCCACGACGCGCCCAGCGCGACCGGCAGGTCGGGCACGCGCAGCGCGTGCGCGGCGCGCTGCGCGGCGGCACCCGGCGTGGGGGTCGCGTCGAGCGCGGCGAGGAACGCGCGGTGCGCCGCCGCGGCCTCACCGGGCAGCAGGTCCGCGTAGACGGCCTCGGCGAGCAGCGCGTGCCGGAACGCGATCCGTCCGTCCTCGACCACGAGCACGTGCTGCGCCACGGCCTCGCGCAGGGCGGCGTCGACGGCTCCGACCGCGGGTGCCGCCCCGGGGCCGGCCTGCGCCGCGGCCCGCAGCAGGGGCTCGTCCACGCGGCGCCCCGCGGCGGACGCGAGCTGCACGAGCCGCACGGTCGCCGCGTCGAGGCGCTCGACCCGCGTGCGCAGGACGTCGGCGAGCGACCACGGCAGCGCGTCGGCGTCCGCGCCGGCCTCGATGAGCTCCTCGGTGAAGTACGCGTTGCCCTCGGCGCGCTCGCGCAGCCGGTGCAGCTGGTCCTCCGGCAGCGCGCGGCCCGCGACGGCGGCCGCGAACTCGCGCAGCTCGTCGTCCGTGAACGGGGCGAGCGCGAGGTGGCTGCTGCGGGGGTGCCGCGCGAGCTCGGCGGCGACGGGGCGCCACGGGTGCCGGCGGTGCAGGTCGTCGGTGCGGTACGTCGCGACGACCAGCAGCGGCTGGTCGGACAGCCGCGACACGACGAACCGCAGCAGGTCGCGGCTCGACGCGTCGGCCCAGTGCAGGTCCTCGAGCACGAGCAGCAGCGGGTGCTCGGTCGACGCGCACGCCGCGAGCACCTCGAGCACGCCCTCGAACAGCTCGCGCCGCTCGTCGGCCGCGTCGGCGGGGCCCGCGTCCTCGGACGTGCGTCCGCCCGTGCCCCCGAGCAGGCGACCCAGCGCGGGGCGTGCCTCCACCACGCGCGCGACCGCGGTCGGGTCGGTGCCGCGCAGGACGCCGAGGGCCTCGGCGAACGGCAGGTAGGGCAGCCCGATCTCGCCGAGGTCGACGCAGTGGCCCGTGACGACGCGCGCCCCGCCGGCCGCGACCACGTCGCCGACGTGCCGCAGCAGGCGGGTCTTGCCCACGCCCGCGTCGGCGCCGAGCAGCACGAGCGTGGGCGCGCCGGTGCGCGCACGGTCCAGCGCCTGGGCGAGCCGGGCGACCTGCTCCGTGCGCGCGACGAAGGGGGTGCTCATCGGGCCGCGTACCACGCACCCGATCCTCGCAGCGACCACCGACGTCCGGGCGGCCGTCCGCCGACCCGGCGCGCCGCGGGCGCGTCGGCGGCCCCCTGGCCGGCCCGCGCGCGGCGTGCGTCGGCCGTGCGTCGTGCGTCCGCCACCAGCCGCTCCCGGCGGTAGGCGACCTCGGCGTCCAGCGCCGGTCCCCAGAGCTCGATGCCCATGGCGTCTCCCGTCCCCGTGGCCCGCGTCGTCGTCGCGCCGGTCGCGGGCCCTCACCCGGCACACGACCACGCTCGTCCTGAGTCCCCGCCCGGCGCATCGGTCGGCCGCCCACACCCGCGGCGCCCGGAGCGTCTGAGGTACCTCAGGCCCTCCGGGGGCCCGGGGTCGCTCTCGGGGTGCGGACCAGGGGCGCGTGGGGGTCGGGCCCGGAGGTGCCGCGGCGGTGGGGCCCGCATGCTGGTGGTCACGACGACGGAGGAGGACGCATGGACGGGGTACGCGCGGCGTTCGCACGGGCCGGGCTGGTGCGCACGTACGAGGGGCGGTGGCTCGCGGGCGTGTGCTCGGGCGTCGCGGCCCGGCTGGGGATCGAGGCGTGGGTCGTGCGGCTCGTGCTGCTGCTCCTGCTGGTGCTGCCGGGCAGCCCGTTCCTGGTCTACGCGGTGCTGTGGTTCTGCATGCCGCCGCAGGGCTGGGTCGCGCCGGTGCGCGACGCGTGACGCGCGCCCGGACGTCGGTGCAGGTCAGGCGTCCGGGTGCCGGTCCGAGCGGCGGGGACGGCCGCGGTCGGGCACCCTGGTGCCCGTGGGTGACGTCCGAGACCTCCGTAGCCGGCGTGGCGCGCCGCCTCCGCTGCTCGACGACGAGCTCGTGGTCGCGGCGGAGCGCAGCGCGCCCCGCGCGGCACGCCACTGGGTGATGCGCTCGGTCGCCGGAGCCGGCGTCGGGGGCGCGTGCAACCAGGTGATCGAGCTGCTCGCGGGCGAGCTCGTGTCGAACGCGGTCGTGCACGGCCCGGCCGGCGAGCCGGTGCGCGTCGCGGTGCGCGTCGACGGCCCGCGGGTGCGCGTCGCGGTGTCCGACCGGGGCGGCGGCGTGCCGCAGGTCCGGCACGCCGAGCCCACCGAGCCCAGCGGCCGCGGCATGGCGCTCGTGGAGGCGTTGTCGACCACGTGGGGGACCGCGCGGCTCCCCGACGGCGGCACGACCGTCTGGTTCGAGCTCGACACCGACGAGTGACGCCGATGCGGGCGGCGTCACACGGTCGGCGGTCGCGCGGCGCCTCGCGTCCCCGCTGTGCGTTCGCGTCCTGCTGACGATACGTTCGTCCAGGATGTGGCGTGCTCGCGCCTGCGGCGTGACCGGTCACCGGGTGCCGCGGTCGAGCCGCCGTCGAGCAGGACGAAGGAGCGGACGATGACGGACAGCGGCGGCACGGTGGCGGCGGAGCCGGTCACGACGACGGGCACGGTCCCCGCCGTGGACGGCACGGACGCCGCGGGGCGCCTGCCGCAGATCCGGGCGGAGGTCCGGGAGGACGGCACCGGCGAGATCTCGGTGGACGGCGTGCGCGAGCAGGTCGCGACGGCCGACCTGGCCGAGGCCGGGGCGGCCATCACGGCGCGCATCGCCGCGCTCGCGGCCGACGCGGGGCGCGCGCTGCCCGTGGAGGTGCGGGACCCGGACGGGCTGTGGGCGCTGCTGATCCACCCCGACGGCCGGGTCGACGAGGCGAACGACGCCGACGTCGCGCCCCTGAGCACGCCCGTGCCCGTGGTCGACCCGGCGTGGTCGGCCGCACCGCCGGTCGCACCGCCGTCGTCGCCGACGCCCGCGGTGGCGCCGCCCTCGGGCGCCGTGCCCGTCGCCCCCGGCGTCCCGGAGCCCGCCCCGTCCACGGGCGCCGTGCCCGCGGCCTCGCGCGCCGCGACGCGCACCGAGGCCCGCGCGGAGCGCGCACCGTCCGACGGGTCGTCGCTGCCGACGCTCGACGACCTGCTGGCCGCGCGTCACCCCGCGCACGAGGGCCCGGCCGAGCTCGGCTGGCAGCGGGCCGTGCGCCGCCTGACGTTCGGTGCCGTCGCACCGCGACCCGGTGCCGCCGAGCGTCGCCGCCGCTCGCAGGTCGACGCCGTGCGACGCACGTTCGACGGCCCCCGCACGGTCGTCGTCGTGAACCCCAAGGGCGGCGCCCACAAGACCACCGCGACGATGCTCCTGGCCTCGACGTTCGGGCTGTCGCGCGGCGGGTACACGCTCGCGTGGGACAACAACGAGACGCGCGGGACGCTCGGCTGGCGCTCGCAGCACGGCGACCACCAGCGCACCGCCGTCGACCTGCTGCGCGCGCTGCCCGAGCTGACGTCGCGCGGCACGATCCGCATCGGCGACCTCGACACGTTCGTCCGGACCCAGCAGGACGAGCAGTTCGACGTGCTCGCGTCCGACGAGAACGCGGCGTCGGTGTCGAGCGTCGACGCGGCGTCGTACCACGCGCTGCACGACGTGCTGTCGCAGTTCTACCGGGTGCTCGTGGTGGACACGGGCAACAACATGCGCGCCTCGAACTGGCAGGCGGCCGTGCAGTCCGCCGACCAGCTCGTGGTCGTCTCGACGCTGCGCGAGGACACCGCGCAGTCGGCGGCGTGGGCGCTCGACGCGCTGCGCGCCACGGGCCAGGAGGAGCTCGTGCGGCAGGCCGTGACGATCCTGTCGTTCCCGGAGCCGAAGGTCGACAAGGACCTGCGGCAGCGGCTGCGCTCGCACTTCGGCGCGCTCACGCGGGGCGTCGTCGAGGTGCCGCACGACAAGGCGCTCGTCGCGGGCGGGCCCATCGACCACGCGGCCCTCAAGCCGTCGACGCGCGACGCGTGGCTGCGGGCGACCGCCGTGGTGGCCGACGGCCTCTGACGCGCGGCGGCGGTCCCCGGCGGGGCGCTCGGCGCGGCGTGCCGGAACTCGTGCGGCTCGGCGTGCAAGATCCCGGCAGGTCACGACACCGGGAGGGTGAGGGCGGTGGCAGCAGCACGCCGCCGCCCGGTCCGCCCGTCCGCCCGCCCCGGGAGCCGCAGTGCCCGCGCACCCTCAGCACGAGCCCACCGCCCGCCCCGCCCTGCGTGCCGTCGTCACGCCCGCGGGCGACCTCGACCCCGCCGCCGACGTGACGCGTGACGGGGCGGCGTCGCCGGCCGGGCCCGCGACGCCGCGCGACGCGCCCTGGTTCGAGGCGCTGGTGCGCGACCACGCGACGGCCGTGCACCGGTACCTCGTGCGCCGCGTGCCCGCGTCCGACGTCGAGGACCTCGCCGCCGACGTGCTGACGGTCGCGTGGCGCCGCCGCGACGACGTGCCGGAGGGCGCCGAGCTGCCGTGGCTGTACCGCACGGCGGGCTTCGTGGTGTCGAACCACCGCCGCAAGGGACGCCCGGTGCCGGTCGCGGACGTGCCGGAGGGGGTCGACGCCGACGACCCCGCGCTGCGGGCCGTGCGGGACGAGACCGTGCGGACCGTGCTCGCGGGGCTGTCCGCGCGGGACCGCGAGGTGATCCTCCTGCACGCGTGGGAGGGGCTCACGGGGGACGCCCTGGCCGAGGTGCTGGGCATCGGCCGCGGCGGCGCCGACGCCGCGCTGTCGCGGGCGCGGTCGCGGCTGCGCGCCGCGCTCGACGACGCCGGCGTCGCCTGAGCGCACGGTCGGGCGGCGCGTCCCCGCGCCGCTCCGCGGACCCGTGCAAGACCCGCGCCCCCGGCCACACAGACGGGGTGGAGGGCGGTCACGCCCGGCGACACGCTCGGAGGGACACCATGGACGACACGCGCGAACCCCGCGACACACCCCGTGACGAGGGCACGACGGCCGCCGCCGACGACGCCGCGGTCGCCCGGGTGCGCGCGGCCGACCCGGCCGCGGGCACGACGCCGGACCTGCCGCGCCTGCACGCGCGGCTCGCCGAGACGACGGGCGTGACCTTCACGGCCGCCGCACCCGCCGACGAGCTCGCCGCCGCGCGGCGGCGCCGGTCCGGCCCGGCGCGCTGGGCGC
>NZ_BCRB01000137.1 GCF_001552375.1 Cellulomonas iranensis NBRC 101100 = JCM 18110 | reverse complement strand
GGGGCGGGCACCCGCGGGTCGCGGCGCGCGCGGCGTCACGCCCGACGGGGCGTCGTCGCGGCCCGGGCGCCGGGCGGCGCCGGGTGCGGGCGGACGACGCGACGTGGGCATGGGCTCGATTGTGCCCTCCTCCCCACGGATCGGCCGGACGCACCGGGGGGTGTCGCGTTCGCCACTTCCTTGTGCGGCAAGGTAGCGTGCGTCGCATGGAACCGACGCCGGACGACGTCCGCACGCAGCTGCGGCGCGGCACGCTCGAGTTCTGCGTGCTCGCACACCTCGCCCGCTCCCCCGCCTACGGGCAGGACATCGCGCGCGCGCTCGGGCGCGACCGCGTGCTGTTCGCCTCCGAGGGCACGCTCTACCCGCTGCTCACGCGCCTGCGCGGCCGCGGCTGGGTCGACACGACGTGGCAGGAGTCCCCCACGGGGCCGCCACGCCGCTACCACCGGCTCACCGACACGGGACGCGCCGCGCTCGACGCGTTCGTCGAGGTCTGGCGCCCCTACCGGGCCGCCGTCGACCACCTCCTGGAAGGACCGACCGCATGACTCCCGTCTCGTCGCCGCTCGTCGCGGCCTACCTCGCCGACCTCGAGCGCCGCCTCGCGGACGCACCCGCGACCGAGCGCCTCGACGTGCTCGACGCCGTCCGCGAGCACCTCGACCTCGCGCTCGCCGAGCTCGGTCCCCGCGCCGACGACGCCGACGTGCGGCGCGTGCTCGCCGAGCTCGGCAGCGTCGACCAGGTCGCCGCCGCCATGCACGACGGCACGACGCGCCCGCCGCTCGCACCGACCCCGCCCGACGACGCCGGCCCCACGCCCGGGGTCGTCGTCCTCCTCGTCCTCGGCGGACTGGTCCTCGGGCCGCTCGCCGCACCGGTCGCGATGGCGCTCGCCCTGGCTCACCCGGCACTCCTCGTCGGCGCGCTCGTGCTCGCCGCGGCCGTCGTCGCGTGGACCGGGTACCGGGCGTTCGCCCGCCGCGCGCCGCGACCGCGGCGACGGTGGCGGATCGCGTTCGCGGTCCTGCTCCCGGCGGCCCTGACGGCGACCGTCACAGTCCTGCTCGCCGTGTACACGCTGCCGTTCGTGGCCGTCGAGGAGAGCACCGGCGGGACCGTGCAGCAGTCCGGGGTCGTCGTCGAGGACGCCCCGTAGGCACGCACGACCGAGCACGACGACGCCCGACCCACCGCGAGGGTGGGCCGGGCGTCGTCGTCAGCGCTGGATCAGCCCTGGAAGCGCGGGAAGGCGCTCGCACCGGCGTAGATGCCGGCGTCGTCGAGCTCCTCCTCGATGCGCAGGAGCTGGTTGTACTTGTTGATGCGCTCGCCGCGGGCGGGCGCACCGGTCTTGATCTGGCCGGCGTTCGTCGCGACCGACAGGTCGGCGATCGTCGTGTCCTCGGTCTCGCCCGAGCGGTGCGAGGTCATCGTCGTGAAGCCCGAGCGCTGCGCGAGGGCGACCGCGTCGAGGGTCTCGGTGAGCGTGCCGATCTGGTTGAGCTTGACCAGCAGCGAGTTCGCGGCCTTGAGCGCGATGCCCTTGGCCAGCCGCTCCGGGTTGGTGACGAACAGGTCGTCGCCGACGATCTGGACCTTGCCGCCGACCTTGCCGACGAGCTCGGACCACGAGTCCCACTCGTCCTCGGACAGCGGGTCCTCGATGGAGACCAGCGGGTAGTCCGCGACGAGCTGCTCGTAGAACGCGATCATCTCGGCGGGCGTCTTGGCGACGCCCTCGAACTGGTACGCGCCGTCCTTGAAGAACTCGGTGGCGGCCACGTCGAGCGCGAGCGCGACGTCCTTGCCGGGCACGAAGCCGGCCTTCTCGATCGCGACGAGGATGAGGTCGAGCGCGGCGCGGTTCGACTCGAGGTTCGGCGCGAAGCCGCCCTCGTCGCCGAGACCCGTCGACAGGCCCTTGCTCTTCAGCACGGACTTGAGCGAGTGGTAGACCTCGGTGCCGGTGCGCAGCGCCTCACGGAACGTCGTGGCACCGATCGGGGCGACCATGAACTCCTGGATGTCGACGTTGGAGTCGGCGTGCGACCCACCGTTGAGGATGTTCATCATCGGCACGGGCAGGACGTGCGCGTTGGGGCCGCCGACGTAGCGGAACAGCGGCAGGTCGGCGGAGTCGGCCGCGGCCTTGGCGACCGCGAGCGAGACGCCCAGGATCGCGTTGGCGCCGAGCTTGCCCTTGTTGGGCGTGCCGTCGAGCTCGATGAGCGCGGCGTCGACCAGACGCTGCTCGCTCGCCTCGAAGCCGATGAGCTCGGGGGCGATGTCGTCGATCACGGCGTTGACGGCACCCTGGACGCCCTTGCCGCCGTAGCGGGGGTCGTCGCCGTCACGGCGCTCGACGGCCTCGAACGCGCCGGTGGACGCACCCGACGGGACGGCGGCACGCGCGATGGTGCCGTCGTCGAGGGCGACCTCGACCTCGACAGTGGGGTTGCCGCGCGAGTCCAGGATCTCGCGGGCGCCGACGGCCTCGATGCTGGCCATGGTGCTCCTTCGACAGACGGTGGGTTTGCGCACCCAGCCTAGTGCCGCTGGTCAGCGGTGACGGAGGGACCTTCGGCTGCTGGACGGCGACGCGCTGACCTGCGACGACGCGTCGGGGCCGGGCAGGGTCGCTCCGCGGTGGCCGCGCGTGCGAGCATGCGACGTGACCTCCGCCGAGGGCGCGACCCCGCCGCGCGGGCCGCTGCCGGTCCCGCCGCACGCGCCCGAGGCGCTCGTGCTGCGGCTGCGGGCCGCGGGCTGCGTGTTCGCCGAGGACGAGGCGGCGCTGCTGACCGGGGCGGCCACGGGCGACGACCTCGAGCGCCTGGTCGCGCGCCGCGTCGCGGGCGAGCCGCTCGAGACCGTGCTGGGGTGGGTCGCGTTCGACGGCCTGCGCCTGCACGTGGGTCCGGGCGTGTTCGTGCCGCGGCGCCGCACCGAGCTGCTGGCCCGCACCGCGGTCGCGCTCGCGCGCGCGGCCGGTCCGGCGCCGGTGGTCGTCGAGGCGTGCTGCGGCGTCGCGCCGGTGGCGTCGGTCGTGGCGCGGGACGTCCCCGGTGCGGTGCTGCACGCGGCGGACCTCGACCCCGTGGCCGTCGGGTGGGCCGCCCGCAACCTCGCCGGGCGCGGCGCCGCGTGGACCGGCGACCTGCTCGACCCGGTGCCGGCCGACCTGCGCGGGCGCGTGGCAGTGCTCGTCGCCAACGCGCCCTACGTGCCGCACGACGCGGTCGCGACCATGCCGCCCGAGGCGCGCGAGCACGAGCCGCACGTCGCGCTCGACGGCGGCCCGGACGGCGTCGACGTGCAGCGTCGCCTGCTGGCCGCCGCACCGGCCTGGGTGCGGCCCGGCGGGCACGTGCTGGTCGAGACGAGCCGCGCGCAGGTCACGCTCACGCGGGCCGCGTGCCCGCCCGGGTGGCCGGTGGAGGTGCTGCGCGACGACGACGTCGACGGGACCGTCGTCGTCGCGCACCGCCCGCCGCCCACGGGCTGAGACCGCCGCTCCACGAGACCGGGGCGGGCGTGCGGCAGCCGACCCTGGCGTGCCCGCCGCCCGGTCTCGCGGCGGCCGCGTCCCGGAGGGCGGACGTCAGCCGACCGCGCAGGTCGCGCCGTTCAGCGCGAACGACGCCGGGCGCGGGTTGCTGCCCGGGTGGCTGCCGTTGAACCCGACGTCCACCGAGCCGCCGGGCGCGAGCGTGCCGTTCCACGCGGCGTTGGTCGCGGTGACCGCGGTGCCCTGCTGCGCCCACGTCGCGCTCCAGCCCTGCGTGACCTGCTGCCCGCCGGTGAGCGCGAACGTCAGCGCCCAGGACGTGAGCGCGGTCGCGCCCGTGTTCGTCACGCGGACGTTCGCGGTGAAGCCCGTGCCCCAGTCGTGCGTCGTGTACTGGACGCGGCACGTCGCCGGGCCGGAGGTCGGCGTGGGTGTCGGAGTGACCGTCGGGGTGGGGGTGACCGTCGGGGTGGGCGTGACCGTCGGGGTGGGCGTGACCGTGGGCGTCGGTGTCGGGGTGGACGTCGGCGTGGGCGTGGCCGTCGGCGTCGGCGTCACCGTCGGGGTGGGCGTCGGCGTCGTCCCGATGCGGGACGGGTCCACCACGCCCCAGAACGCGGGCTTGGCCTGCAGCGCGCCGTCGAACAGCAGCGGCGCGGCCCCGGCGCGCAGCCACGTGCGGGAGTCCTCGAGGCCCCACACGGTGACCGACTCAAGCGACGCCGCGTGCCGCTTCAGCATCGCCAGCACGTCGCGGTAGTAGTACGCCTGCTCGAGCAGCCGGTCGGCGGGCGGCGTGGCCCACTGCTCGCCCGCGTGCCGGTACGTCGAGACGTCGAGCTCGGTGACCGCCTGCGTGACGGGCAGCGCCTCGAACGCCTCGATCGTGTCCTCGATCATGGGCACCGAGCGGCCGACCTCGACGTGCAGCTGGTGGCCGACCCCGTCGACGGGCACGCCCTGCGCGAGCAGGTCGGTGACGAGGCGCAGGTAGGGCGCCCGCTTGTCGGGGTACTCGCTGTTGTAGTCGTTGATGAACAGCAGCACGTCGGGGCCGAACGCGGCGCGCGCGTACCGGAACGCGTCGGCGACGTACGACGCCCCCAGGACGCGGTACCACTCGCTGCGCCGCAGGCCGTCGGGCTGGCTCTCGTCGATCACCTCGTTGACGACGTCGAACGCGAAGATCGGGTTGCCGGGCGTGCCGTACTCGCCGTAGGTGTCGCGGAAGTGGTCCGCGACCGCCTCGATGTGGGTCCGCAGGCGGTCGCGCAGCAGCGCCTGGTCGGCGGGCGACGTCGTGAGCGGCGCGCCGTCACGCTCGAAGAACCACGCGGGGGTCTGCTGGTGCCACACGAGCGTGTGCCCGTAGACCCGCATGTCGTGCGCGCGCGCCCAGTCCACCATGAGGTCGGCGTCGCCGAACGTGAACGTGCCCTCGGCGGGCTGCACCGACTCGGGCTTCATCTGGTTGCCGGGCGTGATCTGCACGGCGTGGTGCGCAGCGAGGTCGCCGCGGCCGCCGAGCGTGTCGACGGGCTCGATGCCGAGGCCGAACGGGAAGTCGTCGGCCAGCGCGTCGGCCACCGACGGCAGCGACAGGTCGGGCGTGTACGTGACGCCGCTGACGAGCACGTCGTCGAGCAGGAAGTCCGTGAGCGACCCCGTGGACTCGACGTACAGCGACGCGGTGTCGAACCGGCCGGGCGTGTACGACGCGACGACCTGCGTCCACTGCGACGTCACGCGCTCGACGGTGGTCACGGTCTCGTAGGACGCGACGCCGTCGACGTCGCGCTGCACCGACACGCGGAGCCCGGCCTCGCCCGACCCCGTGGGCAGGCGCAGCCAGAGCCCGATCGTGTACGTCGTGCCGGGCACGAGCACGTCGGTGACGTCGACCGCGGCGCCGTTCCAGGACTGCGTGCGCCCCTGCACCAGCAGGCTGCGGGTGCCGCGGGCGCCGTCAGCCGTGAGCGACACGGTCGCGTCGCCGCGGCCCGCCCA
>NZ_BCRB01000136.1 GCF_001552375.1 Cellulomonas iranensis NBRC 101100 = JCM 18110 | reverse complement strand
CGCGCGCCGGCAGGTCGCCGCGCAGCACGGTCGCGGCGTCGCGCCAGCCGGCCGTCGGGTCGAGCGAGCCGGTGCCCCAGACGTGGCGCTGCAGCTGCACGGCGACGGACGTCGGCGGCGGCGTCCCGCCGTCCTGCTCGAAGAGGAAGGCGACCTCGTACGCGAGGCCGGGCTGCACGGGGCTCAGCTCCGAGCCGTCGACGAGCACCGCGACCGCGGACGCGGGCACGCCCAGGTCGCCCGGGGCCCCGACGAGGCCCGGCACGTCGTCGAGCGTGAGCGCCTCGCGCAGGACCGGGCCCAGGACGCCCGCGTCGGACGTGTTGCGCACGGTCGCCACGACGCCGAGCCAGCGGTTGCCGGGCTCGCTCAGGCCCTGCCCGGGCAGGTCGGTGGTCCACACGACGCGCTCGACGGTGAGCTCGAACGGCGCGACGTTGGCGGGCACGCCGGTCGCGAGGACCTCGAGGCCGTCGTCGGTCTGCTCCTCGAGCCCGCCGAACGCCGCGGTGGTGGCCAGCAGCACGACGGCGCCCACGACGCCGAGGCGCCGCAGCGGCTGGTCGAGCACGCGGCGCGCGACGCGGCTGCCGCTCGCCCGCGCGCGGGCGCGCAGGTCGGGCGGGGCGGCGGGACCGGGCACGCGGCTGAGTGTAGGGCCGTCGCGGGGGCGCGGGACGTGCCGGCCGACGGGCGGGCGCGGAGCCGGGCGCGACGGGCGTCGTGTGGGTGCCGCGCGCCATGATGGACCCGTGAGCGACCCGACCCCGCAGACCGCCGAGCGCGACGTGCCCGCCGAGGCCCGGCACCGCTGGACCGAGCTGGCCGAGCAGATCCGGGCCGACCAGTTCGCGTACTACGTGCGCGACGCGCCGTCGTCGTCGGACGCCGCGTACGACGAGCGGCTGCGGGCGCTCGAGGCGCTCGAGGCGGAGCACCCGGGGCTGCGCACGCCGGACTCGCCGACGCAGCGTGTCGGCGGCACGTTCTCGACCGAGTTCACGGCGGTCGACCACGTGCAGCGCATGCTGTCGCTCGACAACGCGTTCTCGCGCGACGACCTGCTCGCGTGGTCGCAGCGCGTGCACCGTGACCTGGAGTCGGACGCGCCGCTCGCGTACCTCACGGAGCTGAAGATCGACGGGCTCGCGATCGCGCTGCTGTACGAGCGCGGGCGGCTCGTGCGGGCGGCCACGCGCGGCGACGGCCGCACGGGCGAGGACGTCACGCTCAACGTCCGCACCATCACGACGATCCCCGAGGTCCTCGGCGGCGACCCCGCGACCCACCCCGAGCTCATCGAGATCCGCGGCGAGGTTTTCCTGCCGGTCGAGGCGTTCCGCACGCTCAACGAGGCGCAGGCCGCGGCCGGCCGCCCGCCGTTCGCGAACCCGCGCAACGCCGCCGCCGGCTCGCTGCGGCAGAAGGACCCGCGCGTCACGGCGTCCCGCCCGCTGCGCATGTACGCGCACGGCATCGGCGCCCTGACCTGGGGCGAGGGCCGCGGGCAGGGCATCGAGCGGCAGTCGCAGGTGTACGAGCTGCTGGCCGGGTGGGGCGTGCCGACGTCGTCGCACACGCGTGTGCTCGACGGGCTCGACGAGGTGTGGGCGCGCATCGACCACTACGGCGAGCACCGGCACGACGTCGAGCACGAGATCGACGGCATCGTGGTCAAGGTCGACGACATCGCGCTGCAGCGCCGGCTGGGCGCGACGAGCCGCGCGCCGAGGTGGGCGATCGCGTACAAGTACCCGCCCGAGGAGGTGTTCACGCGCCTGCTGGCGATCGAGGTGGGCATCGGCCGCACGGGGCGGGCGACGCCGTTCGGCGTGATGGAGCCCGTGACGGTCGCGGGCAGCACCGTGCGTCAGGCGACGCTGCACAACCAGGACGTCGTCCGGCTCAAGGACGTGCGGCCGGGCGAGACGGTCGTGCTGCGCAAGGCCGGCGACGTCATCCCCGAGATCGTGGGGCGTGCGCCGCAGGCCGACGAGGGCGAGCGGCCGCCCGCGTGGCACATGCCCGCCGGCTGCCCCGAGTGCGGCACGCCCCTGCGGCCCATGCGCGAGGGCGACGTCGACCTGCGCTGCCCGAACGCGCAGGGCTGCCCCGCGCAGGTGCGCGGCCGGCTCGAGCACATCGGCTCGCGCGGCGCGTTCGACATCGAGGTGCTCGGCGAGGTCACCGCCGCCGCGCTCACGCAGCCCGAGGTGCCGAGCACGCCGCCCGTGCCGACCGAGGCCTACCTGTTCGACCTCGTGCGCTACGGCGACGACCCGACGCCCGACGACGTCGCGCACGTGCGTGACGTGAGCCTCGCGACGCTCGCGCAGGTCGAGGTCGTCGTGCGCGACGCCGAGACGGGGCTGCCCAAGGAGGACGAGGACGGCACCGTCCGCCGCCGCACGCCCTTCCGCCGCATG
This sequence comes from Cellulomonas iranensis NBRC 101100 = JCM 18110, assembly GCF_001552375.1. Taxonomy (GTDB): domain Bacteria; phylum Actinomycetota; class Actinomycetes; order Actinomycetales; family Cellulomonadaceae; genus Cellulomonas; species Cellulomonas iranensis. Next base: position 3,144 of record NZ_BCRB01000136.1, on the reverse strand, counting down.
CTCAAGCACACCAAGGCGCAGCGCGCCGCCGCCGAGGCCGAGGGGCGCGTGCTGCGCGAGTGGGAGCCGTCCGAGGCCGCCCGCACGCTGCTCGACCAGCTCGAGCTGGCCAAGTCCAAGGAGCTGTGGCGCGTGCTCGTGGCGCTGAGCATCCGCAACGTCGGGCCGACGGCCGCGCGCGCGCTCGCGCAGGAGTTCGGGTCGATGCGCGCGCTGCGCGAGGTCGTCGACGCGACGTGGTGGCCCGACGAGCCCGACGCGACGGACGTCACGGGCACGGCCGCCGGGTCGGGGGGGCAGGACGCGCTCGACCTGGCCGGCACCGACGACGAGCGGGCCGACACGGCCGCCGCTGTCGACGACGCGGCCGCGGCCGAGGACCTCGCGCCGGACCCGCACGCCACGCACCGCGCGGCCGCGGTCGCGCGGCTGTCGGGCGTCGAGGGTGTCGGGCCGACGATCGCGCAGTCGCTGCTCGACTGGTTCGGCGAGCCGTGGCACCGCGAGGTCGTCGACCGGTGGGCGGCGGCGGGCGTCCTCATGGAGGACGTCGCCGACGCGTCGACGCCGCGCACGCTCGAGGGCGTCACCGTCGTCGTCACCGGCAGCCTCGAGCGGTTCAGCCGCGACGGCGCCAAGGAGGCGATCCTCGCGCGCGGTGGCAAGGCGTCCGGCTCGGTGTCGAAGAAGACCGACTTCGTGGTCGTCGGCGAGAACGCGGGCTCGAAGGAGACCAAGGCGCGCGAGCTCGGCCTGCGGATCCTCGACGAGGCGGGGTTCGAGACGCTGCTGGCCGGCGGCCCCGACGCGGTCGGGCCGCCGCCCGCCACCGACGGCACAGCCACCGACGGCGGGACGGCCGCGCCGGACGACGAGGCGGCCGCGCCCGACGACGCGTCGTGAGCGCCGCGGGACCCGTCGTCGTGCGCGTCGCGCGCGACGACGAGATCGAGGCCGTCGGCGCCCTCACGGCGCGCGCGTACGTGGCCGACCGGCTCGTCGACGCGCGCCACTGGTACGCCGACGAGCTGCGTGACGCGCGGAGCCGCGCGGTGCGGGCGACCCTGCTCGTCGCGGTCGACGCGGCCACGGACGACCTGCTGGGCACGGTCACGCTCGCGGCCCCGGGCACGCGCTACGCCGAGGTCGCCCGCCCCGACGAGGTCGAGCTGCGGATGCTCGCGGTGGACCCGGCGCGGCGCGGCGCGGGCGTCGCCGAGCACCTGGTGCGCGGTGCGCTGCGCACCGCGGTCGCGGGCGGCGCCCGCGACGTCGTGCTGTCGACGCTCGACCCCATGACCGCCGCGCAGCGGCTCTACGCCCGCCTCGGGTTCGTGTCGCGACCCGAGCGCGACTGGACCGACGAGGTGACGATGCGCGTCCGCACGTGGCGCGCGCCGCCGGCGCCGGGCGTCGACGTCGAGGTCGCGACGTGGCCCCCGCTGCGCACGGTCGACGTCGACGGGTGGCGCGTCGGCCTGTCGCGGGGCGTGACCCGGCGGGCGAGCTCGACGGTCGCGCCGTGCGCCGTCGCCGACCTGCCGGGCGCGGTCGACCGCGTCGAGGCGCTCTACGACGCCGACGGTGCACCGTCGACGTTCCGCGTCGGCGACCCCGGCAACCCGCCGGGCCTGGCCGCCGAGCTGGACCGGCGCGGCTACGCCGTCGCGTCGCTCACCGACGTGCTCGTGCGCGACCTCGACCCCGGGGCCCGCGGGCGTGCCGGGGGCCCGGGCGCCGCCGGCGACGCCGCGCCCGGGCGTGTGCGCGTGGCGGACGCACCCGACGACGCGTGGCTCGACGGGTGGCTGCGGGGCAAGGGCGGCGCCCGCGACGTCTCGCGTGCGATCGTCGGCGCCGCGCCCGCCCTGTACCTCACCGCGACCGACGAGGCGGGGGACGACGTCGCGGTGATCCGGGCGGCGCTCGCGGGGGAGTGGGTCGGCCTGTCGTGCCTGCAGGTCGCGCCCGCGGTACGCCGGAGCGGCTGGGGTCGCTCGCTGACGGCGGCGGCGCTCGCCGCGGCCGCCGAGCGCGGCGCCCGGCGGGCCTTCCTGCAGGTCGAGTCGCACAACGCCGGGGCGCTGCGCCTGTACGAGGCGCTGGGGTTCCGGCTCGCGCACGGGTACGCGTACCGCGAGCTCGCCGCGGGGCCGTCGACCGGCTCGCGCTGACCCGACGGGAGCGCCACGGCGGTCCCGCGCTCCCCGCGCCGTGGCGGCGTGCGGGGTGCACCGCGGCCGCCCTCCCGGGCGGGCCGATCGGGGCGCGGGAGCCGATACTGGGCGCATGATCTCGACGGACAACGCCGTGGCCCTCGAGGCCGCCGGCCTGCAGTGGCACCCGCGCGCCGGCGACCGCTTCGTGGTGCGCGGTGCCGACATGGGCGGCGAGGTGTTCACGATCTCCGAGATGGTCGTCGAGGCGCACGAGTACCCGACCGGCACCGTGCTCGGCTTCAACGGGACGACCGAGTGGGCGCTCGACTCGCTGCGCCAGGAGGACGCCCTCTGGCTGCCGCGCGAGGACCAGCTCCGCGAGCTGCTGGGCGGCACGTTCCGCAGCCTCGCGCGCTCGACCGACGGCCGTTACCAGGTCCTCGTCGAGATCGGCGGGCAGCCCGAGCGGGTGTTCACGTCCGAGGAGCCCGCCGACGCGTACGCCGAGGCGCTCCTCGCGCTCGTCACGGCCGCGACCTCGCGCGTCGGCTGAGACCGCGCCGACCGGCACGCGCGTCGGACGGCACACGCGTCGGACGGCGCACGCGTCGGACGGCACCCGACCCGGGGAACGAGACCGCGCCCAGGTGACGGCGCCCTCGTGGCCGTGCCCCGTGTCCGGGCCGGGACGCGCGACGGCCGGGCCGGACACGAGGTCCGACCCGGCCGCCGTGGCGCTCCGACGTCAGTTGTCGGCACCCGCCGCGCGTCGTGCGCGCACCAGCACGCCGCCGCCCGCGAGCAGCGCCGCCGCCAGCGCGGACCACAGCGCGATCGCCGAGCCCGTGGTGGCGAGGCGCCCGGGGTTCGACCCCGTGCCGCCGGTGCCGCCCGCGCTCCCCGTGCCGCCCGGCGTCGGGGTGGCGCCCGGCGTCGGCGAGCCGGTCGGGTCGGGCGTCGGCTCGGGCGTCGGCTCGGGCGTCGG
>NZ_BCRB01000135.1 GCF_001552375.1 Cellulomonas iranensis NBRC 101100 = JCM 18110 | reverse complement strand
GGCCGCCGGCACCGTGGCGCACCGCCGCGCCGAGGTGCCCGCGGACCGCGCCGCGGGCCCCGCGGCGCGCGTCGCGATCCTGCCGAGCGCGGCGCAGGAGGCCGCGTGGGTCGCCCACCGGCTGCGGCGGGCGCACATGCAGGACGCGGTGCCGTGGGACGACATGGCGGTCGTCGCGCGCTCGGGCGCACGCGCGACAGCCGTGCGCCGTGCGCTCGCGCAGGCCGGTGTGCCCGTCCGCGTCGTCGGCAGCGACGTGCCGCTGCGCGACGAGCCCGCCGTGCGTCCGCTGCTCGACGCGGTGCGCGTCGTGCTCGACGCGGCGGCGCTCGACGCCGACGTCGCGACGCGGCTCGCGTGCTCGCCGCTGGGAGGGCTCGACGCCGTCGGGCTGCGCCGCGTGCGACGCGCGCTGCGGGCCGAGGAGCTCGCGGGCGGCGGCGGCCGGTCGAGCGACGCGCTGCTGGTCGAGGCGCTGGCCGAGCCGGGCCGCGCCGCGACCCTCGAACCGCACGTCGGGCGCCCCGTCGAGCGGCTCGCCGGGCTGCTGCAGGCCGGCCGGGAGGCCGCGGCGGCGCCCGGTGCCGACGTGCAGGCCGTGCTGTGGGCCGTCTGGGACCGCGCGGGGCTCGCCGAGCCGTGGCGGCGCACCGCGCTCGCGGGCGGTGCGGCGGGCGAGCGCGCCGACCGCGACCTCGACGCGGTCCTCGCGCTGTTCCGTGCGGCCGAGACGTTCGTCGAGCGCCTGCCGCAGGCCACGCCCGCGGCGTTCGTCGACTGGGTGCTCGCGCAGGACCTCCCGGCCGACTCGCTCGCACCGGCGTCGCGCGCCGCGGGCGTCGGCGTCCTGACGCCCGCGGGCGCCGCCGGCGCGTCCTGGCGCGTGGTCGCCGTGGTCGGCGTGCAGGACGGTGCGTGGCCCGACCTGCGACTGCGGGACTCGATGCTCGGGGCGCAGGCGCTCGCCGACGTGCTCGACGGCCGCGCGACCGACGGTCCCGACGACGAGCGCCCGCGTGCCGCGCGCGCGGCCGTGCTCGCCGACGAGCTGCGCGCGTTCACGCTCGCGTGCTCGCGTGCGCGCGAGCTGCTGCTGGTGACGGCCGTCGAGGACCAGGACGCGACCCCGTCGCCGTTCGTCGACCTCGTGCAGCCGGGCGGGGACGACGGTGCGCCCGACCCGCGCCGGACCAGCGCCCCGGCGCCGCTCGACCTGCGCGGGCTGGTGGCGCGGCTGCGCGCGACGCTCGAGCGTGCGGCGGCCGAGGGGCGCGAGGACGTGGCCGCCGCGCGCACGCTCGCGCGCCTCGCGGCGCACGGCGTGCCCGGGGCCGACCCCGCGCAGTGGTTCGGGCTCGCCGACCCGTCGAGCGACGCGCCGCTGTGGCCCGAGGGCGCGAAGGTCCCCGTGTCGCCGTCGCGGCTCGAGACCGCGCAGCGCTGCGCGCTGCGGTGGGCGCTCGAGGCGGCCGGCGGCACGCCCGCGTCGTCCGCGCAGCAGTCGCTCGGCACGCTCGTGCACGCGATCGCGCAGGAGCACCCCACGGCCGACCTGCCGACGCTGCGCGCCGAGCTCGACCGGCGCTGGCACGAGCTGGCGCTGGGGGAGGGCTGGCCGTCGGTCGCGGCGCGCCGCAAGGCCGACGCGATGCTCGTGCGGCTCGCGGCGTACCTGCGCGCGTCGGGCGAGCCGCTGCTCGTCGAGGGCGCGTTCACGCTCGAGACCGACCGCGCGGTCGTGCGCGGCTCGATCGACCGCGTCGAGCGAGCGGTGGCCGAGGCCGACGACGGCGCCGAGGCGGTCGAGGTCGTCGACCTCAAGACCGGCTCGCGCGTGCCGACGCTCGCGCAGGCCGCCGAGCACGCGCAGCTCGGCGCCTACCAGCTCGCGGTCGACGCGGGTGCCGTGCCGGGCCTGCCGGACGGCGCACGGAGCGTCGCCGCGCGGCTCGTGCACCTCGCGCAGGGTTCCGGGGGTCCGACGCAGCGCCGTCAGGACGGGCTGGGGCCCGAGGACGACGGCCCGAGCTGGGCGCGCGCGCTCGTCGACGAGGTCGCGGGGAGCATGGCCGCCGCGAGCTTCGAGGCGCGGGGCAACGAGCTGTGCGACCGCTGCCCCGTGCGCCGCTCGTGCCCGCTGCGCGGCGAGGGCGGGCAGGTGGTCGCGTGAGCACGCTGTCGGCGCTGCGGATCGCGCAGCTCGTGGGGCAGCACCCGCCCACCGACGAGCAGCGGGCCGTGATCGAGGCCCCGCTGCGGCCGTCGCTCGTCGTCGCCGGCGCGGGGTCGGGCAAGACCGAGACCATGGCCGCGCGCGTCGTGTGGCTCGTCGGCAACGGGCTCGTCGCACCCGAGCAGGTGCTGGGCCTGACGTTCACGCGCAAGGCCGCCGGCGAGCTCGCCGAGCGCGTCCGGCGCCGGCTGCGCGCGCTCGTGCGCGCGGCCGCCGCGGAGGGCGTGACGCTGCCGGCGGGCGCGGCGGTCCTCGACGAGCTCGCGCGGCCGCACGTGTCGACGTACCACGCGTACGCGGCGTCGCTCGTGTCGGACCACGCGCTGCGGCTCGGCGTCGAGCCGGGTGCGCGGCTGCTGGGGGAGGCCGCGCAGTGGCAGCTCGCGTCGCAGGTCGTCGAGTCCTGGGCGGGGGACCTCGAGACGTCGGCCGCCACGTCGACCGTCGTCGACGCCGTGCTCGCGCTGTCGGGTGCGCTCGACGAGCACCTGCTCGACCCCGCGCAGGCGCGTGCAGGGATCGACGCGATCGTCGCCGACCTCGAGGCGACGCCGGCGGGGACCCCGCCGCGCGCGCCCTACGCGCGCGTGCGGGACCTCGTCGCGTCGCTCGGCGAGCGGTCGCGCGTGCTGGACCTCGTGGCCGACTACCGGTCGCGCAAGCGCGCGGCCGACACCCTCGACTTCGGCGACCAGGTCGCGCTCGCGGCACGCATCGCGCGCGACGTGCCCGAGGTCGGTGCGGGTGAGCGCGAGCGCTACCGCGTGGTGCTGCTCGACGAGTACCAGGACACGTCGTACGCGCAGCTCGTGCTGCTGCAGGCGCTGTTCTCGGGCGGGCACCCCGTGACCGCGGTCGGCGACCCGCACCAGTCGATCTACGGCTGGCGCGGTGCGAGCCCCGGCGGTCTGTCGCGCTTCCCGGCCGCGTTCCCGGTGGTCGGCGGCGACGCCGCGGGACCGACCGACCGCCGCCCGGCGGATGTCGCGCAGCTGTCGACGTCGTGGCGCAACGACACGGCGGTCCTCGACGCGGCGAACCACGTCGCGGCACCGCTGCGGGCCGCGGGCGTGCGCGTCGACGTGCCGCGGCTGGCCGCGCGCCCGGGGGCCGGCACGGGCAGCGTGCAGGCCGTCGTCGCGGCCACGGTCGAGGACGAGGCCGACGCCGTGGCCGCGTGGCTCGCGCCCCGGTGGCGGCCCGGCAGCCACCCCGCGGGGCGGCGGACGGCCGCGGTGCTGTGCCGCAAGCGCTCGCAGTTCGAGCCGCTGCGGCGCGCGCTGCGGGCCGCGGGGCTGCCGGTCGAGGTCGTGGGGCTCGGTGGTCTGCTCGCGACGCCCGAGGTCGTCGACCTCGTCGCGGTGCTGCAGGCCGCGCACGACCCGACGCGCGGCGACGCCGTGGTCCGGCTGCTCACGGGCGCGCGCACGCGCCTGGGGGCCGCCGACCTGCACGCGCTCGGCGACTGGGCGCGCCAGGGCGCGCGCGTCGGCGGCCGGGTCGCGCAGGTCGACGGCGTCGAGGCCGACGTGGTCGACGAGCGCAGCCTCGTCGACGCGCTCGACGACCCGCCGCCCGCGGGGTGGCGCAGCCCCGCGGGGCGCTCGCTCACGCCCGAGGGGCGCCGCCGGCTCGTCGACCTCGCGGGCGTGCTGCGGGCCGTGCGCGCGCAGCAGGGCCTGTCGCTGCCCGAGCTGGTGAACGAGGCCGAGCGGCTGTTCGGCCTCGACATCGAGGTGCAGGCGCGCGCCGACACGACGCCGGCACGCGCACGCGCGCACCTCGACGCGTTCGCCGACGTCGCCGGCGAGTTTGCGCGCGGCGCCGACCGCCCGACCCTCGGCGCGTTCCTCGCGTGGCTCGAGGCCGCCGACGCGCGCGAGGACGGCCTCGAGCTGCCCGTCACCGAGCCGGACCCCGACGCGGTGCAGGTCATGACCGTGCACGCGTCGAAGGGCCTGGAGTGGGACGCCGTCGCCGTGGCGGGCCTGGTCGACGGCGGGCTGCCCGCGACGCCGATGCTCGGCAAGGAGGGGCCCAAGGACTCCGCGTGGCTCACCGGGCTCGGCGTGCTGCCGTACCCGCTGCGCGGCGACGCCGACGACCTGCCGCAGCTCGCGTGCGGCGGTGCGGAGTCGCCCAAGGAGCTGGCCGACCGGCTCGAGCGGTTCCGCCTCGACGCGGGCGACCACGAGGTGGCCGAGGAGCGGAGGCTCGCGTACGTCGCCGTGACCCGCGCGCGTGAGGACCTCCTGCTCTCGGCCGCGTACTGGGGCGACCCGAAGGCGCCGCGCCGCGTCTCGCCGTTCCTCACCGAGCTCGTCGACGCGGGGCTCGTCGACGTGGTCGCGCGTGCCGACGAGCCCGAGGCCGGCGCCGAGAACCCCCGTGCCGCGCGCGTCGCGGTCGCGACGTGGCCCGCGGACCCGTTCGCGGTGGACGGTGCCGCGCCCCGGCGTGACGCCGTGACCGCCGCGGCTGCCGCGGTCCGCGCGGCCGCGGACCGGCTGCGTGCCGAGCAGGACGGCGCGCCGGCGCCCGGTCCGCCCCCGGCCCCGGGCGCCGAGGACTGGGACGCGCTCGCCGACCGGCTGCTCGCCGAGCAGGCCGCACGGCGCCGCGGCGACGGCCGCGTCGCGCTGCCCGCGCACCTGTCGGCGTCGTCGCTCGTGCGGCTCGACGCGCAGCCCGAGCAGTTCGCCCTCCACCTGCGGCGCCCGGTGCCGCGCGAGCCGTCGCCGCAGGCCCGCCGCGGCACCGCCTTCCACGCGTGGGTCGAGGCCTGGTTCGGGCAGGCGACGCTCGTCGACGTCGACGACCTGCCGGGCGCGGACGACGACGTGCTGCCGGGGGACCCCGACCAGACCGAGCTCCGTGCCGCGTTCCTGCGGACCCCTTGGGCGCACCGCGCCCCGGTCGCGGTCGAGGTCGACGTCGAGACCACGATCGGGGGGTACGTGCTGCGCTCGCGCATCGACGCGGTCTTCCCGGACCCCGACCGCCCCGACGTGCCCGGCGCGGTCGTCGTCGTCGACTGGAAGACCGGATCGCCGCCGTCCGACCCCGTCGAACGCGCGTCGCGCGAGCTGCAGCTCGCGGTCTACCGGATCGCGTGGGCCCGGTGGACGGGCGTCGACCCCGACGTCGTCCGTGCGGCGTTCTGCTACGTCGGTGCGGGTGTCACCGTCGTGCCCGACGACCTGCCCGGCCCCGACGAGCTCGCGCGGCTGCTCGCCGCCGCCGCACCCGCGTCCGACGCCGCGTCGGGCGAGGCGTCCGACAGCCAGGGGCGAGCCGCACGGTCGCGAGCCCGACGCGGCGCCCCGCCCGTGCGTCGTCGCTAGACCGACC
>NZ_BCRB01000134.1 GCF_001552375.1 Cellulomonas iranensis NBRC 101100 = JCM 18110 | reverse complement strand
GGCCGGGTGCCGTGCGCGTCAGCCCTGGTAGACGTGCGGCGCGAGCGTGCCGACGAACGGCAGGTTGCGGTACCGCTCGGCGTAGTCCAGGCCGTACCCCACGACGAACTCGGTGGGGATGTCGAAGCCGACGTAGCGCACCGGCACCTCGACCTTGGCGGCCTCGGGCTTGCGCAGCATCGTCGCGATCTCGACCGACGCCGGGCCGCGCGAGCGCAGGTTCGACAGCAGCCACGACAGCGTCAGGCCCGAGTCGATGATGTCCTCGACGATGAGCACGTGCCGGCCCGTGAGGTCGGTGTCGAGGTCCTTGAGGATCCGCACGACGCCCGACGACTTGGTGCCCGAGCCGTACGACGACACCGCCATCCAGTCCATCGACACGTTGCCGCGCAGGCGGCGCGCGAGGTCCGCCATGACCATGACGGCGCCCTTGAGCACGCCCACGAGCAGCAGCTGCTGGCCCGCGTAGTCGGCGTCGATCTGCGCCGCGATCTCGTCGAGGCGCGCGTGCAGCTGCTCCTCGCTCAGCAGGACCCGCTCGAGGTCGTCACCCATGTCCGCCGCGTCCACAGCTCACTCCTGGTCGTCGTGGTCGTCGTGCCGTGCCGCGGGGGCTCCCCGCCCGGCCGGGAGGGCGCCGCCGGAGATGTCCGGTGCGCCGGCCGGCCGCGTCGGCCGGTCCAGGTAGAGCCTGCCACACGCGCGCGTCGCGACCCGGCCGCCCGGCAGGTGGACGGGGCCCTGACCGTGCCAGTCGAGCACGAGCGCCTCGACCGCGAGCACGTGCGCACGGGTGAGCGCACCCGCCGGGCAGCCGACCGCCAGGGCCGCGTCGTGCAGCGCGCGCCGGCGCGTGCCGGGCAGCGCGGCGGCGAGCGTGGCGACGTCGAGCACGACCCCGTCGTCGGTCGCGCCCGGCCGGTCCGACGCACGACCGACGACGGGGTCGGCGGGCGAGCCGACGCGGGCGGCGGCGAGCAGGTGCGCCGCCGCGTCGTCGACGACGTCGGTCGCGTCGGCCAGCGCGTCGGCCGTGCGGGCGAGCGCCTGCGCGACACCCGGCCCGAGGACGCGCTCGAGCAGCGGCAGGACCTCGACCCGCACGCGGCTGCGCAGCGGCAGCACGGCGGGGTCGCCCGCCGACGGCACGGCCTCCCCCGCACCGGGCACGACCGGAACCGGCACGGCCTCCCCCGCACCGGCACCGGTCGTCGCGCCACCGTCGACGGGTCGGCCGTTCGTCGGGTCGTGCCACGGCACGAGCGCCTGCGCGGCGCACGCCGCCTCGGTGTCGACCCGCCGCAGCCCCAGCAGCGGGCGACGCCAGCGGCCCCGCACCGGGCGCATGCCCGCGAGCGCGCGCTCGCCCGACCCGCGCGCGAGGGCGAGCAGCACCGTCTCGGCCTGGTCGTCGAGCGTGTGCCCCAGCAGCACGGCGGCGGCGCCGACCGCGTCGGCGGCGGCGTCGAGCGCGGCGTACCGGGCCGTGCGCGCGGCGCCCTCGGGCCCGCCCGCGGCCCCGACCTCGACCCGCACGACGCGCACGGGCTCCAGGCCCAGAGCACGGCACGCGTCCGCGGCGTCCTGCGCGACGTCGTGCGAACCGTCCTGCAGCCCGTGGTCGACCACCACCGCGCCGGCCCGCAGCGGGCGCCCCGCACGCGCGCGCACCGCGGCCTCCCACGCGAGCCCCGCCGCGAGCGCGAGCGAGTCCGCACCCCCCGAGCACGCGACCAGCACGGTCGCGCCGTCCTCGACGTCCGCGAGCGCGCGGCGCACCGCGACACGCACCGCCGCGACCGCGGGCGGCGGCCCGCTCACGCCCGACCCCGGGGCGCCGTCGTCCGCCCGGACCGGTGACGGAGCGGGCGCGGCGTGCGCGTCACCCGTGGACGCGGCGCACCCACGCGGCGGGGTCGCCGATCTCGGCCGCGCTCGGCAGCGCGTCGGCGCCCGACCACACCGCGTTGAGCCCGTCGAACCCGACACGGTCGCGCACGGCCCGCACGAACGCGGCGCCGTCGCGGTACTGGGCGAGCTTGAGGTCCATGCCCAGCACGCGGCGCACCAGCCGGTCGAGGCCGGTCGCCCGCACGCCCGCGTCCCGTCGGCGCTCGAACGCCCGACGGATCGCCCGCACGCTCGGCACCACCGACGGGCCGACCGCGTCCATCATCACGTCGGCGTGCCCCTCGAGCAGCGACATCACGGCGCCCACCTCGTCGAACACGGCGCGCTGGCGCTCCGTCAGCAGGGACAGGACGCCCCCGTCGCCGTCGGACACCGCGCGCACCAGCGCACCGAGCAGGTCGTCGAGGCGCGGCAGGGTCGGGCGGTGCTCGGCGTCGGGGGCCAGGTCGGCGAGGTCGGACAGCAGCTCCGCCGAGCGCGCCCGCAGGTGGTCCGCGAGCCACGGCGCGGCCGCGAACTGCAGCGCGTGCGTCTGCTCGTGCAGCGCGACCCACAGCCGGAAGTCGGGGCCGTCGACGCCCATCTGACGTTCCGCCGCCAGCACGTTCGGCGCCACGAGCAGCAGCCGGCCCGGGGCGCCCGGGGCGGCCGTGAACGGGTCGTACTGGCCCAGGACCTTGGCCGAGAGCAGCGCGAGCACGCCGCCGACCTGTGCGCCGGCCGCGAGGCGGGCCGCGTCGGGGACGTGCACGGGGCTGCCGTCGCTGCGGGTCGTCAGCGGCTCGGCCATGACGCCGAACACCTCGGCGTTGGCGTGCGCCCAGCGCGCCCGGTCGACCACGAGGACGCGCGACACGGCGGCCGGGTCGCGGCCGTCCGCGGGTGCGATGCCCGCGGTCCCCGCGACGTGGCGGGCCGCGGTCGCCGCGGCGGAGCGCAGGCTCTCGACGAGGTCGACGAGCGTGGCGCGGTCGGCGACGGGTCCGGGTGCGGCGACCCGGCCGGCCAGGCGCGCGGCCGCGCGCCAGTCGACGGGGCCGCGGGCGGTGGGCTGCACCGGCTCACGGTAACCCGGGGCGCCGTGCGGTGCGGGTCGACGGCGCAGCACCGACGGGAGGCCGTCGACCGGGACGCTCAGCGGCAGCCGCAGGACGCGAGCTGCGACACGAACGCGTCGACGGCCTGGCGCGGCGCCCACTGGCCGCCCTCGGGGGTCTGGTCGGCCATGACGACGAACACGAGCTGGCGCCGCTGCGCGTCGAGCGCCGTGCCCGCGAGCGACGTGACGTTCGGCAGCGAGCCGGTCTTGGCGCGCACGAGGCCGCGCGCGTCGGACGTCGTGTACCGCCCCGAGAGCGTGCCGCTGAGCCCCGCGACGGGCATCCCGACCGCGACGTCGCGCAGCGCGGAGTGCTGCGGGTCGGTCGTGAGGCGCACGACGTCGGCGAGCAGCGCGGGCGACAGCGACGAGCCCGCCGCGAGGCCCGACGCGTCGACCAGCCGCGCGCCGGCGGTGTCGACGCCCAGCGTGCTCACCTGGTGCAGCACGGCCTGCGTGCCGCCGTCGAAGCTCGCGGGCAGCCCGGCGTCGAGCGCGACGAGGCGGGACACGACCTCGGTGATGGTGTTGTCGGACGTCTCGAGGAAGTAGTGCACGACGTCGACGAGCGGCGCCGACTCGACGCGCGCGAGCTCGAGGCCGCCCGTGGCGCTGCCGCGGCGCGGCTTCCCGTCGACCGTGACGCCGGCCTCGGCGAGCCGCTGCGCGAACGCCTCGCCGGCCGCGAGCGACGGGTCGGGCGAGCGCGGCACGTACTCGCCGTCGCGCAGCTTGGCGATGTCCACGGCGAGCGCGGTCACCGGTGCGGCGAAGCCGTCCCGCACGTACGACGGGTCCCACCCGGGGCTCTGCGTCGGGCCGGAGAACAGCGTGTCGTCGACGACGAGCCGCACCGTCGTGACGCCCTGCTGCGCGAGCGCCGTCGCGGTCGCGGCGGCGAGGTCGGCGAGGCCCGCGTGCCCGACCGTCGCGGCGGGGTCCCCGGCGCCGGCGGCGAGCATCATGTCCCCGCCCCCGACGAGCGCGATCGTGCCGGCGTCGACGCGGACGACCGTGGTCGGCAGCGTCGTGGCCGGGTCGAGCGCGGTGAGCGCCGCGACGCCCGTGAGGACCTTGGCGGTCGACGCGGGCACGCGGCCGGCGTCGGGCTGGTGGCCGGCCAGCACCTCGCCCGTCAGCTGGTCGACGACGGTCACGCCGACGCTCGGCCCGAGGCGCGCGTCGGTGACGAGCGCGTCGACCAGCGCCTGGACCTGCGGCGCGGCGGGCAGCGGCGCCTGCGGGTCGAGGTCGCCGAGGACGCGCGGCACCGCGGTCGGCTCGACGGCACCGGGAGCGGTCGGGAAGGGCGCCGGGTCGGGCACCGGGGGTGCGAGGGTCACGACCCCGGGGACGACGTCGTAGGCGTCGGCGGTCGCGTAGGCGCCCGCCGCGAGCACCACGACGAGCGTCCCCACGCCTGCGACCCGTGCCGCTGTGGCCATCGTCACCCGCCCGTTCGTCCTGCGGTCCGGTACCGCCGCGCCGGTGCGTCAGACTACTGTCACCTGACGACGGCGCCGGGGAGACGACGCGCCCGCAGGTCGACAGACCCACCGCCACCGGGCGGGGAGCCGTGGAGGAAAGCACAGTGGAGTTCGACGTCACGATCGAGATCCCCAAGGGGCAGCGCAACAAGTACGAGGTGGACCACGCCACCGGGCGCATCCGTCTCGACCGGATGCTGTTCACCTCGACCCGCTACCCCGACGACTACGGGTTCATCGAGGGCACCCTCGGCGAGGACGGCGACCCGCTGGACGCGCTCGTGCTGCTCGAGGAGCCGACGTTCCCGGGCTGCCTGATCCGCTGCCGCGCGCTGGGCATGTTCCGCATGCGCGACGAGGCGGGCGGCGACGACAAGGTGCTGTGCGTCCCGACGGGCGACCAGCGCGCCGCGTGGCGGCAGGACATCGACGACGTGTCCGACTTCCACCGCCTGGAGATCCAGCACTTCTTCGAGGTCTACAAGGACCTCGAGCCCGGCAAGTCCGTCGAGGGCGCGCACTGGGTGGGGCGCGCCGAGGCCGAGGCCGAGATCGAGCGGTCGCGGCAGCGCGCGATCGACGCGGGCTACGACCACCACTGACGCCGCACGACCGACGGCCCGGCCCCCGCAGCGCGCGGGGTCCGGGCCGTCGTCGTCGTGGGCGGCGTCGCCGCGCGTGGCGCAGCGCCGTCAGGGGCGCGCCGTCAGGGGCGGCCCGCGAAGGGCATCGTGCTGCCCCAGCGCATCGACGTCACGCGCACCGGGACGCCGGGCCGGGACGCCTCGACGATCTGCCCGCCGCCGACCCACATCGCGACGTGGTAGATCGTGCTGGGGTCGTTCGTGTTGCTCGCCCAGAACACCAGGTCGCCGGGTCGCAGCTGGTCGTAGCCGATCTTCTGCACCTGGCGGTACTGGTCGCGCGACGTCCGGTTGATGCTCACGCCCGCGGCCTTCCACGCCTGGCCGGTCAGGCCCGAGCAGTCGAAGCCGTCGGGGCCGTTGCCGCCCCACACGTAGGGCAGGCCGACCTTGGACCGGGCCCACTCGACGGCGGCGGCCCCCGAGGCGGCGGAGCCGCGCGAGGAGCCGCTGCCCGCGCCGGGCGCGGGGGCCGGTGCCGGAGCCGGAGCCGGAGCGGGCGCCGGAGCCGGAGCCGGCGCGGGC
>NZ_BCRB01000133.1 GCF_001552375.1 Cellulomonas iranensis NBRC 101100 = JCM 18110 | reverse complement strand
CCCGCCGAGCCGGCCGCCGCCCCGACCGTCGGGTCCCGGCACCGGGTGGCCCGCGCGGTGCGCGCCGTCCGGGCGTGGCGGCCCCCGCGGCCGCGGCACGGCTGGTGGCCCGCCGTCGGCCTCGTCGCGCTCGCGGCGGTCGTGTCCGTCGTGTTCGGCGTCACGACCGCGTCGGTGCAGTCGGCGCTGGGGCCGCACGTCACGCGGTACGACGTCACGACCGACTCGACCGTGACGATCGACTTCGGACCGCTCGGCACGCTGCAGATCGACTCGCCGCTGCCGCTCACCCTCGGTGTGCGCGCCACGGTGCAGGAGATCCCGTCGTCGGTCACCGAGCTCGGCGAGGCCCGCACGCTGCAGGCGCTGAGCAACGACCTGTCGGCGTACGTGCAGTTCTTCTCGGGCCCCGCCGCCGCGATCCGCGACATCGCGGTCGCGCTGGTCAGCGACGCGGCGTTCCGTGCCGCGTCGGCGTTCGTCGTGCTCGTCGTCGCGTGGTGGGTGCTGCGCGCGCTGCTCGGCGTCGCGCGGCGCGACGAGCTCGCCCGCTGGCTCGGCGCGCACGCGCGGCCCGTGACCGCGGGCGGCCTCGCGCTCGTGCTCGGTGCGACCGTGCTCACGTCGAGCGTCGGGCCAGGGGACCGGCCGTCGCAGGCGCACCTGTCGTCAGCGGTGTTCGACGGCACGCCGCTCGCGGGCGCGCGCGTGACCGGTCGGCTCGGCGGCGTCATCGACACCTACGGCGCGTACGCGGTCGACGCGTGGCGGCAGAACGAGACGTTCTACCGCGACGCCGACGCGGCGCTCGTCGCGGCGTGGCAGCAGTGGGAGGACGACGAGTCCGCCCCGGCCGAGGACGACCCGGACGCCGGGTCGCAGGCCGTGCCGGGGGGCGACGGCGAGCCCGGGACGGACGCCGCGGACGCCGACGCCGCCGGGGGCACCGACGCCGCCGGGGGAGACGCTGCCGGAACGGGTGGCTCCGACGGCCCTGACGCAGCCGACGCCGACCCGGAGCAGGGCGCGGCCGCCGCCGGCGACGAGCCCACCGGCACGCCGACGCGCAACCCCACGCCGACCCCGTCGCCCGAGGTCGAGCCGGTCGTCCTCGTGGTCGTGTCCGACCTGCACTGCAACGTCGGCATGGCCTCCCTCATCGGCACGCTCGCCGACCTCGCGGGCGCCGACGCCGTGCTCGACGCGGGCGACACCACCATGAACGGCACGTCGGTCGAGCAGTACTGCGTGACGTCGTTCGCGCGCGCCGTCCCGGCCGGCGTGCGGCTGGTCACGTCGCCCGGCAACCACGACTCGCGCGAGACCACTGCGATGTACGCGCGCGCCGGGGCCACGGTCCTGGACGGCGGCGTCGTCGACGTCGCGGGCGTGCGGATCCTCGGCGACCACGACCCGAAGGAGACGCGCGTGGGCGCCGGGGGCACCGCGGCGGCGTCCGCCGAGACGCCCGCCGAGATGGGTGAGCGGCTCGCCGAGGTCGCGTGCGAGGCGGGCGACGTCGACCTGCTGCTCATCCACACGCCGACCGTCGGCGACGCGGCGCTCGAGGAGGGCTGCGTGCCCGCACAGGTGTCGGGGCACTACCACCGGCGTGTCGACCCCGAGCAGGTCGGCCTGGGGATCCGGTACATCTCGTCGAGCACGGCCGGCGCCACGCTCAACCAGCCGACCGTCGGGCCGCTGCGCGGCACGGCGCAGCTGACCGTCCTGCGGTTCGACCCGCAGGAGCGGCGCATGCTCGACTACCAGGTCGTCGAGGTGACCCCCCAGGCGACCGTGACGGTGAACCCGCGCCGGCCCTGGCCGCGCGTGGTCGACCCGCAGGACGACGCGCTCAACCCCTGGGCGCCGCCCGCCGGGGAAGGCGCCGCGGACGACGCCGACCAGCCGCCCGAGGCCCCGCTCGCGCCGCCCGCGCAGGACGACGGCACGGACGGCGCCCCGGCGGGCTGAAGCGCTTCGGTCGGATGAGAAACGCCCTCGGGGGTTGCGCGACCGCGCACCGGGGTGCTGGCCTGGGTGCTGCGCGCGCACCCGGCACGTCGTCGTGCCGGCGCCCGCGCGGCGTGAGGGGGTGGGCGTGCGACGGCTGCTGGTCGGCGTGGTCGCGGCCGTCGTGCTGCTCGCGGGGGCCGGGCCGGCGCTCGCGGGCCCCGGCGAGGACGTGCTGCGACCCGGTGAGCACCTGGAGCCCGGGCAGGCGCTCCTCGCGCCCGGTGGCGTGCACAGCCTCGTCGTGCAGCCGGACGGTGCCCTCGGGCTGTACGCGGGCGACGGCACCGCGCCGCGGTGGTCGTCCGGCCGCGGCGTCGCGGGCTCGGCGCTGACGACCGGCGCGACCGGCGACGTGCGGCTCGTCGCCCCCGACGGCACGCTCGTGTGGAGCACCGCGACGGGCGGGTCGGGCGGCACGCTGCGGGTCCGGGACGACGGCGAGGTCGTCGTGACCGACCCCGCCGGCGCGGTCGTGTGGAGCGCGGGCACGGCCCAGGCGCCGTCGACGCTCGACGGCCCCGCGCGGCTCACGGCCGACGCGGTGCTGTCGTCGCCGGACGGGCGGTACACGCTGCTCGTCGTGCCCGGCGCGGGTGTGCAGCTGCAGGGACCCGACGGGAGCGTGCGGTGGGCACCCGGGACCGAGGCCGCCCCGGCACGGCCGGACGCGCCCGCGCCGACGACCGCCGTCGCGCTCGAGCTGCGCGCGGACGGCAACCTGGTCGCGGTCGACGAGGACGGCGACCGCGTGTGGCGCTCGCGGACCGCGGGCCTGGGTGCGAGGTCGCTCGCGGTCGGCGACGACGGGACGCTCGTGCTGCGCGACGACGCGGGCGACGCGGTGTGGAGCTCGGGCGCACCCGTCGGGCCGTCGACCCTCGACCCGGGCGGCGAGCTCGCACCGGGTGCGTCGCTGGGCTCGCCGTCGGGGCACCTGGGCCTCGTGGTGCGCGACGGCGCGCTCGTCGCGACGTGGGACGGCGAGGACGTCTGGACGTCGGGCGACGTCGGGGGCGCGCTCGTCCGGCTGCAGCCGGACGGCAACCTCGTGCTGGTCGACCGGGACGGGACGCCGGTGTGGGGCACGGCGACGGCCGGGCACGACGGCGCGCGCCTCGTGCTCGAGGAGGCCGCGGTGCTGCTCGTCGGGCCGCAGGGCGGCGTGCTGTGGCAGGTCGCGGTGCCCGCGGACCGCGTCCCGGCGGGCGTGCGACCCGCCGACTGCGCCCGGGTCGACGGGCCCGTGCCCGAGGCCGACACGGTCCGCACGCGGTCCGGGATCCGCGTGCACGCGTGCCTGGCCGAGGCGGTCGACGCGCTCGTCGAGGCGGCGCGCGCCGACGGCGTCGTGCTGGGCGGCGGCGGGTGGCGCAGCCCCGACCAGCAGGTCGCGCTGCGCCGCGCGCACTGCGGCCCGTCCGACCACGACGTGTACGACAAGCCCGCGTCGCAGTGCTCGCCGAGCACCGCGCGGCCGGGGGCCTCGCGGCACGAGCGCGGGCTCGCGATCGACTTCACGAGCGGCGGCCGGACGCTCGGCGCCGGCTCGGCGGCGTACGCGTGGCTCGTCGAGCACGCGGAGGCGTACGGGCTCGAGAACCTGCCCGGGGAGCCCTGGCACTGGAGCGTCGACGGCTCGTGAGCCCCCTACGCTGGGGCCCGTGAGCCAGAGCCCTGCACCCCTGACCGCGGTGAGCCAGGACTACCTCAAGGTGATCTGGGGCGCCCAGGAGTGGTCCGACGTGCCCGTGACGACCGGGCTGATCGCCGGTCGCCTGGGGGTCGGGGCCTCGACCGTGTCGGAGACCGTCAAGCGGCTCGCGGACGCGGGCCTCGTGACGCACCGGCCCTACGGCGCGGTCGAGCTGACGGACACGGGTCGCGCGCACGCGGTCGCGATGGTCCGTCGGCACCGGCTCATCGAGACGTACCTCGTCGAGCGGCTCGGGTACGGCTGGGACGAGGTGCACGACGAGGCCGAGGTGCTCGAGCACGCGGTGAGCGACCGGTTCGTCGACCGGGTCGCCGACGTGCTGGGGCACCCGGACCGGGACCCGCACGGCGACCCGATCCCGGCGGCCGACGGCACCGTGCACCTGCCCGACGCGCACCCGATGTGGGAGGTCCCGGCGGGGGAGTACCGGGTCGCGCGGATCTCGGACGCCGACCCCGAGCTGCTGCGCTACCTCGAGGACGTCGGCCTGGTGCTGGACGCGCCGGTGCAGCTCGACGAGCGGCGCGCGGTCACGGGCACCGTGAGCGTGCGGGTCGACGGCGCGGCCGACCGGGTCGAGCTGGGCGAGGTCGCGGCCGGGGCGATCTGGCTCGCGCCGCGCGGCTGACGTACCCTCGACGTCATCCCCGCGTGTGGCCGACGGCGTCCTCCCGCCCTGCGTCGAATCGATTCGAGGACCGGCTGTGACCGCCACCGCCCCCACCGCGCCGCGCGTCGGCGAGCCCGGCACGCGCACCGGCGCGGCGCTGTTCGCGCTCGCCCTCGGCGGGTTCGGCATCGGCACCACCGAGTTCGCCACCATGGGCCTGCTGCCCGAGATCGCGCACGACCTCGACGTCACGATCCCCGTCGCGGGCCACGCGATCACCGCGTACGCGCTGGGCGTCGTGCTCGGCGCACCCACGCTCGCGGCGCTCGGCGCACGGCTCGACCGACGCCGGCTGCTCCTGCTCCTCATGGTCGCGTTCACCGTCGGCAACGTGCTCTCGGCGTTCGCGCCGACCGCCGAGACCCTCGTCGCCGCGCGCCTGCTCGCCGGGCTCCCGCACGGCGCGTTCTTCGGCGTCGGCGCCGTCATGGGCACCGCCGTCGTCGGGCCCGAGCGCCGCGGGCGCGCCGTCGCCGCGATGATGACGGGGCTGACGGTCGCGTGCGCGGTCGGCGTGCCGCTCACGGCCGTCGTCGGCCACGCGGTCGGGTGGCGGTCGGCGTTCGTCGCCGTCGGCGTCATCGGCGTCCTCACGCTGCTCGCGCTGCGCGCCTGGACGCCGTCGCTGCCGTCCGACCCCGCCGCCAGCGTGCGCACCGAGCTCGCGGCCGTCCGCAACCGCCAGCTGTGGGTCGCGTTCGCCGCGGGGGCCGTCGGGTTCGGCGGCATGTTCTCGGTCTACTCGTACGTCAAGCCGCTGCTCACCGACGTCACGGGGCTCGACGTCGGGCTCGTGCCGCTCGTGCTCGCGCTCTACGGCGTCGGCATGACCGCCGGCACGCTCGTCGGCGGTCGGCTCGCGGACCGGTCCGTGCTCGGCACCGTGATCGCCGGCATGGTCGCCACGATCGTCGTGCTCGTGCTCATCGCGCTCGTCGGGCCCTGGGCCTGGGCCGCCGTGCCCGCGATCGTGCTGCTCGGCGTGACGTCGCAGGTGCTCGGGCTGTCGTTGCAGACGCGCCTCATGGACGTCTCGCCCGACGCGCCGTCCCTCGGTGCCGCCCTGTGCCACTCGGCGCTCAACCTCGGCAACGCCGCCGGCGCGTTCCTCGGCGGTCTCGTCATCGCGGCCGGCTGGGGGCTGCTCGCCCCCGCGTGGGTGGGCGCTGCGCTCACCGCCGTCGGCCTGGTCGTCGTGCTCACGGCGGGGCGCACGCCCCCGCCCGCGACGACGCACGCCGCGGCCCCCGCGTCAGCGGCGCCGGCGCCGGGTGCCGAAGATCGTCCGCGTGATCTCCCGGCCGAGCTGGGTGCCCGCTGACCTGAGGAACGCGTCCAGCGGGTCGGCACCCCGGCCCCGCGCGGTCCCGCTGCGCGCCCGCTCGGTGCGCGCCCGCTCGCGCTCGGCCCGCGCCGCCTCCTGCTCCGCCGCGCGCGCGTCGCGCTCCGCCCGGTCGGCCGCGTCGGCGG
>NZ_BCRB01000132.1 GCF_001552375.1 Cellulomonas iranensis NBRC 101100 = JCM 18110 | reverse complement strand
GCGAGCCGGTCGATGTGGGGGCCGCCGGGGTACGGCAGGCCGAGCAGGCGGCCGACCTTGTCGAACGCCTCCCCCGCGGCGTCGTCGAGCGTCGAGCCGAGCTCGGTGACGTTCACGGTGTCGTCGATCATCAGCAGCGACGAGTGCCCCCCGGAGACGACGAGCGCCATGACGCGCTCGGGGAACGCACCGTCGACCAGCTCGTCGACGACCGCGTGCCCGATGACGTGGTTCACGCCGTACAGCGGCTTGCCGAGCCCGACCGCGAGCGCCTTCGCGGCGGACGCGCCGATCGTCAGCGGGCCCACGAGCCCGGGGCCGGCGGTGACGGCCACGGCGTCGACGTCGTCGAGCGTGACCTGCGCGGTCGCGAGCGCGCGCTCGATGGTCGGGACCATGGCCTCGAGGTGGGCGCGGGCGGCGATCTCGGGGATGATCCCGCCGAAGCGTGCGTGCTCGTCGACCGAGCTCGCGACCGCGTCGACCAGCAGCTCGTAGCCGCGCACGAGGCCGACGCCGGTCTCGTCGCAGGAGGTCTCGATCCCGAGGACGAGGGGTTCGCTCACGCGTCCAGGATAGGCGGCGTGCGGCACGTGACACGCGTCACATCCTCGGACGGGCATCGGTGCGAACGCATCGATGTTGAGTGCGGCGTGACCACGAGCGACCTCATGGACGACATCCGGACGCTGCGCACCACGCGCGGCGTCGACGCCACGACCGCGGACCGCGTGTTCCGCGACGCGCGCACCGTCGGGAGCTTCCTCGACGTCCCCGTCCCCGACGAGCTGCTGCGCGAGGTGTACGACACCGTGCGCTGGGGCCCGACCGCCATGAACACGAGCCCGCTGCGGCTGCTCGTCGTGCGCAGCCGCGAGGGGCGCGAGCGCCTCGCGCCGCACGTCGCGGAGTTCAACCGCGACCGCGTGCTCGCCGCCCCCGTGACGCTCGTCGTCGCGACCGACGTCGACTTCCACGAGCACATGGCGACGCTCGTGCCGCACGCACCCACCTCGGGCGAGGGCTTCGCCGACAAGCATGACGCACGCGTCGCCATGTCGCGCGACAACGCGTGGCTGCAGATGGGCTACCTCGTCGTGGGCCTGCGCGCCGCGGGCCTCGGCGTCGGCCCCATGACGGGCCTGGACGCGACTGGCGTCGACGGCGAGTTCTTCGCGGGCTCGGCGTGGCGCACGCTCGCCGTGCTCAACGTCGGCTGGCCCGACGGCGAGGGCACCGACCGCCCGCGCGCACCGCGCCTCGAGTGGGACCAGGCCGCGCGCACGGTCTGACCGCTCCCCCGCCGGAGCGCCGCACGCCCTCCCGCCGCCCCGTCGGGCGACGGGAGGGCGTCGCCGTCACCGGGACCGGGCCGTGCCGGCCGCGCGGTACCGGCCGGGCGGGTGCGCCCGTCAGGCCGTCGCGACGGGACGCGCGGGGTCGTGCGCCCACTGCGACCACGACCCGGGGTACAGCGCGGCGTCGACGCCGATCGACGCGAGCGCCGCGACCTCGTGCGCCGCGGTGACGCCGGACCCGCAGTAGACGCCCACGCGCGCGGCCGTGGCACCCGGCGCGACGCCGAGCGCGGCGAACCGCGCGGCCAGCGCGTCGGCAGGCAGGAACCGCCCGTCGGCGTCGACGTTGTCGGCCGTCGGCGCGCTCACGGCACCCGGCACGTGCCCCGCGCGCGGGTCGACGGGCTCGACCCGCCCCGCGTACCGCTCGGCGGCCCGGGCGTCGAGCAGCACGCCGTCGCCCGCGAGCGCGGCGGCGCCGTCGGCGTCGAGCGTCGGCAGCGCACCGGCCACGAGCACGACGTCCCCGGGCTCGGGCGTGATCTCGAACGGCTCGACCGCGTAGCCGGCGGCCGTCCACGCGGCCAGCCCGCCGTCGAGGATCCGCACGTCGCGCACGCCCGCCCAGCGCAGCAGCCACCAGGCCCGCGCGGCGGACGTGCCCGCGACGTCGTCGTACACGACGACCGACCCGCCCTCGCGCACGCCCCAGCGCCGCGCGGCGCGCTCGAGGTCGGCCACGTCGGGCAGCGGGTGCCGCCCGGCCGCGGGCGACGGCGGTGCCGCGAGCTCGGTGTCGAGGTCGACGTACACGGCACCGGGCAGGTGCGCCTCGAGGTACCGGTCGTGGCCGTCCGTGCGCCCCAGCGCCCAGCGCACGTCGAGCAGCACCGGCCCGTCGTCGTCGGCCAGCAGCCGGGCCAGGTCGTCCGGCTCCACCAGCACGGCACCCCGCACGTCGTCGTCGCTGCGCACCGCTCCCCCTCGTCCTCGGTCGGTCGGTCTCGATCGGTCAGGCGCCCGGCGCGTCGGCCGCGGCGGGTCCCAGCGGCAGGCGCATGGTCCAGGCGTCCACGTTCTCGGGCTGGTAGTAGCCCCGACGACGACCCAGCCGCTCGAAGCCCAGCGCCTCGTACAGGTGCAGCGCGGGGGCGTTGTCGACGCGCACCTCGAGCAGCACCGACGCGGCACCGACCTCGCGCGCGCGGTCGACGAGCGCGCCCAGCATCGCGCGCCCCACGCCGCGGCCCTGGTGCGCGACGTCCGTGCCGACCGTCATGACCTGCGCGTCCCACCCGTCGAACCACAGGCCCGCGTACCCGACGAGCGCGCCGTCCGGCAGCGTCGCACCCACGTAGGTGCGTCCCGGGGCCGTGAGCTCCTCGGCGAGCGTCGCGGCCGACCAGGCGCCCGCACCGAACAGCTCGACCTCGAGGCGCTCGAGCACGGGCAGGTCCGCGGCCGTCAGGGGCCGCACGGCCACGTCGACGGCCGCCGCGCTCACGCCAGGACCCGCTTGGACCCCGCCGACGGGACGGCGTCCGGGCGACGCAGGTACAGCGGCTCGGTCGGCAGCGGCTCGCCCGCCGCGAGGCGGCGCTGCGCGATCCGTACCAGGTACCGGGGGTCGGGCTCCCGCAGGCCCGGCACGTCGGACGCGACGCGCGCGTCCGCGGCGCCGAACACGTCGGCGTACAGGTCGCGCCCAGCGCCCACGACGACCTCGTCCGCGACGCGCGGCACGTCCGCGGGCACGGCCACGCCGGGCTCGACGGTGCGCACCGGCACGCCGCCGCGGACCTCGTAGCGCGACCAGTAGACCTCCCGCCGCCGGGCGTCGGTGACGACCAGCAGCGGCGTGCCGTCCACGAGCCCACCGACCTCGGCCGCGGCCTCGGCGAGCGCGTCGTGGCTCGGCACGCCGTGCACGGGCACCCCGACCGCGAGGCCCAGCACGCGCGCCGTCACGAGCCCGACGCGCAGCCCCGTGAACGGCGCCGGCCCGGTCCCGACGACGACCGAGCGCAGGTCCCGCACGGTCGCGCCGCGCCGCGCGAGCAGCTCGGTGACCTGCGGCATGAGCCGCTCGGCGTGCCGCCGCGGCTCGTCGTCCGTCAGCGTCTCGCCGTGCTCGGCGTCGACGACCAGCGCGGTCGCGACCGCACCCGACGTGTCGATCCCCAGGTGCATCAGTGCCCACGCCCCTCGTGCTGCTCGTCCGTCAGGTCCGCCACGTCCGTCAGACCCACCGCGTCGGCGCCCGGCAGCGCGACGCCGTCCCAGCGCGCGCCGACCGCGCGCACCGTGAGCACGCGCTCGCCCGCCGCGGCGTCCTCGACGTCGTCGGCCACACCGCCGTGCGGGCGCGCGAGCCGCAGCTCGAGCCGGTCGTCGGTCAGACCCTCGACCCAGCCCTCGCCCCACTCGACGACCGTGACGGCCTCGTCGAGCGCGGCGTCCAGGTCGAGCGCCTCGACCTCGTCGAGCGAGCCCAGCCGGTACGCGTCGACGTGCACCAGCGCGGGACCGCGCGTGCCGTCGGGGCGCGGCAGCGGCGGGTGCTCGCGCGCGATGACGAACGTCGGCGACGCGACCTGCCCGCGCACGTGCAGACCGGCGCCCAGCCCCTGCGTGAGCGTCGTCTTGCCCGCGCCGAGGTCGCCCGTGAGCACCACGAGGTCGCCCGCGCGCAGCACGTCGGCCAGCGCACGGCCCCACGCGCGCGTCGCGTCGGCGTCGGGCAGGCGCACCTGCAGCCCGTCGGTCGTCACGCGGTCACCTCCACGTCCGCGGGGCGGGCCGTCGTCCCGGCCGCACCTGCGTCCTGCTCGCTGTCGACGTACGTGCGCGGCACGCGCGCCCCGAGCCGCGTCACGAGCTCGTACGAGATCGTCCCGGCGACGTCGGCCCAGTCCTGCGCGGTCGGGCCGCCGTCGCGCCCGTCGCCCCACAGCACGACGCGGTCGCCCGCGGCCTCGCGCGCGTCCGGGCCCAGGTCGAGCACGACCTGGTCCATGCAGACGCGGCCCGCGACGCCCAGGCGGCGGCCGCCGACCTGCACGGGACCGCCCCAGCGGTCGGCCGTGCCCGACGCGTGGCGCGGGATCCCGTCGCCGTACCCGAGCGGCACGACGCCCAGCACGGTGTCACCCGGCACGACGTACGCGTGCCCGTAGGACACGCCCGACCCGGCCGGGACGGGCTTGACCGTCGCGAGCTCGGCCTCGAGCGTCATCGCGGGCACGAGGCCGTAGCGCTCGGGGCCGCCGAGCTGCGGCACGGGCGAGAGGCCGTACACGGCGAGGCCGGGCCGCACGAGGTCCCAGTGCAGCGCGGGCGACGTGAGCGTCGCGGCCGAGTTGGCGAGGTGCCGCACCTCGAGGCGCGCACCCGCGCCCTCGACGAGCGCGACGGCCCGCGCGAACTCCTCGGCCTGCGCCGCGACCGTCGCGTGCCCCGGGTCGTCCGCGAGCGCGAGGTGCGAGAACAGGCCGACGACGCGCAGGGCACCCTCGGCCTGCGCCGCGAGCGCCGCCGCGAGCACGTCGGGCAGCTGTGCCGGCGTGAGGCCGTTGCGCCCGAGGCCGGTGTCGACCTTGAGGTGCACGCGCGCCGTGCGGCCCGCCTCGCGCGCCGCGGCGACGACCTCGTCGAGCGCCCAGCGCGCCGCGACCGCGAGGTCCACGTCGGCCTCGATCGCGGCACGCAACGGCGCGCCCGGCGCGTACAGCCACGCGAGCACGCGCGCCCCGGTCACGCCGGCACGCCGCAGGTGGATCGCCTCGGAGACCTGCGCGGTGCCGAGCCACGTCGCGCCGCCGTCGACCGCGGCGAGCGCGCTCGGCACGAGACCGTGCCCGTACGCGTCGGCCTTGACGACGGCCATGACCTGCGCGGTCGGGGCGTGCGCGGCGAGGCTGCGGACGTTGCCACGCAGTGCCGCGAGGTCGACGACCGCGCGCGCGGGGAAGTCGTTCACGTGCGCCAGTGTCTCACCCGGACGGGTGCGCGTCCGTGTCCGTGCCCGCGTGGCACGGTCAGCCGAGCAGCTCGGGCCCGACCACGAGGTCGGCGCGCCGGGCCGTCGGCGCGACGCGGCGCGCGTTCGTCTCGTCCGGGCCGGTCGACCACGCGCGCGCCGCGTCGGGGCTCTTGCCGAACCGCTCGTGCCGCGCCACGAGCCGGGCGAGCCGCAGGTCGTCCGGCGGGGCGACGAACCAGGCCTCGTCGAGCAGGTCGGCCACGGGTCCGAACCCGTCGTCGGCGAGCAGCAGGTAGTTGCCCTCGGTGACGACCAGCGGCACGTCCGCGGCGATGGCGATCGCCCCCGCCACGCCGTTGCGCAGGTCACGGCGGTACTCGGGCGCGTACACCACGCGGCCCGGCTCGGGGGCACGCAGCCGCCGCAGCAGCGCGACGTACCCGTCGGCGTCGAACGTGTCGGGCGCGCCCTTGCGGTCGGCGCGGCCGGTCCGCTCGAGCTCGGTCTGCGCGAGGTGGAACCCGTCCATGGGCACGACGACGCTCACGCCGGGGAACGCGGCCGCGACCTGCGCCGCGAGCGTCGACTTGCCCGCCCCGGGAGCGCCCGCGACGCCGAGCACGACGCGCCCGCCGCGCGCGAGCAGCGCTCGCACCCGGTCCGCCAGGGGTGCGGGGAGCGGCGCGGCGAGCGGGGCGACCGGCGTGGCGAGCGGGGCGACCGGCTCGGCGACCGACCGGTCCCGCGCGCCGGCGGTGCCGCTCGG
>NZ_BCRB01000131.1 GCF_001552375.1 Cellulomonas iranensis NBRC 101100 = JCM 18110 | reverse complement strand
GGGGCCCGCCGACGGACGGGCGGCTGCCGGCGGGTCGGGGCGCGCGGCGAGCGGTCCCGGGTCGCGTCCGGCACGGGCTGCCGACGCGACGCCGCGCGAGGGTGCGCGGGGTGCGGCGCGCGCGACGTCGGGTGCGACGCCGACGGTGCCGTCGACGGGGGCGACGCGGACCGTCACGACGTACACGACGGGTCGGTTCTCCGGGCCCGTGCGACCGGCCGTGGTCTCCACCACGTCCCAGGAGCGGTTCGCCGAGCGCGCGCGGGCGCGCCGGCACCTCGCGCGCCGGCAGCTGCTGCTCACGGCCGGGGGCGTCCTGGGCGCGGGGGGCCTGGCCTGGCTGCTGCTGCTGTCGCCGGTGCTCGCGCTCGACCCGCAGAAGGTCGAGGTCACGGGGGCCGGGACGGTCGTGGCGGTCGACCAGGTGCTCGCGGTGGTCGCGGAGCGTGCGGGGACGCCGCTGCCGCGGCTCGACACCGTGGGTCTGCGCGACGCCGTGCTCGACGTGCCGGGGGTGCGCGAGGCGCGCGTGGTGCGCGAGTGGCCGGACGGGCTCGCGGTCCAGCTGGTGTCCCGCGAGCCGGTCGCCGCGGTCCCCGAGCCGGACGGCGGGGGCGTCGTCCTGCTCGACGAGCAGGGCGTGCAGGTCGGTCGCGCCGACGCCCCGCCGGAGGGGCTGCCCACGGTCGACGTGCCGGTCGGCGACGAGCGCACGCTGACGGCCGTCCTGCGGGTGCTCGAGCAGCTGCCGCCCGACCTGCTGGCGCAGGTCGGGTCGGTGGCGGCCCGGACGCAGGACACCGTGACGATGCAGCTGCGCGACGGTCCCCAGGTCGACTGGGGGAGCGCGGACGAGACGCCGTTGAAGATCGCTGTGCTGCAGGCGCTGCGTGCGGCGCCGCAGGCGGCCGGTGCGTCGGTCCTCGACGTGTCCGCACCGCGCCTGCCGATCACCCGGTGACGGGGTCGACGCCGCCGATGGCGGCGAGGATCGCCGACACGCGCGCGGCGGTCGTTGAACGACGGGGAGCGGCGACCTAGCGTCACGTCCCGACAACACACCTGACATAACTCTCACCCTCAACCTGAGGGTGAAGGTTCATCGCACCAGTCCCGCGCGCCGGGGCGAGCACCAGCGGCCCAGCACGCCGCGACCCGCGAACGAGAGGCACCCACCGTGGCAGCTCCGCAGAACTACCTGGCGGTCATCAAGGTCGTCGGCATCGGCGGGGGCGGCGTCAACGCCGTGAACCGCATGATCGAGGTCGGCCTCAAGGGTGTCGAGTTCATCGCCGTCAACACCGACGCCCAGGCCCTGCTCATGTCCGACGCCGACGTCAAGCTCGACGTCGGCCGCGAGCTCACGCGCGGGCTCGGCGCGGGCGCCGACCCCGAGGTCGGCAAGAAGGCCGCCGAGGACCACGCGGAGGAGATCGAGGACGTCCTGCGCGGCGCCGACATGGTCTTCGTCACCGCGGGCGAGGGCGGCGGCACCGGCACGGGCGGTGCGCCCGTCGTCGCGCGCATCGCGCGCTCGCTCGGCGCGCTGACGATCGGTGTCGTCACGCGGCCGTTCACCTTCGAGGGCCGCCGCCGCTCGGTCCAGGCCGACGCGGGCATCGACGCGCTGCGCGCCGAGGTCGACACCCTCATCGTCATCCCGAACGACCGGCTGCTGTCGATCTCCGACCGCAACGTCTCGGTGCTCGACGCGTTCCACTCCGCCGACCAGGTGCTGCTGTCCGGCGTCCAGGGGATCACCGACCTCATCACGACCCCCGGCCTCATCAACCTCGACTTCGCCGACGTCAAGTCCGTCATGCAGGGCGCCGGGTCCGCCCTCATGGGCATCGGGTACGCGCGCGGCGAGGACCGCGCCGTGCAGGCCGCCGAGATGGCGATCTCCTCGCCGCTGCTCGAGGCGAGCATCGACGGGGCGCACGGCGTCCTGCTGTCGATCCAGGGCGGCTCCGACCTCGGGCTGTTCGAGATCAACGAGGCCGCGCGCCTCGTCCAGGAGGCGGCGCACGCCGAGGCGAACATCATCTTCGGCGCGGTCATCGACGACGCGCTCGGCGACGAGGTGCGCGTGACCGTCATCGCCGCCGGGTTCGACGGCGGTGGTCCGGTGCAGCGCCGCGACGGCCGCGCGCTCGGCCAGGTGAGCGGGTCGACGGCCCGCCAGGTCCCCGCGGTCGCGCCCGTCACGACCCTGCCGGGTGCGTCGGCCGTGCCGACGCCGCGCCCCGTGCAGGTCGCGGACGAGGACCTCGTGCCCGTGGGCTCGTCCGCGGCGACGGGGGCCTCGCCGCAGCAGGAGGTGCCCGCGTTCCTGTCGACCGAGGCCGAGCCGCGTCCGGTCACCGGTGCGCTCGAGGTGCCGCGGGTCCTCGCCGAGGAGCCGCCGGCCCGTCGTGAGCGCGACGACCTCGACGTGCCCGACTTCCTCAAGTAGGGGCGGTCGTGCCGGGTGCGCCCGCCCCGGCGGACGACGTCGAGCTCGCCGTCGTCCCGCTCGGGCCGAGTGTCCTCGCGGGGTTCACGTCGCGGGCGGGCGGGGCGAGCGCCGGACCGTGGGCAGGGCTCAACCTCGGGTCCGCCGTCGGCGACGACCCGCGGGTCGTCGCCCGCAACCGGCACGCCGTCGCGCAGCGCCTCGGTGCGCCGCTCGTGCTCGCGACCCAGGTGCACGGCGCCGACGTCGTCCGTGTCGGCCCCGGGGGTCTCGACCCCGAGGTCCGCGCCGACGCGCTCGTGACCACGGCGACCGGGGTCGCGCTCGGGGTCTACGTGGCCGACTGCGCGCCCGTGCTGCTCGCGGACCCCGTGGCGCGCGTCGTCGCGGCGGTGCACGCGGGTCGCCCGGGGCTCGTGGCCGGCGTCCTGCAGGCCGCCGTCGCGGAGATGGTCGCGCTGGGCGCCGACCCCGGCCGCACCCGCGCGGCCGTCGGGCCCTGCATCGCGGCCGCCTCCTACGAGGTCCCCGCGGCGATGCGGGACGCCGTCGCGGCCCGGGTCCCCGCGGCCGCAGGCATGACGGCGGCGGGCACCCCCGCGGTCGACCTCGCGGCGGGCGTGGTCGCGGTCCTCGCGGCGTGCGGCGTCGGCGACGTCCACGTGGACGGCCGCGACACCTACGGCGACGCGGCGCTCTACTCGCACCGCCGCTCCGTCCACGAGCGCGCCCCGGCGACGGGGCGCTTCGCGGGCGTCGTCCGGCTCGTGGACCCCGCCGCGGCGCCGTGACGTGGCACAGGTCACGGCCGGTGCGCCCGACTCCCGACACGCCCGCGTGTCGCCGAGCCGCGTGCGGTCCGCGTTGCTAGCGTGACCAGCGCAGGGACGCCCGGCACCGGTCCGACGGTGACGGGGCGTGCGGGGGCGCGGGAGTCGGGGAGACCTGGCGGATGGGAGACGACGCGATGGCCGGAGCGCTGCGCAAGACGATGCTGTACCTCGGCCTGGCCGACGACCGGTCCGACCACGAGGAGTACCTCGAGGAGTACGAGGAGACGGAGACCGCCGTGCCCGAGGAGACCTACGAGGCGCAGGTGACGCCGCTGCACCGCACGCCGCGCGTGCAGGCCGCGCCCGCCCCGCGCGAGTCCGGCGACCTGCGACGCATCACGACGATCCACCCGCGCTCGTACAACGACGCGCGCAAGATCGGTGAGGCGTTCCGCGAGGGCACGCCCGTGATCATGAACCTCACCGACATGGACGACGCGGACGCCAAGCGGCTCGTCGACTTCTCGGCCGGGCTGATCTTCGGCCTGCACGGAGCCATCGAGCGGGTCACCGCCAAGGTGTTCCTGCTCTCGCCCGCGCACGTCGAGCTCGCGGGCGACACCGCGGCGCCCGAGCCGCCGGCGCGCGCCGGCTTCTACAACCAGAGCTGACGCGTGCGCATCTTCGCGAACCTGCTCTACCTGGTCGTCCTCGTCTTCTTCCTGCTGCTGCTCGTGCGGCTCGTCCTGGACTGGGTCCAGGTGTTCGCGCGCGAGTGGCGGCCGACCGGCTTCGTGCTGGTCGTCGCCGAGGTCGCCTACAGCGTGACCGACCCGCCGCTGCGCGCGCTGCGACGCGTGCTGCCCCCGATCGGCATCGGCTCGGTGCGTCTGGACCTCGCGTTCCTCGTGCTCGCGCTGGGCTGCACGTTCCTGATGTCGCTGCTCGCGAGCGTGTGAGCAGCCGAACGACACCGCGGCGGACCCGCCGTGATGCACGCCGGGCGACCCGCGTCGCCCGTGCCCCGGGGGGCGTGCACCGCCCCGAAACTCCGCTACCGTGGCCCGAGGTGGTCGGTGGACTGACTGCCGCCGACCGGACCCAGTACGACCGACAGAGGTGACGACGATGGCACTGCTCACCGCAGACGACGTCCTGAACAAGAAGTTCCAGGCGACCAAGTTCCGTGAGGGCTACGACCAGGACGAGGTCGACGACTTCCTGGACGAGGTCGTCAACACCCTGCGCGACCTGCAGGGCGAGAACGACGACCTCAAGACGAAGCTCGCGGCCGCCGAGCGGCGCATCGCCGAGCTGAGCCGTGCCGGGGCCCAGCAGTCCGCGCCGGCGCCCAAGCCGGAGCCGACGCCCGAGCCCACTCCCGCCCCGGCGCCCGCGCCGGTGCAGCCCGCGCCCGTGCCGGCCCTGGCGCAGCCGCCGGTGGCGGCCACGTCGGCGCCCGCGCCGGGTCGCAGCAGCGAGCCGGAGTCCGCGACGGGCATGCTCGCGCTGGCCCAGAAGCTGCACGACGACTACGTCCGCAGCGGCCAGGAGGAGTCGGACCGGCTCATCAACGAGGCCAAGACCCGCGCGACCCGCATCGTGCGCGAGGCCGAGGAGACGTCGCAGCGCACGCTCGGCCAGCTCGAGCAGGAGCGGTCGCTCCTCGAGCGCAAGATCGACGAGCTGCGCGTCTTCGAGCGCGACTACCGCACGCGACTGAAGAGCTACCTCGAGAACCTGCTGGGCGACCTCGAGAACCGCGGCAACGCGCTGCCCCCGCGCTCCGGCCAGGGTCAGCCGGTCGCGGAGACGCAGAGCATCTGACGTACCACGACGCCGCCGGGGGAGGTGCCACCCCCGGCGGCGTCGGCGTACCCCGGGACGGCCGGGGCGGTGTGGTCGCGCGACCACACCGCCCCGGCCGTCGTCGCGTGCCCCACGTCACGGCGCGGGTGCAGGTCGGCACGGCGTGTCGCGCCCGCGGCGGGGGCGGCGCGTGATGTTGTGCGCGGGCGCAGACGCGCATACAGTCGCCGCACTCGAGACGGGGGGAACGTCCGTGAGCACCAACGATGCACTGAGCACGCTGACGACGGGGTCGCAGAAGGGTCGGGCGGCCCTCGTGGCGGTGCTGCCCGTCCGTGACGGGGAGGACCCGTGGACCGACGGGGAGCTCGCGGAGGTCGCCACCGAGCTGACCGCCGACCGCGAACGCCTGACCGCGGAGCTGGCCGAGGCCGACGCCGAGCTCTCCGAGCTCCTGCGCAACTCCGGCGACGGCGCCGGTGACGACCAGGCGGACTCCGGGTCGTCGGCGCTCGAGCGCGAGCACGAGCTGACGCTCGTGAACAACACGCGCGACCTGCTGGAGCAGACGACGCACGCGCTCGACCGCCTCGCGGCCGGCACGTTCGGGGTCTGCGAGTCGTGCGGCCAGGCGGTGGGCAAGGCGCGCCTGCAGGCGTTCCCGCGCGCCGTGCTGTGCGTGACGTGCAAGCAGCGCGAGGAGCGGCGCTGACGCGCCCGTAGACTCCTGCGGTGCCCATGACGGACGACGACACCGCCCTGCCCGACGAGCGCCCGGACGGCGCCGCCCCGACGGCGGGCGCGACGGCCGCGCCGACGCCCGCCGCTGCCGCAGCGGTGGACCCGGCACGGCGCCGTCGTCTGCTGCGCGTGTTCGGTGCGCTCACCGCGGGTGTCCTGCTGGTCGACCAGCTCACCAAGGTGTGGGCGGTCGCGGCGCTGCGTCCGGGTGAGCGCACGCCGCTGCTCGGTGACGTGTTCGGGCTGCAGCTCGTGCGCAACGACGGCGCCGCGCTGTCGATCGCGAGCGGCATGACGTGGGTGCTGACGCTCGTCGCGGCGGCCGTCGTGGTCGTGATCGTGCGGGTGTCGCGCCGGCTCGGCTCGCCCGGCTGGGCCGTCGCGCTGGGCCTGCTGCTCGGCGGTGCGCTCGGCAACCTCGTCGACCGCATGGTCCGCGAGCCGGGGCCGCTGCACGGGCACGTCATCGACTTCCTCGCGTACTGGCGGCTGTTCATCGGCAACGTCGCAGACATCGCGATCGTGGTGGCGGCCGTCCTCGTCGTGTGGTTGACCGCGCGCGGGGTGCACGTCGACGGCACGCGCGACGGCGCGTCCGACGCGGCCGAGGACGGGACCGGTGCGGGGGACGCGGGCGACGGGCCCGCCGAGCCGGCCGGCCGGCCCGCTGCC
>NZ_BCRB01000130.1 GCF_001552375.1 Cellulomonas iranensis NBRC 101100 = JCM 18110 | reverse complement strand
CCGACCGGCGGCGGCGCGACCGTCGCGCCGCGGCGCGCGCTGCCGCGGGTGCGCTCGGCGTGCGGCTGACGCTGCCGCTCGGCGCGTGCTTCCTCCCGGCGTTCGTGCTGCTCGGTCTCGTGCCGGTCGTGCTGGGGCTGGCGGGGGACCTCCTCGGCCGGTGAGGTGCGGCCCGTCGGCTGGGTGGCTCGGCGTCCCGGCGGCCCGGCGGATCGTCGGGCCGCCGGCGCGGTGGCCGGTCCGCCCGGCGAGGTGGTGAGCGTGCGGGTCGGCGACGTCCCGGTCGCGGCGTCCACCCGCCCCCAGTCCCTGCGTCGACTCGGCGCCGGGCAGGTCCGCGTGGCCGCCCCCCGCGGGTGACGCGCGTCCCGCGACTCTCGTGCCGGGCGCCGACGGGGCGTCCGACGAGGACGACGAGAAGGAGCCGACCGATGGGACGAACGCTGGGACGAGGGTGGGGGCGAGGGCTGGGACGAGGACTGGGGCGAGGACGGGGTCGACGCGTCCGGCGACCGAGCGTGCACGGCGCGTGCGGCGGAACACCAGGAGCCAGCGTGGGGGCTCGCGTGGTCGCCCGCGCGCGCCGCGCGACGGACGAGGGCATGGCGACCGCGGAGTACGCGATCGCGACGCTCGCGGCCGTGGCGTTCGCGGGCGTGCTGCTGGTGGTGCTCAAGGGCGGTCAGGTCAAGGCGCTGCTCACCGGTCTGATCGCGCAGGCGCTGGGCGGATGAGCGCGGGGCGTCGCGGTCGTGGGGGCCGTCCCGGCGATGCGGCCCCGGCCGCGGGGCGCGGCGTCCGCGACCGCGGCGCCGTCACCGCCGAGTTCGCGGTGGGCATGGTGGCCGTGGCGGCCGTGCTCGTCGCCGTGCTCGCGGTCGGTGCCGCGACCGTCGTCCGGCTCACGTGCCTCGACGCGGCGCGCACCGCGGCACGCGTGGCAGCGCTGGGGGAGTCCGACGGCGAGGTCGTCGACGCGGCGCGCCGCGTGCTCGGTGCGCGCGGCGGCGACGTCCGCGTGCAGCGCGAGGGCAGGTGGGTCACCGTCGCGGTCAGCGCACCGTTCATCACATGGGGGACCGGCCTGCGCGCCGCGGCCTCGGCGACCGCCTGGACCGAGCCGTGAGACTTCCGGGCGGCGGCCGCGTGCGGGCGCCCGGCGCGGCGGCTCACGACCGCGGTTCGGGCGCCGTGCTGGTGCTCGGGGTCGTCGCGGTCGCGCTCGTGCTCGTCGCGGCGACCGGGCTCGTCGGCGGCGCGTACACGGCGCGTGCCCGTGCCGCGGCGGCCGCCGACCTGGCCGCGCTCGCCGGTGCGCAGCACGTCGCCGACGGCGGCGCCGACCCGTGCGGCCACGCCGCGCAGGCCGCGGGCCGCAACGGCGCGTCGGTGACGTCCTGCGCGCGGGGCGCGCGCGGTGACGTGACCGTGCACGTCCGGGTCGACGCACCCGTCGGTGCGGCCGGCGGCGTCGCCCGCGCCGGGCCACGTGCCGCCGGTCGTCGCACGCGCCGGTCGGGCGCGCGCGGCGGACCTCGGCGCCTGGGTGGGCGGTCCGGTCCCTCGTCCGCGCGCGTCGGTCCCGTCGGGAGCGTGCGCACGGCCCGGCGGTCCGGGTTGCGGGCGTCGCTGGAGGAGGGCCGCTCCAACGGCCCCGCCGCGCCCCGGCCGAGGTCAGCGGGTGCTGTCCGGTCCGGCGTCCGTCGGGACCTCGAGAGCGAAGAGGGTGCCCAGCGGCGCCTCGAGCGCACGGCCCAGGGTCGTCTCGTCGAGGAGGCCGCGCTCCGCGAGGACGCGCAGCGCCGCGTCGCGATCGGCCAGGATCGCGACGCGTTCGGCGTCGGGGATGCCGCGCGCGGCCAGCTCGGCGACGTGGCGATCGCCGGTCGTCGTCGGTGCGTCGGGGGTGACCGGCGGCTCGGGATCGCGCACCCGGAAGCGCAGCACGGTCACGACGGTGAGCAGGAGCCCGAGGGCCAGCGTGGTCCACACCGGGACCTGCATGGTCGTCGGGAGGTCGTAGCCGTCGCGCCCCGCGACGGTCGGCATGCTGATCGACGCGAAGACCCCGCACACGGCGAACACCGCTCCGACGCCGCAGACCATCCCCGACCACCGGGCGCCGCCACGCACCCAGGCGACGCCGGTGACGAGGAGCGCCACCACGGCGAGGGCGAAGCACACGGCGGCGATCGGCACCGACCGGTCCGCCGGCATGCGCTCGACGAGGTCCGACTCCGCACCGAGCACGGCGACCCCGGCGATCGGCGCGATCAACGCGGCGATCACGAGGACGACACCGAGGCCGGTGAGCGCGCGCCGCGCGGTGCTGGGCGTGCGGTCGTCGATCAGCTCGGCGATCGCGGCGCCGTCGTCGCCGAACGTCGCGACGACCTCGGGGTACGACTGGCAGGCCATCGCCTCGAGCATGCCGAGCCGCACGGACCCGGCGGCCGAGTGGGCCTCGGCCCAGGACCGCGCGTCAGG
Source organism: Cellulomonas iranensis NBRC 101100 = JCM 18110 (assembly GCF_001552375.1). Classification (GTDB taxonomy): domain Bacteria; phylum Actinomycetota; class Actinomycetes; order Actinomycetales; family Cellulomonadaceae; genus Cellulomonas; species Cellulomonas iranensis. The sequence goes on along the minus strand of NZ_BCRB01000130.1, from coordinate 4,317 downwards.
ATGAACCAGAGCCATGATCGCGCCAGGCTACCAACGCGGTCTTCGCCCGCCCGCGGCGCAGCCGGGGAAGGTCAGACGGACGACGTCGTCCCGCTCGTCGCGGCGTGCGCGAGCACGGTGGACAGCAGGCGCAGCGCCCCGGCCTTGTCGAGCGGGTCGTTGCCGTTGCCGCACTTGGGCGACTGCACGCAGGCCGGGCAGCCGGTCGCGCACGGGCACGCGGCGATCGCGTCGCGCGTCGCGCGCAGCCACACCGGCCCCAGGTCGAAGCCGCGCTCGGCGAACCCCGCGCCGCCCGGGTGGCCGTCGTGCACGAAGACGGTCGCGTGCCCCGTGTCCGGGTGCACGAGCGTCGACAGGCCACCCAGGTCCCACCGGTCGCACGTCGCGAGCAGCGGCAGCAGCCCGATCGACGCGTGCTCGGCGGCGTGCAGCGCACCCGGTGCGACCTCGAGCGTGACCCCCGCCCGCTCCAGGACCTCCGGCGGGGCCGTCCACCACACGGCGGCGGTGCGCAGCGTGCGCGCCGGCAGGTCCAGGTCGTGCGTCGACAGCACCTGCAGGTCGGGGATCCGGCGACGCTGGTAGCCGACCACCTGCGTCGTCACGTCGACCTGCCCGAACGACCACGTGACGGGCCCCCACGCGACCTCGCGCTCGACCTCGACGACGCTGGTCGACGTGACCCACCGCGCCCACGTGCCGTGGTCGACGTCGCGCCGCGTCGCGAGCGCGACCCCGTCCTCGAGGTGCAGCTCGTCGACCACGTACGTGACGCCCAGGTGCACGTACACGGCGCCCGGGTGCACGGTCGCGTCCGCCGACGCGGCGTCCACCGTGCCGAGCAGCCGACCCGTCGCGCTCTCGACCACGCGCACCGGCTGACCGCCCGCACCGCGCAGGTCCGTGAGACGGCTCGCCGGCTCGGCGTGCGTCCAGTACCAGCCCGACGAGCGGCGCCGCAGGATCCCGCGCTCGGTGAGCTGACCCAGCACCGCGAGAGCCCGCGGCCCGAACAGGTCCAGCTCCTCGCTGCGCAGCGGCCGTTCCGCCGCCGCCGCGCACAGGTGCGGCGCGAGCACGTACGGGTTGCCGGGGTCGAACACCGTCGCCTCGACGGGTGCGTCGAGCGCGGCCTCGGGGTGGTGCACGAGGAACGTGTCGAGCGGGTCCTCGCGCGCGACGAGCACCACGAGCCCCTCCGCGCCGGCGCGTCCGGCGCGCCCCGCCTGCTGCCACAGCGACACGCGTGTGCCGGGCCACCCCGCGATGAGCACCGCGTCCAGGCCCGAGATGTCGACGCCCAGCTCGAGCGCGTTCGTCGTCGCGAGCGCGCGCAGGTGACCCGCGCGGATCGCCTCCTCCAGCGCGCGCCGCTCCTCCGGCAGGTAGCCGCCCCGGTACGACGACACGAGGGCCGGCAGCATCGGGTCGACCGCGCGCAGGTGGTCGCGCGTCGTGGCCGCGACCGACTCGGCGCCGCGGCGCGACCGCGTGAACGCCAGCACGCGCGCACCGGCCGACACCAGGTCGGCCAGCAGGTCGGCGACCTCGGCCGTCGCCGTGCGTCGCGGGCGGTCCTGCGGCACGGCCACGAGGCGCTCGCCCGTGCCCACGGGACCCGATCCCTCGGTCGGCGGGGCGGGCTGCGGAGCGGGACCGTCGACGCCCGAGCCGCGAGCCGCGAGGCCGTCCGGGTCGCCCGGGTCCGCCGGGCCGTCGGCGGAGCCGGCCCCGTCCGCGCCGCCCGGTCCCTCGGGCACGTCGGGCGGGGGAGGAGCCACCACGACGGTCGCCCACGGGTCCTCGTCCGGCAGCAGCGACGCCCACGGCCCGTCGCCCCCGGGCAGCTCGGGCGGCTGCCACAGCACGAGCGTCTTGCGGCCGGCGGGAGACGCGTCCGTGGTGACCGTGTGCACGTCGTCGGCGTCGACGCCCAGCAGCCGCGCCGCGCTCGCGGCGGGGTCCGACGTCGTCGCCGAGGCCATCACGACCACGGGGGACGCGCCGTACGCGGCCGCGAGCCGCCGCAGCCGCCGCAGCACCAGCGCGACGTGCGCGCCGAAGACGCCCCGGAACGCGTGGCACTCGTCGACCACCACGAACGCGAGCGACGACAGCACGCGCGACCACGACGCGTGCGCGGGCAGCAGGGCGAAGTGCAGGAAGTCGGGGTTCGTCAGCACCACGTCCGCGTGCTCGCGCACCCAGCGGCGCTCGTCGCGCGACGTGTCGCCGTCGCACGTCGCGACGCGCACGTCGCGCGTGCCCGCCGCCGCGAGCAGCCGCTCGAGCGCCGCGAGCTGGTCCGCCGCGAGCGCCTTCGTCGGGCTGAGGTACAGCACGGTCGGGCGGCGCTGCACCGACTCGATGCGGCCCGGGTCGAGCAGCGCTCCCGCGGCACCCCGGCGCACGGCGGACAGCGCGGGCAGCCAGAACGCGAGCGACTTGCCCGACCCGGTCGACGTCGCGAGGACCGTGTGGCGCCCCGACCACGCGGCGTCGGCCGCGTCCGCCTGGTGCTCCCACGGCCGCTCGACGCCCAGTGCGCGGTACCCCCGCACGACGTCCGCGTCGGCCCACGCCGGCCAGTCCGCGCGCGCACCCGGCCGTGCCGGCAGGTCCCGCACGTGGGTCGCCCGGTCCGCCCGCCGGCCGCCGGCGAGCAGCACGTCGAGCAGCTCGCCGGGACCCACGCCCCCATCCTCCCACCGGCTCGTCGGGCGCCGGCGGGCGCCCGACCCCGAGGCGCCCGGGGTCGGGTGCGCGTGCGGGAGGATCGGGTCATGGCGGCGATCGACCTCAACGCGGACCTCGGCGAGGGGGACGGGCCGTGGCGCGTCGAGCCCCCGGCCGACGAGGCGCTCCTCGACCTCGTGACCAGCGCGAACGTCGCCGCCGGCTACCACGGTGGCGACGCCGCGACCATGGCGGCGACGTGCGCGGGTGCGCTCGCGCGCGGCGTGGCCGTCGGCGCGCACCCGTCGTACGACGACCGCGCCGGGTTCGGCCGTCGCCACGTCGACGTCGCGCCCGACGTGCTGCGGGCGCAGGTGACCGCGCAGCTCGGGGCGCTGGTCGCGGTGGCCGCGAGCGTCGGCGCGCGCGTCACGCACGTCAAGCCGCACGGCGCGCTGTACAACGCGGTCGTGCACGACGCGGTCCAGGCGCGCGCTGTCGTGGACGCGGTCCTCGCGGTCGACCCCGACCTGGCCCTGCTCGGCCTGCCGGGCTCACGCGTGCTCGCGCTCGCGGCCGACGCGGGCCTGCGGACCGTCGTCGAGGCGTTCGTCGACCGCGGGTACCGCGCCGACGGCACGCTCGTGCCGCGCACCGAGCCCGGTGCGCTCGTCACCGACCCGCGGGTCGCCGCCGAGCGCGCCGTCCGGCTCGCGGTCGACGGCGTCGTGACGGCCGTCGACGGCACACCCGTGCGCCTGCGCCCCGACTCGCTGTGCCTGCACTCCGACACCCGGGGCGCCGTGGGGCTCGCGACGGCCGTCCGCGCGGCGCTCGCCGACGCCGGCGTGGACGTCCGGCCGTTCGCCCCGGGCGCTCCGGAGCCGGGCGGCCCCTCCGCGGGCGGAGCACGCACGGCCGCGGCGCGCGCGGTCGGTCGGCGCGCACCCGGACCACCACGGCACGGGCCCACCCCGTGACGACCGTCCAGCCCTACGGCGACGACGCCGTGCTCGTCGAGGTCGCCGACCTCGCCGCCGTGCACGGGATCGACGCCCGGCTGCGCGCGGACCCGCCGCGCGGCGTCGTCGACGTGGTGCCCGCGGCGCGCACGGTGCTGGTCCGCGGCGAGCCGCGCAGCCGTGCGCGGTGGGCGGCCGAGGTCGCGGCGCTCGCCCACGACGCTCAGGACGCCGGCCCGGGGCGTGCACCCGCGCGCACCGTCGAGGTGCCCACCGTGTACGACGGCGCGGACCTCGACGACGTCGCGCGCACGCTCGGGCTGACGGTCGACGAGGTGGTCGCACGGCACCTCGCCGGCGGGCCCGACGGGTACCGGGTCGCGTTCGGCGGCTTCATGCCGGGGTTCGCGTACGTCACCGGCCTCGACCCTGTCCTGCACGTGCCGCGCCTCGCGCGCCCGCGCACGCGGGTCCCGGCGGGCTCGGTGGCCGTCGCGGGCGACCTCACGGCCGTCTACCCGGCGCCGACGCCCGGCGGGTGGCGGCTGCTCGGGCGCGCCGACCTCGCCCTCTTCGACCCGTCCCGCGGCGCCGCGGACGCCGCCCTGCTGCGCGCCGGCGACCGCGTGCGGTTCGTCCGCACCGCCCCGGCGGCGCTCACGGCGGCGCCGCGCCC
>NZ_BCRB01000129.1 GCF_001552375.1 Cellulomonas iranensis NBRC 101100 = JCM 18110 | reverse complement strand
GGGCGGGCGGGCGGGCGGTCGGTCGTCGTCATCGCTGCTCCCTGGGGGTGGTGCCGGCGTCGTCGCCGGCCGTGGGGTGGTGCGCCGCCGGGTGGGCGGGACGAGGGTCGGGGGCCGCGGGTCCGGGGTCGCCGGCGCGCGGGTGGTCGCGCGCGAGGAGGCCGACGGGCCCGGCCCAGAGCCAGGCGGCGAGCTGGGCCGTGAGCGCCTCGCGGTCGGGCACGCCCGGCTCGCCGCGGTGCGCGAGCCACCACTCCCCCGCGCCGCGCACGAAGCCGACCGCGCCGGCGGCCCAGGGGTCGGCGAGGGTGGCCGCGGCACCGGGCGTCGCGGGGTCGTGGGAGGAGGGCCGGCGCGCCACGCGCCGCCCGTCGCGCTCGTCGGTGAGCCCGCGCGCGAACGGCGCGGCGACGAGCGCCGTGACGGATGCGAGGAAGTGGCCGAGCGGACCGTCGGACTCGACCGACCCGTGGCGCGTGACGAACGCGTAGACGTGCGGCGAGGACTCGATCATCTCGAGGTACACCGCGACCATCGCGCGCAGGCCCTCGCGCGGCGTCGGCGCGACGCGCAGCACGCCCTCGAGCGCGCCCTGCATCTGCAGCACGACGGCCTCGGCGACCGCGATCTGCAGGCCGGTCTTGTCGCTGAAGTACCGGTAGACGATCGACTTGGACGTGCCCGCGGCGGCCGCGATCTCCTCCATCGAGACGTCGGGGCCGTGGTGGTGCACGGTGCGGCGGGCGACGCGGACGAGCTCGGCGCGGCGGGCCTCGCGGTGGTCGGCCCACCGCGTGGAGCGCCCGTCCTCGGGGGCGTCGTGGTCGCCGCCGAAGGGCGTCTCGACGGGGGAGCCGGCGAGGGCGACCGGGACCGACCGGGCGGCGGACCGTCCGGTCGCGTCGTCGCGGCGGCGGCGGGGCGACGTCGCCGTCGACGACCCCGATGTGACAGAACTCACGAAACCGAAGGTATCAGGTACTGTGGGTTTCGGACACAGGTCCGGGACCAACGGCCCTCGCGCAGGGCCGCCCGGCGCCGCTCGCGACCCACCGTCATCGACGCCGAGAGGGACCGCCCCATGGCCACCCGCACGAGCACCGCAGCCTCCGACACGCTCCCCCGCCCCGCGTACGTCCTCGGCGGCAACCGGATCCCGTTCGCGCGCGCCGGCGGGCGGTACGCGCAGGCGTCCAACCAGGACATGCTCACCGCCGCGCTCGACGGCCTCGTGGCGCGGTTCGGGCTGCAGGGCGAGACGATCGGCGAGGTCGCCGCGGGTGCCGTGCTCAAGCACAGCCGCGACTTCAACCTCACGCGCGAGGCGGTGCTCGGCTCGGCCCTCGCCCCGACGACCCCCGCGTACGACGTCCAGCAGGCCTGCGCGACCGGCCTCGAGACGGTCGTGTCCCTGTCCAACAAGATCCGCCTCGGCCAGCTCGAGTCCGCGGTCGCGGGCGGCGTCGACACGACGTCCGACGCCCCGATCGCCGTGAGCGACCGCCTGCGTCGGGTGCTGCTCGACCTGTCGCACGCGAAGACCCCGCAGCGGCGCCTGAAGGCCCTCGCGCGTCTGCGGCCGAAGGACCTCGCACCGGCGACGCCGCGCACGTCCGAGCCCCGCACGCACCTGTCGATGGGCGAGCACCAGGCCCTCACGACCGCGCAGTGGGGCATCACGCGCGAGGCGCAGGACGAGCTCGCGCTGCGCAGCCACCAGCGCCTGGCAGCCGCGTACGACGCGGGCTTCTTCGACGACCTCGTCACGCCGTACCGCGGCCTGACGCGCGACGCGAACCTGCGCGCCGACTCCTCGCTCGAGAAGCTCGCTGCGCTGCGGCCCACGTTCGGCCTGGGCCTCGACGCGCCCGCGACCATGACCGCCGGCAACTCGACGCCGCTGACCGACGGCGCGTCGACCGTGCTGCTCGGGTCGGCGGACTGGGCCGCGGCGCACGACCTCACGCCGCTCGCCGCGGTCGTCGACGCCGAGGCCGGCGCGGTCGACTTCGTGCACGGCGTCGACGGGCTCCTCATGGCGCCCGTGTTCGCCGTGCCGCGGCTGCTCGCACGGCACGGCCTGCGGCTCGAGGACCTCGACTACGTGGAGATCCACGAGGCGTTCGCGTCGACGGTCCTCACGACCCTCGCCGCCTGGGGGTCCGACGAGTTCGGCCGTGAGCGCCTCGGCCTCGACGGCGCGTTCGGCACGGTCGACCCCGCGCGGCTCAACGTGCACGGCTCGTCGCTCGCCGCCGGGCACCCGTTCGCCGCGACCGGCGGCCGGATCGTCGCGACGATCGCCAAGGAGCTGCACACCCGCCGGGCGGCGCAGGTCGCGGCCGGCGACGAGTCCCCCGTGCGCGCGCTCGTGTCGATCTGCGCCGCGGGCGGCCTGGGCCTGACCGCGCTGCTCGAGGCCGCCTGACCGCGCACCCGCACCCGCACCCGCTCGGGTGCGACCCGCCCCACCGACGACGCAGGAGTCGTGATGACCGACCGGTACCTCGAGCTCGTCAACAGCGGGCTGACCAAGAAGCTCGCCGCCCAGCTGGGCCTGCCCCGCCCCGCGGTGCTGCGCCGCCACCGGCCCGGGCAGCCGCTGCTCGACGGCCCCGCGCTCGTGCTCGGCACGGGCGCCGACGCCGACGCGGTCGCGACCCTGCTCTCGTCACCCGCGGGCGGCGTGGCGCCGACGGGTGACGCCCCCGCGGTCCTCGACGGCTGGGACCTCGAGGTGCACCGGCACGCGACCCCCGACGTGCGGTACGCGGCCGTGGTGCTCGTGCTCACCGACGTCACGCACCCGGACGACCTGCAGGGGCCGGTGCTCGCCGCGGGCTCGGTGCTCAAGGGCCTGCGGGCGGGCGGGCGGGTCGTCACGGTGTCGCGCCCCGCGGGCGCCGACGACGCGCCCGCGGTCGCGGCCGCGCGGCAGGGCGTCGACGGGCTGCTGCGCTCGCTCGCCAAGGAGCTGCGGGGCGGTGCGACGGGCAACGGCGTGGTCGTCGCCGACGGCGTGCCGGTGACGGCCCCGAGCGTCGTGGGCGCGCTGCGGTTCTTCCTGTCGACGCGCTCGGCGTTCGTCGACGGGCAGCTGCTCGAGGTCGACTCCGACGCGGGCGAGCTCCCGACCGACTGGGACCGCCCGCTGGCCGGCAAGGTCGCGGTCGTCACCGGTGCGGCGCGCGGCATCGGTGCCGCGATCGCCGACGTGCTGGCGCGCGACGGCGCGACCGTCGTCGCGGTCGACGTGCCGGCCGCGGGCGAGCAGCTCGCGCAGGTCGCCAACCGCGTGCGCGGCACGGCGCTGCAGCTCGACGTCACCGCGCCCGACGCGGGCGAGCGGATCCTCGCGCACGCCACGGCGCGGCACGGGCGGCTCGACGTCGTCGTGCACAACGCGGGCATCACGCGCGACAAGCTGCTCGCCAACATGGGCGAGGACCGGTGGGCGTCGGTGCTCGCGGTGAACGTCGCGTCGCAGCTGCGCATCAACGAGGCGCTGCTGACGTCGGGCGACTTCACGGACGCGCCGCGCATCGTGTCGCTCGCGTCGACGTCGGGCATCGCGGGCAACCGCGGGCAGACCAACTACGCGGCGTCCAAGGGCGGTGTCATCGGCATGGTCCGCGCGACCGCGCCGCTGCTCGTGCCGTTCGGCGGCACCGCGAACGCGGTCGCGCCGGGGTTCGTCGAGACCGAGATGACCGCGCGCATCCCGGCGCTCACGCGGCAGGTCGCACGGCGCCTGAACTCGCTGCAGCAGGGCGGCCAGCCGGTCGACGTCGCCGAGGCGATCGCGTTCCTCGCGTCACCCGCGGCCGGCGGGGTCGTGGGCCGCACGCTGCGGGTCTGCGGGCAGAACCTGGTGGGCCGGTGACGCGCGGCGCGCCGGACGCGCTGGTCGCGCTGCCGCGGGTGCCGGGGCTCGGCGGGCTGTACGCGCGGAGGCTCGTCGCGTCCGCGCGCCGGCGTGGCGGTGGCGGTGGCGGTGGCGGTGGCGGTGGCGGTGGCGGCTGGACGCTGCCGGAGGTCACCTACGCGGTCGACGACGTGCGCGCCGACGTCGACCACCTCACGGCATACCAGCATCTGCTGGGCGAGCCGGCGACGGACGCGCTGCCCGCGGGGTTCGTGCACGTGCTCGCGTTCCCGGTGGCGACCGCGGTGATGGTGCGCGACGACTTCCCGCTGCCGCTGCTGGGCGTGGTGCACCTGGCGAACCGCGTCGAGCAGCGTCGGCCGCTCCTCCTGGGCGACCGCCTGGGCGTCCGTGCGTGGGCGCGCGACCTGCGGCCGCACCGGTCGGGCACGCAGGTGGACCTCGTCACCGAGGTCGCCGCCGACGGCGACGTCGCGTGGCGCGGCGTCTCGACGTACCTCGCCAAGGGCGTGCGGCTGCCGGACGGCCGGGACGACGGCGGGGCCGAGCGTGCCGCCTTCACGCCACCGGTGCGCACGGGCCGCTGGGAGCTGCCCGCCGACACGGGCCGGCGGTACGCGGCGGTCTCGGGCGACCGGAACCCGATCCACCTGTCCCCGCTCACCGCGCGCGCGTTCGGGTTCCCCCGGGCCATCGCGCACGGCATGTTCACGGCGTCGCGCGCGCTGGCCGACGTCGGAGCGGCGCGCGGCGACGCGTTCGCGTGGGACGTCGAGTTCGCGGCGCCGGTGCTGCTGCCCGCGACGCCCGACGTGCGCGTCGCGCGCGACGGCGACGGCCACGCGTTCGCTGTGTGGCACGCTCGGTCGGGGAAGCCGCACCTCACGGGCACGGTCACGCCGCTCACCGCCTGACGTCGGGCGGGGTCCCGCCTCCGGTGTCCGACACGCGTGGGAGGGTCGGGACATGCTCACCGGTGACGCGTACGACCTCGAGCCCGACGCCGACCTCGACGGCCTGGCGTTCCGCGGCCTCGACCTGCGCGGCCGCGACGCCACGGGCGCGCGCTTCCTCGAGTGCGAGGTCGAGGACTGCGACCTCGACGACGTCGACCTGGACCGCGCCCGCGTGCTCGACTCGACGTGGCGGGCCGTGCGCGCGGGCACGCTGCGCGCACCGTCGTCGACGTGGCGCGACACGACGCTCGCCGACGTGCGGATCGGTGCGCTGAGCGCGTTCGGGTCGAGCTGGACCCGGGTGCGCGTGACCGGCGGCAAGGTCGACTACCTCGACCTGCGCGAGTCCACGGTCGACGAGCTGCGCCTCGAGGGCGTGACGCTCGGGGACCTCGACCTCAGCCACGCCCGGGTCGGCAGGCTCGTCGTGGTCGACTGCGACGTGCGGCGCCTCGACGCCTCGCAGTCGCGGCTCACGGCGTGCGACCTGCGCGGTGCGCGGCTGCGCGCGGTCGACGGCGTGGGCGGGCTGGGCGGGGCACGGGTCAGCACCGACCAGCTGTACGACCTCGCGCCGCTGCTCGCGCACCACGTCGGGCTGGTCGTCGAGGACTGACTGCGCCGGCCATGCTTGGGGGGAGCCAGCCGCGGGTCGCGGCCCCCGGGCCCCGGTCGACGGGTCCCGGGCGCGGATCCCGGTACCCCGGTCCCGGTCCCCCGATCCGCGGATGCCGGCCCGCGGTCAGCGCCCGGTCGTCGTCGTGCTCACCAGCCCGCGAGCGCGACCAGGTCTGCCGCGACCTCGGCGGGCGTGCGGCCGTCGGTGGGCACGCGGTGCACGTGCGGCCCAGCGGCCTGCTCGAGCCGAGCCGCCGCGGCGTCGGAGCGCGCCACGTGGGCGTCGTACGACGCGCCCTGCTCGCGGCGCGCGAGGCGCTCGCGCGCTGTCGCGTCGGACGACGTGAGCAGCACGGACGTGACGTGCGGGCGGTCCCCGACGGCGGCCGCCAGCGTCTCGGTCTCGAGCACGCTGACCGTGTTGGTGTAGACGAGGCGGCGGTGCCCGAGCGCGCGGTAGCGCCGCCAGACGTCGGCGAGGTTCGCGGCCGCGACGCCGTGCTCCCACGGCGCGGGGTGCGCGAGGTCGAGCGCGTCGCCCTCGACGAGCGCGTGGGGCACGTCGCGCGCGACGAGCAGGTCGTGCACCGCGGCCGCGGCCGTCGACTTGCCGACGCCCGAGCGGCCGCCGATCAGCAGCACCGACGTGCGGCCGTCGGCGACGTCGTGCCCCGCGAGCCGGTCCACGAGCCGTGCGCGGACGTCGGGCCACTCGTCGGCGAGCACCGAGAAGTACAACGAGTCCTGGCGCGTGCCGTCGGCCGCGACGCGGTGCCCGCGCAACCGGCCCTCGGGCCGTGCGCCGAGCTTGGTGACGGCGGCGATCGACCGCGCGTTGCGCGCCTCGACCCGGTACGCGCAGCGCGCGACCTCCCACGTCTCGAACGCGTGGGTCATGAGCAGGAGCTTGCACGCGGGGTTGACGTGCGTGCCCCACACGCGCGGGTCGTAGAACGTGTGCCCGACCTCGAGGCGCCCCATGCGCAGGTCGACGTCGTAGAACGACGTGGACCCGACGACCTCGCCGTCGACGAGCACCGCGAACGCGTACCGCGCGGGCGTCGCGAGCGCGGTCTCGACGACGCCCAGCAGGTCGTCGACGCCCCGGGGCGTGGGCGTCGTCATGCCGCGCCAGACGCGCTCGTCGACGAACGCCGCGAGCGCCGCGGCGTGCTCGCGCGTGAGCGGGACGAGCCGGACGCCGTGGCCCTCGAGGGTCAGATCGTGCTGCACGCGCCCATCCTCGCGGGCGCCCCGGTCAGGCGTGGCGTCATTTCTCCGCGGTGCCCGGCAGAGGTGACTGGATCGACCTCTCACCCCGTGCAGGGTGGGGCTGGATCGACCTCTCACCACCCAAGGGTGGGGTGGATCGACCTCTCACCCCGTGCAGGGTGGGGCTGGATCGACCTCT
>NZ_BCRB01000128.1 GCF_001552375.1 Cellulomonas iranensis NBRC 101100 = JCM 18110 | reverse complement strand
CGACCCGCCGCGCCCGGCCAGCGCGCGCACGCCCGGCAGCGCGAGCACGCCGGCGTCGGCGACGCCCGCCGCGACCGCGGCCTCGACCTCGGGCAGCAGCGCCTGCACGGCCTCGGCGACGTCGGCCGTGCCCGCGAGCATGCGCGGTGCGCGCAGCGACGCCGCGACCACGTCGTCGAGCACGAGCCACACCACCGCGAGCAGACCCTCGCCCGCGAGCTCGCGCAGCGCACGGGCCAGCGCCGCGAGGCTCGACGGCGTCTCGGCCCAGTCCAGCAGGCGCACGTCGGGCACGCCGGGGCGCAGCAGCCCGCGCTCCCAGGCCTCCATGACGGCCGTCGTGCCGTCGGGCGCCGCGACCGCGTGGAACCCGCGCTGCGCGGCGAGCAGGTTGACGGCCGTGCCGGGCGGCAGCGGCGTCGCGCGCCGCACGGCCTGCCGCAGCACGAGCCCGGACGCCGCGTCCTCGGCCGCCCCCACGGCACGCCCCGCGGCGTCGCCCCAGGTCGGGAACGTCTCGAACCCCGGGTGCGCGTACCGGTTGGCGCCGACGCGGCGGGGGAACGCGTCGAGCGACGCGGGCACGGCCGGCGTCGCGGGCCTCCAGCGTCGCCGCTGCGGGTCGATCTCGAGCGCGGGCTCGCGCACGGGGTCGGTGAGGTGGCGGCGCAGCGCGGGGCCCGCGGTGACGCCCGCGTCGGTGCCGTCCTGCAGCACCACCGGCACGGGCAGCGCGTCGAGCGCCGCGAGCACGTCGTCCGTCACGAGCGCGCCGTCGGCGCGCAGCATCGCCAGGAACAGGTCGGCCTCGGCCGCGGTCGCGCCGGCGTCGGCGTACGCGCGCAGCCGCACCACCAGGTCCGCGGGGTCGATGCGCAGGTCCACCCACGTGGGCGTCGACAGCAGCACGGGGGCCGCACCCAGGCGCGCGACCACCGACGCCTCGCGCGCGTGCAGCACGTCCCAGACCAGCGGGGAGGCGTTCCACCGCTCGGGGTCGGCGGGCCGGTCGGCCAGCGGGGACGGCTCGCCCGCGACCCACGACGGCACGCACCGCAGGCCCGCGACCCAGGACGTGCGGACCCCGCCGAGCGCGGTGCGCGCCGCGGCGACGTCGGCGTGCGCGACCGCGTTCGCGAGCGCGAGGAACCGCTCGACCTCGACGTCGACCACGCCGTCGGGCCGCCCCGTGAGCGTCGCGGCCGCGGCCGTGAGCGCGGCGGCGGACGGCTCGCCGACGTCGAGGCGCGGCACGTCCCACACGGGCGGCGGGTCCTGCCACAGGCCGCCGACGGGCGCGTCGTCCGAGGCGTCGTCCGGGTCGGGCGCCATGCCCCACGCATCGGCCAGCGCGGTGGCCGCGCGCGCGAGCGTGCGGTCGGTGACGCCCGCGTGCGGCAGCACGAGCGGTGCGACGGCCGCGACCACGTCGTCCGACGGCCGGGGGCGCCGTGCCGCCTCGGCGAGCAGCAGGCGCAGCACCTTCTTGGTCCGCACCAGCAGGCTCACGGTCAGCACGTCCGCCAGCAGGTCCTCGGTGACGCCCGCGACGAGCGCGGGGGCGATCGCCTCGACGACCGCCGAGTCGCCGTGCGCGAGCACCGGGACCAGCGCGTCGGCGTGCGGCACGAGCGCGTCGCCCGTGACGCCGAGCGGACCGGTGAGCACCTGCGCCCACGCCTTGCGGTCGCCGGGACGCTGCGCGGAGTCCAGCGCCGCGAGCACGAGCGTCACCGCCTCGTCGTGGTCCAGCAGCCCCTGCTCGACCGCCGCGGGCACCACGGCGCCGAACGGTCCGGTCGCGGGCACGCCCAGCGCGACGGCCTGCCGCACGTGCTCGGGCAGGCGCCGCGTGACGACCCGCGGCGGGCACCAGCCGCGCTCGCGCGGGAACAGCTCGCCCTCGCCCGTCAGCGCGCCCTGCGCGTAGACGGCCCAGTCCCGCAGGTACTCGACCGACGCCGGGACGGGCAGGTCGTGCAGGTCCACGAGGCGCACGACAGCGCCCGCGTGCACGCTCGTCGAGTGCTCCCACAGCCGCCGGTCCGCGCGGCACGCGGCCTCGACGAACTGCGCGGCGAACGTCGGACCGCGTGCCGCGAGCAGCCGCGTGGCCCGCTCGTCGTCGACCGCCTGCGTACCCGGCAGCAGCGCCGCCGACCGCTTCGCGTCGACCCCGACGCGCACGGCGAACACCGCGAGCATCGTCCGGTCCACGTCGATGCCGCTGATCCAGCCGTACGTGTTCCCGTCGAGGTGGCCCCACGCGCCCCACTCGCCCGTCGCGAGCCCGTCGCGCGCGACGCGCTGCTGCTCGGGCGTCCCCAGCGGCAGGGTCTCGGCGTCGTCGAGGGTCGCGCGGTCCCAGCCGAGCGTGCGGAACACGTCGACGGCGGCGGCGAGCGCGGGGTTCATGCGGGGTCCTCCGTGAGGATCTGGACGGCCAGGACGTGCGCGCACGGGCCGCGGCCCGTGCCGTGCGCGAGGAACCACGGGCACGTGCAGCGCGCGACCCCGCCGTCCCGTGCGACGTGGTGGTCGGGCGAGCCGGGCGTGCGGCTGCGCACGGCCCAGCCGTCGGCGACGCGCACGACGGCGCCGTCGGCGACCAGGCGCCGGGCGCCGACGAGGCGCGGGTTGTCCTTCTCGACGCGTGCGGGGTCGTGCGGCAGCTCGCGGTGGAACCAGGCCGCGTCGTGCAGGTCCCAGCCGATGCGGCCGTCTGCCGCGAGCACGGCCAGCGCGGCGCGCACGCGCGCGTCGTCGAGCGCGGACTCGCGGCTCAGGCGCGGCACGTCGACCACGGGCTCGAACGCGAGCAGCGCCGCGACCAGGTCGGCGTCCTCGACGACCGACGCGCCCGCGAGCGCCGCCAGCAGCGACCCCTCACCCGAGTGGCCGCGCCACGCCTCGTCCGTGAGCCCCAGCACCAGGCGTGCCCCGGGCAGCGCGAGCTCGACGGCAGCGGCGCCCGGCTCGGCACCGCCGTGCACGGTCATGCCGGTGACGTGCGTGAGCAGCCGCTTGGCCGCGCTCAGGCGGTGCAGCCCGGCCACGTGCACGCCGCCGCGCGTCGGCCGCGCCGCCACGCGCACCCCGGCCGGGCCCGCGACGAGCCAGCCCGTGCGCCCGGTGCCGGTCGCGGCGGGCAGCGCCGCGACGAACGCGCGCGCGTGCGCGGCGCCGACCGTGAACGCGGGCGCGAGCCCGTGGTGCAGCTCGGCGACGTTCCCGAGCGCGCGCACCCAGCGCCCAGGCATCTCGACGGGCCGCTCGGCGACCGTCTCCTGCGGGCTCGACACGCTCAGGCCGCCGCTGCCGACGTCGAGGTGCAGCAGCCGCTCGCGGCCCACGCGGGACAGCGCCGTGCGCGTCGCGAGGCCGATGTCGACGTTCGTCGTGCCGTGCGACGCCTCGCCCGAGTCGAACGCGTCCGGCAGCAGGTCGAGCCGCGCGTACACGCTGTTGCACGCCGAGAAGCACTCGGCGCGCAGCCGGTCCCCGTGCGCCGTCAGCACGGGGTCGCGCTGCGTGGTGGGCGTGTACTGGAAGTACCGGGTCGCGCTGACGTCGGCCAGCGTCAGCAGACCTCGCGCGAGCACCTGCGGGTGCGCCGCGAACCCGTGGAAGAAACTGGGGTCGGCGACCAGCCCGGCGGGCGTCAGCGCGGGGGCCAGGCCGAGGGTCAGACCGTCCTCGCCCAGGTGGGAGGCCTGCGCGAACGTGCGGGTCGTCACGGCCGCGAGTCTAGGGAGCGGCGCCGACACCGCCCAGGGCGGGGCCGCGCGTTCACCCGCGCGACGCGGCCGCCGCCGCCACGTGGGGCGCCGCGGTCACGTGAGGTCCTGCCGGTGCGCGTGCGGTACCGCCGGCAGGTGCGTGAGGTCGACGTCCCACGTGCCGTCGCGCGCGACGCGCCACGTGCCCGTGTCGACCATCTCGTGCCAGCGCGCGACGCGCTGCGCGAGCGTCGAGCGCGCGACGTGCAGCGGGTGCGCGTGCGGGTCGTGACGGAACGTGTCCGGGCCGGGGCGCGACCCGTCGAGCACGAGCGGCAGCGCGTGCCCGTGCACCGCGACCACCCAGTGCGCCTGCCACGTGCGGCGGTCGCCGCGCGCCTCGGCGAGCGACGCCTCGTGGTACTCCCGCGAGCGGCGCAGGCTCGCGTCGAGCGGGGCGAACTCCTGCCCGGGCGCGAGGTGCGCGGGCGGCAGCCCGGGGGTGGTGCCGTCGTGCCACGTCCACAGCGCGACGAGGTCCTCGCCGGCCTCGTAGCCGTGCCGCGCGGCGAGCGCCACGGCCTCGGGGTACGTCAGGGCGGGACGCAGGCGCGGGACCACCGCGGCGCCCAGCGAGGCGAGCCGCGCAACCCAGCCCTGCAGCGCGGCGTGCACCTCGGCCGCGCTCACCGCGAGCCGTCCCCGGGCGTGCCCGTGCGGCGGCGTGGGGCGTGGTGCCGACGACCCTCCACCCGGGCACTCCTTCGCGCGCGTTCGTGACGTGCGGGACGTCGTCGGCCGCGCAGCGGGACGACACCGTGGCACACGGGCCGACCCGCGCGGAGCCGGTTCGCGCGGGAGCCACCCGGACGGGGCACGGGCGGGGGTGCCAGCGCCTACCCGAACGGTCTCTTTCTGGACGGTCAGCATGCTGAGCACCCTGCCGGCACGTGATCCGGGCCACGTCAGGCTGGATCGGTTTGGGCTCCCGGCCGGTGGGCCTGTACAGTTCTCGACGGCTCCTCGGGGCCGTGCGCCCGTAGCTCAATGGATAGAGCATCTGACTACGGATCAGAAGGTTGGGGGTTCGAGTCCCTCCGGGCGCGCAGTTCGGATGCGAGCCCGGCACCGATGGTGCCGGGCTCGTGTCACGTCCAGCAGGCTCTCCACGGTCCGCGCCACCGGCGCGACCGGTCCGCCCCCGACGTCGGGTGCGCGGTGAACCGCCTGCGACCGGCCGCGACCCGTGCGCACCCCTGCGCGCCGTGGCCACGCCCGCGGCACCCCGCCGCCGGGCACGCACAGCACCGCGCGCCGCCACGGCGAGCGCGCGCAGGAACGGAACCACCCCCATGAGCACGACCGTGGCGCGTCCGCGCCCGACCACCCCCGTACGCCCGGGCCGCCGCCCGGTGCACCACCGACCCACCCTCCGTCACGTCTCGCAGGACGCGGGCGCGCGCCGCGCGCTCGTGCTGCTCGAGCTGTCCCAGCACGGCCCGTGCGACGTCCCGACGCTCGCGGAGCGCTGCGCGCTGCCCGCCGAGACGGTCACCGCGCACCTGCGCGACCTCGCCGAGGCGGGGTTCGTCGTCGCCGGCGGCCGCCGCTGGGCGGCCGTGTCCCTCGTCGAGCGCGAGCGCGCGCGGGGTCTGCCCGTCGGGTGACGACCGGACGCCGGCCGTCGACGGGCAGCCCCGCGCCGGCCGGCTACGCCCGCGCCGCCCGCCGCGCCGCGGCGCGCAGCAGCAGCGCCCCCGCGCCGCCCAGCACGAACCACGTCACGGCCTGCAGCGCCCAGAACGCGCCGTCGCCCAGCTCGGCGGCGGGCGTCACGAGGTTGGACGACGCGTACACGAGCGTCGTGTTGAGCAGCGCGTGCGCCCACGCCGCGGGCCACACGGACCCCGACAGCGCCCGCGCGGCGCCGATCACGAGCGCGGCCACCAGCAGGTTGACCATCGAGGCCACGACGTCGCGCCCGGTCATGGCGCCGCCCGCGCGGTAGGCCAGCAGCAGCGGCAGGTGCCACAGCGCCCACAGCGCGCCGATGCCGACGGTCGCGCGCACCAGCCCGTACCGGGCGAGCGTGGTGTGCAGGGCGCCGCGCCACGCGATCTCCTCGCCCGTGACGGTGAGCATCGCGACGAGCGCGAACGGCAGCACGAGCGGTGCGAGGGCCGCGGCGTCGTCGGTCGGGCGCCACGCGACGAGACCCGTCGCGACCCCGACGGCCGTGGTCACGGCCGGCACCGCGACGAACACCGCGACCAGCAGCCCTGCCGTGCGCAGCACGCGGCCGGTGCGCAGCGGGCGGACCGCCGCCCACCGCCAGAACGGCGTGCGACGCCCGGTGCCGAGGTGCGCGACGAACGCCGCGAGCGTGGGCGCCCACGACAGCAGCGGCACCGTCGCGTTGAACGCGTCGGCGTCCGCACCGGCCACCGCGAGCGGCACGAGGGCCACCGCCGTGACGGCCGTGAGGGTCCCGACGAACCACGCGAGCACCCGCCGCGGGTCGCGGTCCGGGGTCAGGGTCGCGTCGGGCAGCGCGTTGGGCAGGTCGTCGGGGACGGGCGTGGTGCCCTCGGGTGCGCGGGTGTCCCGTGCGGTCATGGTGCTGCTCTCCTCGCCGGGCCGCGGCGGCCCTCGCGGTCGACGCTCCCAGCCGCGCACCGGCCCGCACCTCACCCCGCGCGGCGGGCGGCCCTCACCCCGCGGGGTGAGCGGGCCCGGCCAGGCCGTTCTCGTACGCGTAGATCACGGCGTGCACGCGGTCGCGCAGGTCGAGCTTGGTGAGGACCGCGCGCACGTGCGTCTTCACGGTGTTCTGCGTGAGGTGCAGCGCGGCACCGATCTCGCCGTTGGACCGCCCGGCGGCGATGAGGTCGAACACCTCGCGCTCGCGGGGCGACAGCCGCGCGACCGCGTCGGGCCGGGGCGCCGGCACGCGCCGCACGTGCTCGACGAGCGACGCGGCCACGGTCGGCGCGAGCGCCGCGCTGCCGGCCGCGACGTCGCAGATCGCCTCGACGAGCGTCTCGGGGCGTGCGTCCTTGGTGAGGTAGCCGCTGGCCCCGGCGCGCAGCGCGGCCAGCACGAGCTCGTCGAGGTCGAACGTCGTGAGCGCGAGCACGCGCGTGCGCGGGCGCAGCCGCACCACCTGCGCGGTCGCCGCGATGCCGTCGAGCACGGGCATGCGTACGTCCATGAGGACGACGTCGACGTGCTCGCGCAGCACGGCGTCGACGGCGGCGCGCCCGTCCCCGACGGTCCCGACGACCTCGACGCGCGGGTCGGCGCCCAGGACGGTCGCGAGCGAGAGCCGCAGCAGCTCCTGGTCGTCGGCCAGCAGCACGCGCACCGGGCCGGTCACGCGGCACCCACCGTCGGCAGCCGCGCGCTCAGCGTCCAGCCGCGCCCGTCCCCGTGCCCGTCCCCGCGCTCGACGTCGAGCGTGCCACCCGCGGCGGTGACCCGGCGCTCCGCCGCC
>NZ_BCRB01000127.1 GCF_001552375.1 Cellulomonas iranensis NBRC 101100 = JCM 18110 | reverse complement strand
GGCGGCACCCGCGCCGGGCAGGCCGGTGAGCCGGGCGGCGCGCACGTCGGGGCCGCCGCCGAGCAGGTCGGCCCCCGGGCCCGTGCGCACCGGACCCAGCGCGGTGGTCGCGGCGTGCGCGAACGCGCCGAGGGCGCGCTCGAGCGCCTGCGCCTGCTCCGGCGTCGCGCCCTTCTGCTGCGAGAAACCCGCCGACGCGCCCTGCAGGCCGAGCAGCGGGACGTCGACGTCGACGGCCGCGAGCAGGTCGACGTCACGCAGCGCGGCGCGCAGGTCGGGCAGCCACGCGAGGTCGTCGGCGGTGACCTCGCCCAGACCGCCGCCGCCCGCGGCGAGCAGCGCGGCGACGCGCTCGGCCACCGCGCCGGGCGGCAGCAGCGCGGTCGCGAGCCCGAGCAGCAGACCGGCGCCCGCGTCGTTGGTCGCCGAGCCCCCCAGGCCCACGACCACGCGGCGCGCGCCGCGCAGCGCCGCGGCGACGAGCTCCCCCGCGCCGCGGCTCGTCGTGCGCGTGGGGTCGCGGCGGTCGTCGGGCACGAGGTCGAGGCCGAGCGCGTGCGCGGACTCGACGTGCACGGTCGTCCCGACGCGCAGCAGCGCGGCCGGCACCGGGGCGCCGAGCGGTGACGTGACGGTGACCGGCTCGACGTCGCCGCCCAGGCTCGCGTGCAGCGTCGCGACGAACCCGGGGCCGCCGTCGGCGAGCGGGCAGACGTCCACGACGTCGTGCGGCGCCCCCGCGCGCCATCCGTCGCGCAGCGCGTCGGCGGCCTGCGCCGGGGTCAGTCGGGTGCCGAAGCCGTCGGGAGCCATGAGGACGCGCACGCGACGATCGTGGCACGCCGGTGCGGCCGTCCCGGCACGCGCGACGTGCACGGGCGGCCGGCGGGCGCTGTGGGATCATGCCGCCGTGACGACGACCACAGGCACGTTCACCGAGCCCGCACCGTCCGCGCTGCTGCTGCTGGGCCGCGGGGTGGACCTGGCGTCCGAGCGCGGCGTCGAGTGCGTCGGCGCTCTCCCGGCCCCGGGCGACCCGGCGCTGGTCGAACGCGCCCGCGCGGCGCGCGTCGCGCTGGGCGACCGGGCGTTCGTGCTGGGCCACCACTACCAGCGCGACGAGGTCATCGCGTTCGCGGACGTCACGGGCGACTCGTTCAAACTCGCGCGCGAGGCGGCCGCGCGACCCGACGCGGAGTTCGTCGTCTTCTGCGGCGTGCACTTCATGGCCGAGTCGGCCGACATCCTCACGTCGGACGCGCAGCAGGTCGTGCTGCCCGACCTGGCCGCGGGGTGCTCGATGGCCGACATGGCCGCGATCGACCAGGTCGAGGACGCGTGGGACGTGCTCGTCGACGCGGGCGTCGCCGAGGACACCGTCCCCGTGACCTACATGAACTCGACGGCGGCCATCAAGGCGTTCACCGGCCGGCACGGCGGCACGGTCTGCACGTCGTCCAACGCGCACGTCGCGCTGCGGTGGGCGTTCGACCGCGTCGGCGGCGTCGACGGGCACGGCAAGGTCCTGTTCATGCCGGACCAGCACCTGGGCCGCAACACCGCGGTGCAGGCGCTCGGGCTGTCGCTCGACGACTGCGTCGTGTTCGACCCCCGCAGGCCGGGCGGCGGGCTCACGGCGCAGCAGCTGCGTGACGCGCGCATGATCCTGTGGCGCGGGCACTGCTCGGTGCACGGCCGGTTCTCGGCGCGCAACGTCGCCGACATCCGTGCGGCGGTGCCGGACGTGACCGTGCTCGTGCACCCCGAGTGCAAGCACGAGGTCGTCACGGCGGCCGACATGGTCGGTTCGACCGAGTACATCATCAAGGCTCTCGACGCGGCCGAGCCCGGGTCGTCGTGGGCGATCGGCACCGAGCTCAACCTGGTGCGGCGCCTGGCGCAGCAGCACCCGGAGCTCACGGTGCACTACCTCGACTCGACGGTGTGCTTCTGCTCGACCATGAACCGCATCGACCTGCCGCACCTCGTGTGGGCGCTCGAGGAGCTCGTCGCCGGGCGGGTGCCGAACCGCATCGTCGTCGACCCGGACGACGCGCACTGGGCGCGCGTCGCGCTCGACCAGATGCTCGCGCTGCCCGGCCACTGACCCACCACGCAGCACGCCCGAGACACCCGACCGACCAGGAGGACGCCGTGACCGCACCCCGACCGCCGCGCGTCGGCATCCTGCTGTTCGACGGCGTGGAGGAGCTCGACGCCGTCGGGCCGTGGGAGGTGCTCGCGCAGTGGGCGAAGCACGGTGCGCTCGGCGCCGAGGTGCTGACGTTCTCGCTCGACGGCGCCCCCGTGCGCTGCGCGAAGGGCATGGAGATCACGCCCACCACCCGCGCGTCCGACGTCGGCCCGCTCGACGCCCTGGTGCACCCCGGCGGCCCGGACGCGCGGCGGCTCATGACGGACGACGCGCACCTCGCGTGGCTGCGGTCCGCCGCGGAGGCGACACCGCTGGTCGCGAGCGTGTGCACGGGTGCGCTCGTGCTCGCCGCCGCGGGCCTGCTGACCGGGCGGCCGGCGACGACGCACCACGGCGCGCTCGGCGAGCTCGCCGCCGCCGACCCGACCGTCGACGTGCGCAGCGGCGTGCGGTTCGTCGACGACGGCGACGTCGTGACCTCGGCGGGCGTCACGGCCGGCATCGACCTCGCGCTGCACCTCGTCGCGCGGCTCGACTCCCCCGCCGCCGCGGACGGCGTCCGGTGGGGCATCGAGCACGTCGTCCCCGCACCCGCCTGAGGGATCCTCGGCCGGCCGCACGACCGACGCGCGCCGGTCGGTAGGGTCCTGCGCGTGTCACGGATGATCCAGCTGCTGCTCGCCACGACCCGCCCCCGCCGCGCGGTGCCGGGCATGGACCTGCTCGACGACTCGGTGACGCACCTGCGGGTGCGCCCCGGCGACCTCGACCTGTACCGGCACGTCAACAACGGCGTGTACCTGCAGTACATGGACGTCGCGCGGTCGAACCTCCTCGCCGACCTGGGCGCGTTCGGGCGCCTGGCCCGGCACGGCTGGTACCCCGTGGTCGCGGCGTCGACGGTGAAGTACCGCCGCTCGCTGACGCTCGGGCAGCGGTTCACCGTGACGACGCGCGTCATGGGCTGGGACGAGCGCGTCGTCTACCTCGAGCAGGTCATGGGCCGCGGTGAGCAGCACGTCGCGCGCGGCTGGGTCGCCGGGCGGTTCCTGTCACGTGCGGGCGACCGGATCGCGCCCGTCGACGTCGTCGAGCTGATCGACGGCGCGCCGCGCGAGAGCCCCGCGCTGCCCCCCGACGTCGCGGCCTGGGCCCGCGCGGTGGACGTCGCCCACCGCTGAGCCCGGGCCGCGACGCGGCGCCGTCGGTCAGCCGCGCGGCGCCAGGACCTCGAGCAGCAGCGCCTCGGCGAGCACGACCCGCTCGAGCTCGCCGAGGTGCACCGACTCGTCGGCGCCGTGCGCGCGCGAGTCGGGGTCCTCGACGCCCGTGACGAGGATCGCGGCGTCCGGGTAGACGTCCAGCAGGTCGCTGATGAACGGGATCGAGCCGCCGATGCCGATGTCGACGGGCGGCGTGCCCCACGACGCGCCCATCGCCCAACGCGCGGCGCGCATGCCCGCGGAGTCGCGCGGCGCCTGGAACGGACGACCCTCCTCGCCGTCGCGGAACGACACGCGCGCACCGAACGGCGCGTGCGCGAGCAGGTGCTCCTGCAGCGCGGCCGTCGCGGCGGCCGGGTCCTGGCCGGGAGCCACGCGCACCGACAGCTTCACCGACGCGCGCGGCGTGACGACGTTGTACGCACCGGCGACGGGCGGCGCGTCGAAGCCGATGACGGCGATCGCGGGCCGCGTCCACAGGCGTGCCGTGAGGGGGCCCGTGCCGGCGAGCCGGACGCCGGGCAGCACGCTCGCGTCGGCGCGCAGGTCGTCCTCGTCGTAGTCGACCTCGGGGTCGTCGGCGTGCACGAGCCCCGCGACGGCGACGTCGCCCGCGTCGTCGTGCAGCGTGGCGACCAGGCGCGACATCAGCGTGACGGCGTCCAGCACGGGACCTCCGAACATGCCGGAGTGCACCGCGTGGTCGAGCACCTCGAGGTCGACCACGAGGTCGACGAGGCCGCGCAGCGACGTCGTCAGCCCCGGGACGCCGACCTTCCAGTTCGACGAGTCCGCGACCACGATCACGTCGGCCGCCAGGAGCTCGCGGTGCGCGTGCAGGAAGTCGACGAACGTCGGCGACCCGACCTCCTCCTCGCCCTCGACGAACACCGTCACCCCGACGCCCAGCTCGTCGCCGAGCGCGCGCAGCGCGCCCACGTGCGCGACGACGCCCGCCTTGTCGTCGGCGGCGCCGCGGCCGAACAGCCGGTCGCCGCGCTGCGTCGGCTCGAACGGCGGCGTCGACCAGTGCGCCTCGTCGCCGGGGGGCTGCACGTCGTGGTGCGCGTAGAGCAGGACCGTCGGGGCACCGGCGGGGGCGGGGCGGCGCGCGACGACGGCGGGGGCGCCCGCGGTGCCGTCCGCGCCCGTCACGCGCAGCACGTCGACCTGCGGCATGCCCGCGTCGCGCAGCAGCTGCGCGACCGCGGCGGCCGAGGCCTCGACGTGCGCACGGTCGAACGCCTCGTTCGACACGCTGGGGATGCGCACGAGCGCCTCGAGGTCGGCGCGCACGTCGGCGAACTGGGACGCGACGCGCGCCCGCAGGGCGGCGACGCGCTCGTCGGAGGGGGTGGGGACGGCGTCGGTGGTGGTCACGCCCCACGACGCTACTCGACTACCCTGGCGTCGTGTTCGGACGCAAGCAGGACCCCCCGCCGACCGTCGACGCCCCCGTCGTCGAGGAGCCGCCGAAGCCCGGGACCACGGGCAAGGGCCGGCCGACGCCGTCGCGCAAGGAGGCCGAGGCGCGCAACAAGCGCCCCCTCGTGCCCGCCGACCGGCGCGCCGCCGCGAAGGACGCGCGCGCGAAGCAGCGCGTGCAGCGCGAGCTCGAGTACCAGGCGATGCGCACGGGCGACGAGCGGCACATGCCGCTGCGCGACAAGGGCCCGGTGCGCCGGTACGTGCGCGACTACGTCGACGCGCGCTGGAACCTGGGAGAGCTGTTCCTGCCGATCGCGGCGGTGATGCTGGTCATCCAGTTCGCGACGGCGCGCAGCGCCTCGGTCGTGGCGTTCGCCTCGCTCCTGCTGCTGTACGTCTACATCATGGCCTCGCTCGCCGACGCCTGGCTCATGTGGCGGGGACTCAGGAAGCGGCTCGTGGCGAAGTTCGGGGAGTCGGGCCTGCCGCCGCGCGGGCTGGCGATGTACGCGGTGCTGCGCGCGTTCCAGGTGCGCCCGTCGCGCCTGCCGAAGCCGCAGGTCAAGCACGGGCAGCGCCCGTCCTGACGTCGCCGCGCGGGTCCGGAGGACGCGGCACCCGCACGGCCCCGGCGCCCCCGCGCCGCGCCGGCGTCTGCACCGCCCGGTGGCGGGCGGCGCCTCAGGCCCCGCAGGCGCGCACGACCTGCAGCAGCACGAACCCGACGACGAGGAACGGCAGGACCCGCCGGTAGGTGCCGCCGGGCGCCTGCTGCTGGGGCCGCGGACGCTGCGGCGTCGACGTGGCCGGGCCGCTGACGGGCACCCACCGGTTGTCGGGCGTGAGCACGTGGCCGTTGACGACCTCGCCGACTCGGTAGGTGCGGCGCGGGGCGCCGCCCCCGGAGGTCGTCCGGGGCTGGGCGGAGGCCTGCTGCTGCGCCGCACGCTGAACCGCGGCACGCTCGGCCGCGGCACGGTCCGCGGCGGCCTGCTGCTCGGCGGCGCGCTGCTGCGCCGACGCCCGCTCGGCAGCCGCGCGACGCTCGGCCGCGGCCCGTTCGCTCGCCGCCCGCTGCTCGGCGGCCCGACGTGCGGCGCGCTCGGCCGCCGTGGCGTCGCCCCCGGGGGACGCGGCGGGACGTGACGTGCGGCCCCGGGTCCCGGTGGCGGCACGGTCGCGCACACGGTCGGCGAGCGGCACCCACTCCCCCTCGGGCGTCAGCACGTGCTCGTCGACGACGTCGCCGGCGACGTACGGCGCGACCGGCGTGCGTCGCAGCGGGACCCACCGCAGGTCGGCCGTCAGCATGTGCCCGTCGACGACGTCCCCCAGCCGGTACGGGGACCCCGCCGTGGGCGACACGCGGACCCACTCGCCCGACGCCGTGAGCTCGAAGCCGTCCACCACCGTGCCGACCGTGTGCATGTGCCTGGGTCCTCCTCGCCGCGTGCGCTGCCTGCGGCAGGCTACCGCCGCGCGGGCACGGTCAGGCGCGGCAGCAGCACGTGCACGAGCGGGCCGATGGCCAGCGCGTACGCGAGCGTCCCGAGCCCGACGGTGCCGCCGAGCGCCCAGCCGGCGGCGACCACGACGACCTCGATGCCGCCGCGGACGAGGCGCACGGGCGCGCCGGTGCGCGCCACGAGCCCGGTCATCAGGCCGTCGCGCGGGCCCGGTCCCAGGCGTGCGCCGACGTAGAGCGCCGTCGCGAGGCCGTTGAGCGCGATGCCGAGCACCAGCAGCAGGACACGCGCCGCGAGCGGCAGCGGGTCGGGCAGCAGGGCCGCGAGCGCGAGGAACGGGTCGACGAGCACACCGATGACGAGCACGTTGGCGACCGTCCCGGGACCGGGGCGCTGCCGCAGCGGCACCCAGCACGCGAGCACGACGAGCGACACCACGACCGTCACGGTGCCGAACGTCCAGCCGGTGACGCGCGTGAGGCCCTGCGAGAGCACGTCCCACGGCATGGCGCCGAGGTGGGCGCGCAGCAGGAGCGTGATGGACGCGGCGTAGAGCACGAGCCCGACGAGGAGCTGCGCCGTGCGCCGCCCGACCGCGTCGCGCCGCGCACCGGCGACGGTCGCGGCGTCGGCGGGCGCGCTCACGCGAGGCTCCCGGGCTCGACGTCGGTGCGGGGCGGCGGACGGTGGCCGAGGCCGTCGGCCCGGACCGTGCGCACCAGCGCGACGGCCCCACCGACCGCGGCCGCGGCGAGGAGAACGAGGAACACCCACATGGCCCCAGGATCGACGACTCTTGGCATTGCCTGCCATGGCCACTTCGCGCATAGTGGCCTCGTGGCGATCACCATCGACCGACGGATCAACGGCCAGCGCCTGCGCGTGCTGCTCGGCGCGTGGCACCGCCCCGGCCCCGCCTACCAGGCGCTGGCCGACGCGCTGCGCGCCCTGACCCGTTCGGGCGCGCTCCCGCTCGGTACACGCCTGCCCGGCGAGCGCGAGACCGCCGACGCGCTCGGCGTCTCCCGCACCACGGCGACCGCCGCCTACGACCTGCTGCGCGACGAGGGGTTCCTCGTGAGCCGGCGCGGCTCGGGCACGGTCACGACCCTGCCCCCCGGCAGCGGCGACCGCGCGCCGTCGAGCCTCGGCACGGTCGACGGCACGCTCGTCGACCTCACGGCCGCCGCCCCCGCCGCACCGCCGCGGCTC
>NZ_BCRB01000126.1 GCF_001552375.1 Cellulomonas iranensis NBRC 101100 = JCM 18110 | reverse complement strand
GCCAGCGGGGGCGGCCGCGGCCCCCGCCGTCGACCCCGCGCCCGGCACCGGGACGCCCGCCACGTCGGACGCCGCGCCCGCCGCCGCACCCGTGGCCGCCCGGGGAGGCACCCTCCCACCGCTGGAGCTGCCGCCCGTCCAGCCCGAGGACGACCGGGCGCTCGCCCCGTCGGCGCTCTCGCTGCTGCACGCCCCGGTCCCGGCGGCCGTGGGCGCCGACGACGAGGCCACGGGGCTGCACCCGGCTCCCCCGGGGCTGCCGCCACGCACGGCCGACGCCCCCGACGCGACGGCCGGCGGCGGACGCGGCGGCTGGGTGCGCGTCGCGGCGTTCGTGGGCGGCGCGATCCTGCTGGGCAGCGCGGTCGGCGTGGGCGTGACCACCTGGGCGTCGGCGCGGCAGGCGCCCGGGACCGCGCAGCCGACGCCCTCGCCCACGCCGACGGCCGCCGAGGTGCCGGTCCGCGAGGACCCCGTGCCGTCGCCGACCGGCCCGCTGCAGCCCGAGGTGTCCGACCCGGGGGTCACCCCCACCGACCTCGTGGCCGTGGACCGCGGCACGAGCGTCGAGCTGAGCTGGGGC
Source organism: Cellulomonas iranensis NBRC 101100 = JCM 18110 (assembly GCF_001552375.1). GTDB lineage: Bacteria > Actinomycetota > Actinomycetes > Actinomycetales > Cellulomonadaceae > Cellulomonas > Cellulomonas iranensis. The sequence goes on along the minus strand of NZ_BCRB01000126.1, from coordinate 7,154 downwards.
GACCCGACGGGCGGCGGGGCGACGTTCGTCGTCGTCGACCCGCTCGACGACCCGCCGCGCGCGCTGGTGTCGCTGCCCGCGGGCGCGACCACGTACACGGTCGAGGGCGTCGACCCGCAGTCGCCGCGCGTGTGCCTGCGCGTGGTCGCGATCCTCACCGAGGACACGCAGCGCCGGGGCATCTCCGACGAGGCCTGCGTGGACCGGTAGGGGCGGAGGTCCCTGGTCGGCCACGTTCACCCGTCCGTGTCCCTCAGACGCCGCGGGCGGCGCCGATGGGTGAGACGCACCTCGCGTCCCACGCCCCCCGGAGGCACCCCATGAGCACGTCCCGCCCTCGACGTCTCCGCTTCGACGACCGCAGCGTGCGCACGCGCGTCTTCACGATCGCGGCCGTGCTCATGCTGGGCCTCGTCGTCGTCGCGACGACGTCGCTGCAGGGCGCCGCCCGCGTCGCGGCGCTGCGCGACCGCGCGGACGACGCGGTCGCCGTGCAGGCGCGGGTCGAGGCCGGCCGGTACGGCATGCTCTGGGCCGCCGACTACCTCGCGATCATGGCCTGGTCGTCCCGGGTCGACGGCGGCGACGTCGCCGCAGCGTCGGGCGGCGACACCATGGCCGGCTACACGCAGGGCATCACCGAGTTCCGCGACAACGTCGTCGACCTCGACCCCGCGACGCTCGACGACGACGGCCGGGACGCGCTCGCCGCCATCGACGCGGCCTGGCAGGGCTACGTCGACGCCGACCAGAAGATCTTCGCGGCGTGGCGCGACGGCCGCCTCGACGAGGGCGACGCGACCTGGCAGGGCGAGCGCTGGGACGCGTACTTCGTGGTCGCGGGCGCGCTCGACGACCTGCGCGCGGCCGTGCAGGCCCAGGTGGACGACCTCGACGCGCAGGTCCTCGCGACCGAGACCCGCAGCCGCTGGCTGACGATCGCGACCGCGCTCGTCGCGCTCGTCGCGGGCGGCACGCTGGCCTGGTTCGTCTCGGGCGGCATCATCCGCCGCCTGCACGCCGTGCGCGGCGCGCTGCAGCGCCTCGCCGAGGGCGACCTGACGGTGCGCGTGCCCGCGGACTCGCAGGACGAGGCCGGGCAGATGGCGCGCGCCCTCAACGAGGCCGCCGAGCGGGTCGCCGCGCTCGTGCGCGACATCACCACGACGACCGCCGCGCTCACGAGCGCGAGCGAGGAGCTCACGCAGGTGTCGACCGCGGTCGCGGCGGCCTCGGACCGTGCCTCGCGGCAGGCCGGCGAGGTCACGACCGCGGCCGCCGGCGTCTCGACGAACGTCCTCACGGTCGCGTCGGGCTCGCACGAGATGGAGACGTCGATCCGCGAGATCTCGCGCAACGCGACGCAGGCCGCGCAGGTCGCCGCGACCGCGGTCGACGCCGCGGGCCGCACCGACACCACGGTCGTGAGCCTCGCCGAGTCCAGCGAGGAGATCGGCAACGTGGTGCGGCTCATCACGGCGATCGCCGACCAGACGAACCTGCTCGCGCTCAACGCGACCATCGAGGCGGCACGTGCGGGCGAGGCGGGCCGCGGCTTCTCGGTCGTGGCCGGCGAGGTGAAAGGAGCTCGCGCAGCAGACGTCGCGCGCGACCGACGAGATCTCCCGGCGCATCGAGGCGATCCAGTCCGACTCGCGCGGCGCGGCCGACGCGATCCGGGAGATCGCGCAGATCGTCGGCTCGATCAACGACTACCAGATGACGATCGCGTCGGCCGTCGAGGAGCAGACCGCGACGACCAACGAGTCGGGCCGCAACATCACCGAGGCCGCCGCGGGCTCCGAGGCGATCGCGGCGCACGTGGCCGACGTCGCGGACGCGACCCAGGAGGTCGCGGGCGGCATCGCGCAGGCCCGCGAGCGCATCGACGGGCTCGCGGCCCTCGCGCAGGCGCTCAGCGCGCAGGTCGCCCGGTTCCGCTGCTGACGCGCGACCGGGGCGCGCGTGGCGGCGGGGCGAACCACCACGTGAGCCGCCGGGCGGGACGCGCGCCCCGGCGCAGCAGCCGCTCGACCTCGCGGGCCTGCTGCCACGCCGCCGCGTCGTCCGTCGCGGCGCCGGGGCCGAACGCGGCGGCCTCCGCGCGCCGCGCGAGCCCGGACGCGTCGACACCCGTGAGCGCGGCCATCCGCTCCGCGAGCCGGGGTGACGTCGCCGCCCCGGGCGGGGGGCCGTCGCGCAGCGCGAGCGCCTCGGCCGCGTGCTGCCACGCCCCGACGGCGCCCGCGGCGCGCAGGCGGCGTCGCCTTACGACCCGCAGCGCGGCCAGCGCGGCCGCGGTGCCGGCCCCGGCCGCACCGAGCACCACGACGAGCGCGAGCGCCACGACACCGAGGGCCGCGCCCCCGGCGGCGTCGCGCGGCGGCACGTCGGCGTCCGGGTCGGGTGCCGGCGCGTCCTGCGGCGCGTCGACGGGCACGTCGTCCTCGACGGGGGTCCCCGCGTCCTGCTGGCGCGCGTCCGGTGCGACGCCCGTGGCCGTCGCCGCGTCGGGCGACGGGTCGAAGCGCACCCAGCCCGTGCCCGCGAGGTACACCTCGGCCCACGCCCGCACGTCCGCGCCGCGCACGTCGCGCGGTGCGGCGTCGTCCTGCGCGGCGCCGCCCGGCACCGCGAACCCCAGCACGACGCGCGACGGCAGCCCGACGGCGCGCGCGAGCACCGCGAACGCGCCCGCGAACTGCTCGCTCGTGCCGACCTGGCCGCCGTCGGCGCGGTCGGCGAACAGGAACTCGCGCAGGCGCGCGTACGACGAGCCGCTGACGGCGTCGACCGCGAGCTCGCGGTCGGCCCGCACGGTGTCGGCGAGCAGCGTGGCCTGGTCGAGCCGCGAGTGCGCGCCGGCGACGACGTCCTGCGCGTAGCGCCGCAGGTCCGGCGGCACGCGGTCGAGGCGCAGGTAGCGCTCGACCTCGGCACCGCCGGGCACGCCCGCGCCGGCCGCACGGGCCGCGTCGGGCGCGTCGACCTCGCCGCGCACGCGGTACGTCAGCCCCGCGGGCAGCCGCCCGTCGGGCGTGGGCGGCACCGCGAGGACGCCCGTGTCGGCGTCGACGAGCGCGCGCGGCGCCGTCGTCGCGACCACGTCGCCGGCCGACGGCAACCACGGGCCGGGCGACCCCGACGGCCCGGCGAGCGCCGCGAGCTCGACCTCGACGTCGACCGCCGACCGCGCGCGGCCCGGCGCGAGCGAGGGCTCGACGACCGTCCCGACCGCGCGCAGGTCCAGGTCGGCCGACCACCCCGTGCCGTCGAAGTCCGGCAGCGTCACCCACGTGAGGTAGCCCGGGTGCGTGCCCGCGACGCGCAGCACCGTCGCGTCGGCGTCGGTCTGCCAGCGGGACAGCTCGGCGAGCGGGTGCACGGCCGGCGCGGGGACGCGCGGCGGCGCGACGTGCTCGCGCGGCTCGAACGCGCGACCCGTGACCGCGCCCGCGCTCGCGACGCCGACGGCCGCGACGAGCGCGACGACGACGAGCCCGGCGACGCCACCGGCGCGCCACCGCGTGCGGGGGCCGCGCGTCGCGTGCCCGAGCCGGGGCGCCTCGCGCTCGCGCGCGACCGCGTCGCCCCCGAGCAGCACCCACCCCGCGGCCGCGACCGCGACGAGCGCGACCGCGACGACGCCGCGGTCCGCCGCGCCGGCCGTGAGCAGCAGCGCGGCGGCGTAGAGGACGCTCGCCCCGACCAGCGGCGCGACGCGTGCCGGTGCGCGACGTCCGAGCGCGAGCGCGACGCCCAGCGCGACGAGCGCCGCGAGCACGACCAGCGGCAGCGCGAGCAGCGGTGCGGCCGGGCGCGGTGCCGTGAGGAGCCGCGCGACCGCGTCGGCGACGGGTGCGAGCGCGGCGGCGGCACCCGTCGAGCGCCACGCGTCGTCCGTGCCGTCCGGCAGCGGCACCGCGCCGACCCGCGCGACGGAGGCCGCGACGACCAGCACGAGCGCGACGACCGCCGTGCCCGTCGCCCACGCGGGCACGCGCAGGCGCCGCGCGAGCGCGACGAGCCCGAACGGGACGAGCACGGCGCCCGCGAGCGGCGCGAGGACCACGGGTGACGTGAACGCGGCGGCCGTCGGCACGCACGCGAGCAGCAGCAGCGCGCACGCCCACGCGGTCACCGCGAGGCCCGCACCGCGCGCGCTCACCGCGCCACCGCCAGGTCCCAGCCGCGCAGCAGGTCCTCGGCGCGCGGCCCGCGCACGACGGTCGCGGCGCCCGACGCGCCGAGCACGCGCTCGGGAACGGGGTCGACGACGAGCAGCAGGCAGGTCGCCGCACCGCGCCCGGCGAGCAGGAGCGCGGGCAGCGGCGCGCGGTGGCCCGTGACCACGGCGAGCACGTCCACGACCGCCCCGCCGCCCGGCGGCACGGCGACCGCTGCGTCGAGCGACGCCTCCCGCGGGCCGCCCGGCGCGACGACCGTGAGCCGGTCCGCGGCGTGCGCCGCCGCGCGCAGCGGCTCGCCCGAGCCGGGCACGCCCGCGGGCGCCTCGACGTCGAGCCGGCCGGTGAGCGTCACGCAGCGCACCGGGGCGCCGTCGGCCGCGCACGCCTGCACGAGCGACGCCGCGACGTCCACGGCCTCCTCGAAGCCGTCGCCCGCGGCGTCGTCGCCGTACGCGGCGGCGCGGTCGTCGAGCAGCACCGTGAGGTGCGGCTGCGCAGGGTCGGCGTCCTCGCGGACCATCGGGGTGCCGACGCGCGCGGTGCTCGCCCAGTGCAGGCGGCGCAGGTCGTCGCCGGGGACGTACTCGCGCAGCCCCACGAGGTCGGTGCCCCCGTGCTCGACGCGCTCCTGGGTGCCGACGTGCCCGCGGCGGCGCCCGGGCGGCGGCGCGGACGCGGCGAGGAGCCGCGGCACGACCTGCAGCGTCGACGAGCCGCCGCGGCGCTCGCGCGCACGGGCGAGGTCGGCCAGCCCGCGGCGCTCGAGCACGAACGGCCCGACCGGGACGAGCCCGCGGCGGTCCGTCGGCACGGGCACCTCGACCTCCCCCGTGCCGCGCGGCGCGAGGCGCACGGGTGCGAGCGGCAGCGCGCGGCCCGCGACGTGGTCGGTGCCCGCGACCTCGAGCGGGAGCCACGGCGAGGCGTTGCGCAGCGCGACGTGCGCGGCCGCCGGGGCGAGCCGCGGCGTGCGCGCGGGCTCGACGCGGTGCGTGACGTCGAGCGGCGTCGGCAGCGCGAGCCCGACGAGCGCGGCGAGCACCAGCCCGAGCGCCGCGACGCCGAGCGCGACGAGCCCCGGGTAGCGCGCGAGCAGGCCGAGCACGAGCGCCGCGACGCCGAGCACGGTCAGCACCGTGCCGCGCGCCGTGGGACGCAGACCGCGGGACACGTGCCGCGCCTCAGACGGCCGCGGGCCGCGGCACCTCGACGGCCTCGACCGCCGCGGCCACGACGTCGGCGGCGGTCGTGCCCTCGAGCAGCGCCTCGCGCGTGAGCACGAGACGGTGCTCGAGCACGGCGTGCGCGACGCGCTGCACGTCGCTCGGGACGACGTAGTGCCGCCCCTGCGCGGCCGCCTGCACCTGGCCCGCGCCGACGAGCGCACGCAGCGCGCGCGTGCTCGCGCCCAGGCGTGTGCGTGCGTCCTCGCGCGTCGCCTCGCCGAGCGCGCGCACGTAGCGCAGCAGGGGGTCGGCCACGTGCACGGCGCGCAGGTCGCGCACGAAGCGCGCGACCTCGTCGGGGCTCGTGACGACCGGGACGCTCGCGACGTCGCCCGCGCTCGACCCGGGCCGCAGCACCGCGAGCTCGTGCTCGAGGTCCGGGTAGCCCAGGCTCACGCGCAGCAGGAACCGGTCGAGCTGCGCCTCGGGCAGCCGGTACGTGCCGTCGAGGTCGACGGGGTTCTGCGTCGCGACCACGAGGAACGGGTCGGGCACGGTGTGCGTCGTGCCGTCGGCCGTGACGGTGCGCTCGGCCATGACCTCGAGCATGGCCGACTGCGTCTTGGCGGCGGCGCGGTTGATCTCGTCGGCCAGCAGCACGTGCGAGAACACCGGCCCGGGGCGGAACCGCACCTCGCCGGTGGCGGGGTCGAGCACGCTCGTGCCCGTCACGTCGGCCGGCAGCAGGTCGGGCGTGAACTGGATGCGGCGCGACGTGCCGCCGAGCGCCGCGGCGACCGCGCGCGCGAGGGTCGTCTTGCCGGTGCCGGGCACGTCCTCGAGCAGCACGTGCCCGCCCGAGAACAGCGCGGCGACCACGAGCTCGACGACGGGCCGCTTGCCGTGCACGGCGTGCTCGACCGCGTCGACGACGCGCCCGTGCAGCACCCGGAAGTCGGCGACGGTGGTGACGGCGTCGGTCATGCGGGGCTCTCCTCGGTCGGGGCGTGCGGGCTCGGCGGTGCGGTCGGTGCGGCGTCGTCCGTGGCCGCCGCGGCGGGGCGGGTGCGCAGGCGTGCGGCGCGCAGCGCACCTGCGGCGAGCAGGAGGCCCGCACCGGCCGCGGCGAGCGGCGGCCGCTCGGGCCCCACGGGAAGCCGTGGGGTCCACGGCAGCGGCACGACGACCACGTCGGGGTCGCCGGGCGTGATGCTCACCGGCTGGGTGCAGATGCCGGTGTTCGGGTTGCAGTACGCCCACGTGTTGCGCGGCGGCACCTGCTCGGTCACCGAGGCGGACGTGACCGTTCGGCCATCGACGTTCTCGGCCCGGACGGCGACGGTCACGGAGCCCCCGGAGAAGCTGCCGAGGTGCACCGCACCCCCGGAGCACGACACGCTGCCCGCGGCGGCTCCGTTGACGACGAGCGTGCAGCCGCCCTGGTGCGCCGCCCACGACGCGGGGGGCGAGAGCTGCGCGGACATCGGGACGTCGGGGTCGCCCAGGCCGGGGGTGCCGTAGTGGACGTAGGCGACGACCGAGTCGCCGTCGGCGGGCGGCGGCAGGGGCGGCGCGGGGACGCTCACGCCCGTGCTCGCAGCGGGCCCGGCCCCGACGCCGTTGGCGGGCGTGACGGTCACGGTGAGCGTGCCGCCGTCGGTGCACAGGGGCTGCCCGCCGCAGGGCACGCTCAGGGTCGCGCCCGTCGCGGCGGTCGTGGTCGAGCCGCCCGTGCCGCCGCCCGACCACGCGACCGCGTACCCGCTCAGCGGCGAGCCGTTGTCGGCGGGGGCCCCCC
>NZ_BCRB01000125.1 GCF_001552375.1 Cellulomonas iranensis NBRC 101100 = JCM 18110 | reverse complement strand
CCCACCGCGCGCCGGCCGCCCACCCGCGCGCCGGTGCGCTCGCACCCGTGCGACGGGCACGCGGCGCACGGGCGACGTCCGCGACAGGCCGGTGGGCGCGGCACGCACCCGGCGCCCGCGTGCGCCAGACTGCCCGGGTGACCGACCTGCTCTCGTCGCCGCGCCTGCTGGGCGACGGGACGGCGATCTCGCACCGGCCGGACTGGACCTGGCTGCCGCCGGGTGCGGCCCCGACCGACGACGACCTCGCGCGCGCCGCGCGGCAGGCCGAGCAGCTGCTCGCCGAGCACGGCGTGACCTACGGCGGCGACGGGCCCGACGGCGAGCAGCCCTGGCGTCTCGACCCGCTGCCGGTGGTCGTCGACGAGCCCGAGTGGGCGCGCCTGGACGCGGCGCTCGTGCAGCGCGCCGAGGTGCTCGACGCGGTGCTGCACGACCTGTACGGGCCGCGCCGCCTGCTCGACGACCGCGTGCTGCCGCCCACGGCGGTGCTGTCGCACCCCGGCTTCCTGCGTGCGGTCGACGGGCTGCGGCTGCCGGGCGGGCGGGAGCTCGTGCTGACCGCGACGGACCTGGTGCGGGACTCGACGGGCGGCTGGTGCGCGGTCGCGGACCGCACGCAGGCGCCGTCGGGCGCCGGGTACGCCATGGAGGGGCGCCGCGTCACGTCGCAGGTGCTCGCGGGCGTGTACCGGCAGGCGCCGATCGCGCGGCTCGGGCCGTTCTTCCACGCGCTGCGGCAGGCGCTGCGGGAGGTCGCGCCCGAGACGGCGGGCGACGAGCCGCGCGCCGTGCTGCTGTCGCCGGGACCGGGCAGCGAGACCGCGTTCGACCAGGCGTTCCTCGCCTCGATGCTCGGGCTGCCGCTGGTCGAGGGGTCCGACCTGGTGGTGCGCGCCGGGCGCCTGCACCTGCAGGGCATCGACGGGCTCGAGCGCGTCGACGTCGTGCTGCGCCGCGTCGACGGCGACTGGTGCGACCCGCTCGACCTGCGGGCCGGTTCCCGACTGGGGGTGCCCGGGCTGGTGCACGCGGTCCGGCAGGGGTCGGTGAGCGTCGTCAACCCGCTGGGGGCGTCGGTGCTGGAGAGCCCCGCGCTGCTCACGTACCTGCCGCGGCTCGCGCGCGCGGTGCTCGACCAGGACCTCGTGCTCGCGTCGGCGCCCACGTGGTGGTGCGGCGAGGAGCGGTCGCTGCGGCACGTGCTGGGCCGGATCGACCGCCTCGTGCTCAAGCCGACGGTGCACGGTCCGCGCACCACGACCGTGCTGGGCTGGACGTTGAGCGCCGCCGAGCGTGACGCTCTCGCGGCGCGCATCACGGCCGAGCCGTGGCGGTGGGTCGGGCAGGAGCCCGTCGGCCCGACCGTCGAGGAGGCGGGCGTCGCGACCGACCGGCCGGGCGTCGAGGGCGTCGGGCCCGCGGACCTGGGGCCGCGGGCGGCCGTGCTGCGCGCGTACGCGGTCGCGCACGCCGGCACGTACACGGTGATGTCCGGCGGCCTCGCGCGCGTGGCCGACGACCCGGTCGTGTCGTCGTCGTCGCGCGGGGCGTCCGCCAAGGACGTGTGGGTCATGTCCTCCCAGCCCACGACGTCCGCCGTCGGGCCGCGCGAGGACGCCGTGACCGCCGTCGGGCGCGTCGCCGGGTACGGCATCTCGCCGCGCACCGCCGAGAACCTGTACTGGATCGGCCGGTACGCCGAGCGCGCCGAGGGCGAGGTGCGCGTGCTGCGCGCCGTCGCCGACCGTTGGGACGACTACCACCGCACGCCCGACGCGCCGGGCGGTCAGGCGCTCGCGGTGCTGCTGCACGCGCTGACCCCCGCCGCGCTCCCGGACGGCGGTGACGCGGGCACCGGGGTGCCCGACGCTCCGCCCGTCGCGCCCCACGTGCCCGCGCTGCGGGACCTGCTGCTCGACCGCCGCACGCCGGGCTCGGTGGCCCGCGCGGTGCGCCGGCTCGGCACCGCGGCGGCCGCCGCGCGCGACCAGCTCTCGACCGACGTCTACGGTCCGCTGGCCCGCATCGAGCGGGCGCTGCGCGACGAGCGCTCGCGCGGCCGCACGCGCGGGCAGGGCGGCGACGCCGACGTCCCGGGGGCCGTCACCGCGGGGCTGCGTCCGACGCTCGACCGCGTGCTCGAGAGCCTGCTCGCGATCTCGGGCGTCGCCGCCGAGGGGCTGACGCGCGACGTCGGCTGGCACCTGCTCGACGCGGGCCGCCGCATCGAGCGCGCGCAGAACATCGTCGACATGCTCGGCGCGACCCTCGTCGTGCGGCGGCCCGCCGACGTCGAGGAGCTGCTGCTGGAGTCGGTGCTCATCGCGGGGGAGTCGGTCATCACCTACCGCCGTCGGCACCAGTCCGGCGCGAGCGTCGCCAGCGTGCTCGACCTGCTGGTGCACGACCGCACCAACCCGCGCTCGCTCGCGTTCCAGCTCGACCGGCTGCTCGCCGACCTCGAGGCCGTGCCCGCGCCGCGGTCCGCCGCGCAGCGCGACCACCTGCTGCAGGGCGTCGCCGAGCTGGTCGCCGAGCTCGACACGGTCGCGGTCGGCAACGAGGTGTCCGAGGACGGGCGCCGCGTGCGCCTGGCCGACGCGCTGGGCTCGATGCTGTGGCGGCTGCGCGAGGCGTCGGACGAGATCGAGCGCGTGCACTTCGTGCGGCCCGGACCGGGCCGCGCGCTCGTGGACCTGTGGGGCACGGGCGACGACACGAGCGGGGGTGGCGCGTGAGCGTCCGGACGTACGACCTCGTGCACCGCACGACCTACGAGTACCCGCAACCCGTCACCGACTCCTACGGCCGCACCACGATGACGCCGCGCGACCTGCCCGACCAGCGCGTGCTCAGCACGAGCCTGACGATCGACCCCGCGCCCGCCGACACGGGCGAGCACGTCGACTGGTTCGGCAGCACGACCACGTACTTCGGGGTGACGACGCCGCACACGCGGCTCGTCGTGACGTCCCGCTCGACGCTCGAGGTGAGCCGGACCGTGCCGCCGCGCGACGCGCTGCCCGACGTCGGCTGGCGTGCCGTCGCGCGCGCCGTGACCGCGGGCGACCTGGGCGCGCTGCGCACCGACGCCGCGGGGCTCGTCGCGGTGCGCGAGGCCGTGCTCCCGTCGACGCACGTGACGTTCGTCGACGAGGTCCGCGACTGGGCCGCGCCGTCGTTCGCGCAGGACCGGCCGCTCGCGGACGTCGTGGTCGACCTCGTCCACCGCATCCGCACCGAGCTGACGTACCGCTCCGGCTCGACGACCGTCCACACCACGCAGACGCAGCTGCTCGCGCAGGGGGCCGGCGTGTGCCAGGACTTCGCGCACCTCATGATCGCGGCGCTGCGCCTGCACGGCCTGCCCGCGCGGTACGCGTCGGGGTACATCGAGACCCGCCCCCGCCCCGGACGGCCCAAGCTGCGCGGCGCCGACGCGTCGCACGCCTGGGTCTCGGTGTGGCTGCCCGGCCACGGCTGGCTCGACGCCGACCCGACCAACGACCAGCTCGTCGACGACCGGTACGTCGTGCTCGGCTGGGGCCGCGACTACCACGACGTGCCGCCGCTGCGCGGCGTGATCTTCACCGACGGCCGCGGCGCGACGCCCCGCGTCGAGGTGGACCTGGTCCCGGCGGGCTCCGCACCGTTCGTCTGACGCGGCCCGACGGCCGGCCGCGGCGTCAGCGTGCCCGCGCGCGCCGCTCGAGCTCGTCGCGCGTCACCACGAACCCGCCGACGTCGACGACCGTCCCGCCGACCGCCGCGTGCAGCGCCGCGACGGCACCCGCGACACCCGGCGCGACGCGCTGCCGCGCGATGACGTGCAGCTGCGACGGCGTCTCGCGCGTCAGCTCGTACGGGTCCGGCGGCCGCCACGTGACGCGGTACGCCCACGGCCCGTGCTCGTGCGGGTCGATCGTCGACAGCACCATCGGCACCTCGGCCGCGCGTTCGCAGCGCACGTCGACCTCGCCGTCGTACGCGTAGGCGGCGGTCAGCGTGAAACCCGCCGGCGCCGCGCCCGGCGTCGCCGGGGGCGGTGGGGCGACGCGGCTGCCGGTCAGCGCGGGGCGCACCACGGGCAGCGCGTCCTGCACGGTGAGCGGTGCGGGCGACCACAGGGTGAGGTCGACGGCCGCCCCGGGGTCGGGCACGACCGCGCGGTCCCGCGCCGCGGGCAGCACGCCGCCGCCCGCGCGCCGCGCGACGGCCGCGGCCCAGCCCGCGACGAGCTCGGGCGTCACCGTCGTTCCCGGTGCGACGGCCGCGGGGAGCCCGTAGAGCGCGGAGTCCTGCGCGGGCAGGCCGACCGCGCGGGCGCCCGCGGCGTCCAGGGGGTGCGGCCCGTCGAGCTCGACGGTGCCGGCCAGCGCCAGCGCGCCGACCTCCGGCTCGGGCGCCGTCGCGATGCCGCGGAACCGGGCGCCCGACGCGGGGCGTGCGGCGGACGCGTCGTCACCGGACCGCGGGGCGCGGGACCAGCGCGCGTCGGGGAACCAGGCGCGGGCCAGGGGCAGCAGGTCCGTGGCCGCGGGGACGGCCAGCACGTGCCGGCCGTCGAGCGCGGGAGGGACCGCACGCGGTTCGGTCATGGGCGGACGCTACACAGCGCGTGCTGCCGGCAGGTGTCGCGTGCCACGGACGGGTGAGTGCGCGCGGCGCGTCGGGCGGGACGCGCCGCGCGGGCGGGCCGGCGCGTCCGCGGAGCGGACGTCGCCGTGGCGGACGGCGTCGGGACGCCGTCGCCGGAGGGTCGGCGTCCCGAGGGCGTCGTCGGACGGGCCGCCCGGGTCAGGCGTGCACGTCGTGCAGGTGGTGGACGACGTCGTGCAGGAAGTACTGCCCGAGCGTGCGCACCGTGAACTCCGAGCCGTTGCTCCGCCGGCCGCGGCGCTCCCACTGCTCGTCGGTGACCGTGTCGAAGCGGTCGGCGGTCGCGTCGGCGGCCGCGACGAGCTCGTCGGCGACGACGGCCGGGTCCTGCTGGTCGTAGCGCTCGGCCCGCGCGGTCTCGTCCTGGTCCCAGTTCGGGAACAGCGGGTCCTCCTCCTCGACCATGAGGCGCACGCGCTCGTCGAACACGCGCATCACGTCACGCACGTGCGCGCCGTACTCGAGCGTCGACCAGACCGTCGGCTCGGGGCGCACGCGCGCGTCCTCGCGGTGCAGCGCCGCGACCCACCGCGGCACGAGGTCCCGCACGGTGCCGGCGATGTCGGTCGGGTCGACGTCGGAGGCGGCGAAGCCGCACTCCGGGCACCGGGACCGCAGGACCCAGGTCCAGTCCTTGGCGTCCGGCTCGATCGCGGGCGGGGTCACGGTGCTCTCGGGATGGTGGGTGTCCACGAGCGCCACGCTAGCCGCCGGTGCGGCGTCGCGGGAACCGCTCGCCGCGCCGGCGGTGCCCGGGTGGTGCGATCGGGCCGGTGGTGGTCGGGCGACGCGCCCCCTCCCGCGCGCCGCCCGACCCGGCGACCGGGCGACGGGTCCCCGAGGGGAGCCGGGCGACGGTGCCACCGCGCCGCACGCTAGCCCGCGGACCGTTGCACGACCGTTGCACGGCCGGGGCGTGACCGCGCGGGTCAGCGCAGCGTGCGGTCGAGCTGCGCGAGCCGCGTGTGGGCGCGCAGGTGCGCGGCGGATCCGATGGGCGCGACCTGCGCGAGGGTCTGCCACGCCTGCCAGTCGTCGGCGCCCTCGTCGCCGGCCGTCCAGCGCGCGACGAGGCCCGGGTCGCGCGACGCGAGCGCGGCCGACCGCACCTCGGCGTGCAGCGCGTCGCGCAGGCGGGCGACGCCCGGGGAGGCCGAGCGCGGCAGCATCGGGCCGGTGTACGACGTCAGGGCCGCGCCGGGGTCGCCCAGCGCGAGGGCCTCGCGCACGCCGTCGACGTCGGTCTGCAGCGGTGCGGTCAGGCGGTAGGGGCGGGACTCGGACAGCAGGGGGCCGACGAGTCGGCGCAGACGCGAGATCTCCGCCCGGACCGTGACCTCGGACAGCTCGGACTCGGACAGCAGCACGGCGAGCTCGTCGCCGCGCAGGCCGGCGGGGTGCTCGGCCAGCAGCAGCAGGATCTCGGCGTGCCGGCACGTGAGCCGACGACGGCCGGCGGGCGTGTGCAGCGTGCCCGCGTGCGCGCCGAGCACCTCGAGACGGGCGGTCGGGGGTGCACCGGCGCTCGCGGCGATCGTCGCCTCGACGGCGGTGACCGTCGCGCGGACGAGCGCGAGCGCCATCCACGACGCCGCGTCCTCCCGCCCCGTGACGTCGAGCACCCCGAGCAGGCGGCCGTCGGCGTCGTGCAGGGGGACGGCGGCGCAGCTCCACGGGTGCACCGCGCGCGCCCAGTGCTCGCTGCCGAGCACCTGCAGGGGGCGGCGCGTCGCGAGCGCGGTGCCGAGCGCGTTGGTGCCGACCGCGTGCTCGCCCCAGGCCGCGCCCTCGACGAACCCGACGCCGTCGAGGGGTCGGCGCAGCGTCCGGTCGCCGTCGACCCACAGCAGGCGCCCCGACTCGTCGCTGAGCGCGGCGACCCAGCTCGGCCCCGGCTCCAGCAGCAGGCGCCGGACGATCGGCACGGCCCCGGACAGCGGGTGCGCGTCGCGCAGCGCGGTGAGGTCACGGCCCGCGACGTCGACGGGCGGGACCGGCTGCTCGGGGTCGACCCCGACCCGGCGGCTGCGTCGCCAGGAGTCCGCGACGACGGGCCTGACCTGCCGTCCCGGGTCGTCGCCCGCCGTCACGAACCGCTCGTGCGCGGCGCGCACGACGCCGACCGCCGCGGGGGCGGGTGCGTCGTGCGGCTCGCGCGCGTGGCGGCTCATGGGCGGGCCTCCGTGCTGTGGTCCTAGGTGCCCGCGAATTATAGGCGAATGCGACGAACCGCCGTGAGACAGATCACACGAGAGGAGAGAGGTCTCATCCGACCGGGCCGTTTTGCTGACGGCGTGTGTGAGAATGTCAGCATGCCGAAGATCATCGGGGCCTCGCTCCACGAGCACCGGGAGCAGACCCGACGTCGCCTGTTCGACGCGCTCTCGACGCTCATGGGCGAACGCGGGTTCGACGCCATCACGCTCGCGGACATCGCCGCCGCGGCCGGGGTCGGCCGGACCGCCGTCTACAACCACTTCCCCGACAAGGAGGCGCTGCTCCTCGGCTTCATCACGCACGAGACCGAGCAGTACGCCGCCGGGCTGCAGGCCTCGCTCGACGACATCGAGGACCCCGTCGAGCAGCTGCGCGCCTACGTGCGCGCGCAGGCCTCGCTCACCCGCGTCTACCACGTCGCCCCCGGGCCCGAGCTGCGCTCGGTGCTGTCGCGCGGCGCCCAGCAGCGCGTGCGCGAGCACGTCGGCGTCGTCGAGCAGATCCTGCGTCGCATCCTCGACGCCGGCATCGCGTCCGGCGCGTTCCCCGAGCAGGACCTCGCGACCACCGTGCCCCTCGTCAACGCGTGCCTCACCGGCCGCGGCCTGCCCGAGGCGGGCGCCGACCGCGAGCGCGCGATCGAGCAGACCGAGTCGTTCGTGCTCCGCGCCGTCGGCGCCGGCGTGCCGGTGCCGGCCTGAACGCGCGGCGCGGGCCCGGCCGCCCCGGCGAGGGCGACCGCTCGCAGGGCGGCGGCCGCGGGGTCGACCCCCGACGTGACGTCCGGTCCGGCCGTTCCGACGGCGCTCCGCGCGACGGCGACGGCTCCACGCGCGGTGCGAACGGCCGCGGGGGCGCCCGCCCCGCCGGCACCCGCGGCACGCGGGATCGGCGAGCCGGTGCGCGGGACGAGTGGCTC
>NZ_BCRB01000124.1 GCF_001552375.1 Cellulomonas iranensis NBRC 101100 = JCM 18110 | reverse complement strand
CTCCGTGAGAGGTCAATCCAGTCCCGCCGTCAGGAGCCGACGATGTCCGACCTGCGTCTCCGTCCCGCGTCCGAGTGCCGCTACGACGCCGTCTCGCTGGGCGAGGTGATGCTGCGGCTCGACCCCGGCGAGGGGCGGATCCGCACCGCCCGGCAGTTCCGCGCGTGGGAGGGCGGCGGCGAGTACAACGTCGCGCGCGGCCTGCGACGCGCGTTCGGCCTGCGTGCCGCGGTCGTCACCGCGCTCGCCGACAACGAGGTGGGTCGGCTCGTCGAGGACCTCATGCTGCAGGGCGGCGTCGACACGTCGCTCGTGCGGTGGGTGCCCTACGACGGGACCGGGCGCGAGGTCCGCAACGGGCTGAACTTCACCGAGCGCGGGTTCGGCGTGCGCGGCGCGGTCGGCGTGTCCGACCGCGGCCACACCGCCGCGTCGCAGCTCGCCCCGGGCGACGTCGACTGGGAGCACCTGTTCGGCGAGCTCGGCGTGCGGTGGTTCCACACGGGTGGCATCTTCGCGGCCCTCTCCGACACCGCCGCGGCGACCGTGCTCGAGGCCGTCACGGCCGCGCGCCGCCACGGCACGGTCGTCTCGTACGACCTCAACTACCGCCCGTCGCTGTGGAAGGCGGTCGGCGGCCGCGCGCGGGCGCAGGAGGTCAACCGCGGCATCGCCCCGCACGTCGACGTCATGATCGGCAACGAGGAGGACTTCACGGCCGCGCTCGGGTTCGAGGTCGAGGGCGTCGACGAGCAGCTCACCGACCTCGAGGTCGACGCGTTCGCGGCCATGATCGAGCGCGTCGCCGCGCAGTACCCGGACGTCCAGGTCGTCGCGACGACCCTGCGGACCGTCCGCTCCGCGACCGTCAACGACTGGGGTGCGCTGGCCTGGTCGCGGGCCTCCGGCCTCGTGCAGGCGACCCACCGGCCGGGCCTGGAGATCCTCGACCGCGTCGGCGGGGGCGACTCGTTCGCGTCGGGCCTCGCGTTCGGCCTCCTCGACGGGCAGCCGCTCGCGACGGCCGTCGAGTACGGCGCCGCGCACGGCGCGCTCGCCATGACGACCCCGGGCGACACGTCCATGGCGTCGAAGGCCGAGGTGGTCCGGCTCGCGGGCGGCGGGGGCGCGCGCGTCGACCGCTGAGACGTGCCCTGGCGTCCGGGCCCGTCCGCGGCCGTCGGCGCCGGCCGCAGATCGAGGGCCGGAGCCCCCACGGCCCGACCGGGCCGTGCCCTAGCCTTCGAGCATGGCCACGAGCGTCACGCTGAGCGACGTCGCCCGCGAGGCGGGCGTGTCGCTCGCGACCGCCTCGCGCGCGATCAACGGCAGCGCGACCCGCACGGTCCGGCCCGACCTGAGGGAGCGCGTCCTCGAGGCGGCGCAGCGGCTGCGCTACACGCCCGACGCCAACGCGCAGGCCATGGCCCGCGGCCGCACGACGTCCGTCGGCCTCGTGGTGCACGACATCACCGACCCGTACTTCTCCTCGATCGCCGCGGGCGTCACGGCCGCCGCCGACGCCGCGGGCCTCCAGGTCACGCTCACCGACACGCGGCACGACCCCGAGCGCGAGGTCGAGCTCGTGCGCCTGCTGCAGCGGCAGCGGGCCCGCGCGATCGTCGTGGTCGGCGGTCGGCACGACGACGAGGCCGGCAACGACGTCATGCGGCGCACCCTCGCGGAGTACGCGGCCTCGGGCGGGTCGGTCGCGCTCGTCGGGCAGCCGGTGCTCGACGTCGACACGGTCGTGCTCGAGAACGTCGCCGGGGCCGGTGCGCTCGCGCGGGCGCTGCACGCGCGCGGGTACCGACGGCCCGCGGTGCTCGGCGGTCCCGACACGCACCTCACGGCGCGCGAGCGGCGCGACGGCTTCACGCACGCGTTCGCGGCGCTCGGGACGCCCGTGGACCCCGCGCACGTCGTCCCGAGCGCGTTCACGCACGAGGGCGGCGAGGCGGCGATGCGCGAGCTGCTCGCGGTCGGGGCGGACGTCGACGTGGTGTTCGCCGTCAACGACGTCATGGCGCTCGGGGCGCTCGCGGCCGCGCGCGACCTGGGCGTGCGCGTGCCCGAGGACGTCGCGCTCGCGGGTTTCGACGACATCCTCACGCTGCGTGACGTCGTCCCGGGGCTGACGAGCGTGCGGGTCCCGCTCGTCGAGGTCGGTCGGCTCGCGACCGGGCTCGCGCTCGACGCGCACGCCGAGGGTCCCCGCGTGCGCACCGTGCCGACCGAGGTCGTGCTGCGCGCCTCCACGCCCGACCGCAGGGCCTGAGGCCCCTCAGCGCTCGGCGACGAGCGGCGGGATGCCGTACACCTCGACGGCCGTGCGTCCGAGGACGCGAGCGACGGCGTGCGCGTCGAGGCCCGCGAGGGTCGCGCGCAGGCCGCCCCACACCTCGGGCCAGGACGCGTGCGCGTCGAGCGCCGTCGGCCAGTCGCTGCCGGCCATGAGCCGGTCGGCGCCGAAGACGTCCACCGCGTGGTCGACCGCGGGGCGGACGTCGTCGACCGTCCACCCGGGCCCGGCCGCGCGCCCGAGCCCGGCGAGCTTCGCGACGACGTTCGGCAGCTCGGCGACGCGGCGCAGCGCGTCCGCCCAGGTCCGCCACGCGGCGTGGTCGCCCGCGCGGAGCGCCGCCAGCGGCGGCGCCCCCAGGTGGTCCACGACGACCGTGAGCTTGGGGTGCCGGTCCGCGACGGCCGCGACGTGCGCGAGCAGCGCGGGTGTGGTCGCGGGGACGTCGAGGACGAGCCGCCGCTCGCAGAGCAGCGCGAGCCCGTCGTCGACCGCGTCGCGCAGCAGCCACTGCGGGTCGGCCTCGCGGTCCACGTGGTGGCTCACGCCGACCACGGGCTCGGTCCGCCAGTGGTCGAGCTGGGCGGCGGCGTCGTCGGGCTGGTCGAGCGGCACCCACGCGACGACGCCGAGCACGTGCGGCGAGCAGAGCGCCTGGAACAGCAGGTGCTCGCTGTCGGCGCGGTTGTCCGCGGACTGCACGAGCACCACGCCGTCCACGTGGTGCTCGTGCAACGCTCCGCCGACCTCGTCGACCCGGTAGGTCCGCCGCAGCAGTGCCGGGTCGTGCGACATCCAGGGGTAGTGGACCGTCTCGGGGTCCCACGCCTGGAGGTGCGCGTCCACGACGTCGTAGGGCATGTCAGCGACCGTAGCCCGACCGGCTCGTACGAAACGTGTCACCGGTCAGATCCTCATAGAACCCTCATAGAAAGGGCTGTGACTGGAAGCGCGTCACGTCCGCCCACGCGTGCGAGTCGGACGAGCGTCCATGCAGGTCACCACGGTTGAGCAGCAGGTCACGAGCCTGTCGGCGGGTGAGTCACGACCCAGTCACGGGACGGGTCATCGACCCACCGCGTAGCCCTGCCTCCCGCGGGGGTTCGCCGCCGCCTGCAGCAGGCCGTCGGCCCGCACGCCGGCCGCGCTGATGCGGCCCAGCGTCCAGGGCCCCGCGTCCGCCACCGCGTGCCCGCGCGCGGCCAGCCCCGCGAGCACCGCGGGCCCCAGCCGCGACTCCGCGACCAGACCGCGCGGCACGTGCGTGCGCGGGTGGAACGACCCGTGCACGTGCGACGAGTGCCACGCCGGCGCGTCGATCGCCTCCTGCAGGTCCAGCCCGCCCAGCAGGTGCCGCAGCAGGAACGGCACGGTCCACTGGTCCTGCTGGTCGCCGCCCGGCGTGCCGAACGCGAACCCGTGCCCGTCGCCCAGCGCGAGCGCGGGGCTCAGCGTCGTGCGGGGCCGTCGACCGGGCGCGAGGCTCGCGGGCAGGCCGTCCTCGACCCAGAACATCTGCGCGCGCGTCGGCAGCGCGAACCCCAGCCCCGGCACTACCGGGCTCGACTGCAGCCACCCGCCCGACGGCGTCGCGGACACGCGGTTGCCCCACCGGTCCACGACGTCGACGTGGCACGTGTCGCCCGGGCTCAGGCCGATCGGGGACACGGTCGGCTCGCCCAGCCCCGCGACGCCCGGCCCGCGCGCGTCGCCAGCGTCCGCCGCGGCGCGGGCGGCGACGAGCGCCCGGGCCAGCCGCGGCGTGCGGCCGTCCGGCGACCCGGGCCGGTACCCGCCGTCGGCCTCCGCCCCGACCAGTCGCGCGCGCTGCGCGGCGTACGCGGGGGACAGCAGCGCGTCGAGCGGGACCTCGCCGTCGTCGCCGTACCAGGCGTCACGGTCGGCCGCGGCGAGCTTGGCGACCTCCGTGACCACGTGCACGAGCTCGGTGAGCGGGCCGTCCGGAGCGTCGCCCGCACCGGGGGCGGTCGCCGCGCGCACCAGGTCGTCGACCCCCAGCGCGTCGAGCAGGCGCAGCTGCTGCAGCAGCACGGGGCCCTGGCCCCACGCGGCCGTCTTGTGCACCTCGACGCCCGCGAACGGCACCGCGACGGTCGGCTCCTCGGTCGCGCGCCAGGCCGCGAGGTCGTCGCCCCGCAGGAAGCCCGTGTGCGCGCGGCCCGTCGCGTCGTGCACGGACGTGCCGGACACGAACGCGTCGACCGCGTCGGCCACGAAGCCCTCGTAGAACGCACGGCGCGCGGCCTCGACCTGCGCCTCGCGGTCCGGTCCGGCGGCCGCGGCCTCGGCGAGCAGCCGCTCGAACGTCGTCGCGAGGTCCGGGTTGGTGAACCGCGCGCCCGGTGCCGGGAGCGCACCGCCCGGCAGGTACACCGCGGCGCTCGTCGGCCAGTGCGCGCGGAACATGTCCGCGACGGTCGCGACCGTGCTCGCGGCGGCGGCCACGAGCGGGTACCCGTCGCGCGCGTACCCGATCGCGGGTCCCAGCACGTCGGCCAGCGGGAGCGTGCCGTACCGCGCCAGCAGGTCGAGCCACGCGCCGAACGCGCCCGGCACGACCGCCGCGAGGTGGCCCGTGCCGGGCACCTCGTCGACGCCGAGCGCGCGGTACGCGGCGGTCGTCGCGCGCGCCGGGGCGACGCCCTGCCCGCAGATCACGAACGTGCGCGCGTCCGACGCGCGGTGCCCGATCAGCGGCGCGTCGCCCCCGGGGCCGTTGAGGTGCGGCTCGACGACGGTCAGCGCGAACCCGGCCGCGGCGGCCGCGTCGAACGCGTTGCCGCCCGCCTCGAGCGTGCGCATGCCGACCGCGCTCGCGAGCCAGTGCGTCGAGGCGACCATGCCGAACGTGCCGGTGAGCAGGGGGCGGGTGGCGAACACCGCACGATCCTCACACGGTGCGCCGACGCGAGACCTCAGACGCCGCCCGGGAACCCCAGCGCGCGCCACGCCTCGTACGTCGCGACCGCCGCCGCGTTCGACAGGTTCATGGACCGGCGGCCCGGCAGCATCGGGATCCGCACCTGGTCGGTCACGCGCGGGTGCGCCAGCACGTGCGGCGGCAGCCCGCTCGGCTCGGGGCCGAGCAGCAGCGCGTCGTCCGCGCGCCAGTCGACGTCGGTGTAGCGGCGGGTCGCCTGGGTCGTGAACGCCAGCACGCGCGACGTCGGCAGCGCGGCCAGCAGGGCCTCGAGGTCGGCGTGCACCACGACGTGCGCGAGGTCGTGGTAGTCCAGGCCCGCGCGGCGCAGGCGGGCCTCGCTCAGGTCGAAGCCGAGCGGCTCCACGAGGTGCAGCGTCGCGCCGGTGCCGGCGCACATGCGGATCGCGTTGCCGGTGTTGCCGGGGATGCGGGGCTCGTAGAACACGACGTGCACGGGCCGATCCTGCCACCCGGGACGCGGGTGCCCCGCGCCGGCGGCGGGTGGTTGGGTGGGGGCGTGGACGACGAGGTCGGCGCGACGACGCGCCTGCAGCTGCGGCTCGACGCACCCGCGGAGCGCTGGACGGACGCGTTCCCGGTGGGGAACGGGCGCATCGGTGCGATGGTGCACGGCGGCACGGCGCACGAGCTCGTGCAGGTCAACGACGACACGTGCTGGTCGGGTGCGCCGCTCGACGGGCCGCCGCGGCCGGTCGGTCCGCTGGGCGACGACGACCCGCCCGCGGTCGTCGAGCGGGCGCGGGCCCGGCTCGCGGCCGGCGACCCGCTCGGCGCCGAGCGCGAGGTGCAGCGGCTGCAGACCGGCTGGTCGCAGGCGTACCAGCCGCTCGTCGACGTCGAGCTCGACCACCCCGCGGCCGCGGGCGACGACGGCTACCGGCGCGTGCTCGACCTGGGCCGCGGGGTCGTGACGACGACGTGGCGGGCGGCCGACGGCACGCCGTGGCGGCAGGACGTGCGCGTGAGCCACCCCGACCGCGCGCTGCTGCTGGAACGTGCGTCGCTGCCGGTGGTCGCGTCGCCGGGGGCCGCGGCGCCGGGGGGCGGGGGTGCCGCGTCGCCCGGGCCCGTGCCCGCGGGGGCGGGCGACGCACCGCACGACGTGCGCGTGCGCCTCGCGTCGCGGCACCCGTGGGCCGTCGCCCCGACGTCCGCGCACCGCGGGTCCGCGGACGACCCCGCCCGCGGGCGTGCCCGCGTCGTGCTGCGCGCGGCCGTCGACCTGCCGTCGGACGTCCTGCCGGACTACTCCGGCGAGCCCGACCTCGTGACCTACGGCGGCCGCGCCGTGCACGCGGGCGTCGCGGTCGCGGTGCTCGCCGACGGGCCGGGTGCGACCGTCGACGTCGCGGACGGCGAGGTGCGCGTGCGCGGCGCCGGTCGCGTGCGCGTCGTGCTGACGACCGCGACCGACCACGACGTCGCGGCCGGGACGCTGCACGGCGACCGGGCACGCGTCGCGGCCGAGGCCCGCGCCGCGCTCGACGCCGCGCTCGCGGACCTCGACGGCCTGCCCGCCCGGCAGGAGGCCGACCACGGCGCGCTCATGGGGCGCGTCGAGCTCGACCTGCGCGCGCCCGGCGAGGACCCGCCCACCGCGGGGGCGGACGGCCCCGGTCCCGTGCCCGACCTGCCGCTCGACGCGCGCCTCGTGCGGCACGCCCACGGCGCGCCCGACCCGCACCTCGCGGTGCTCGCTTTCCAGTACGGGCGGCACCTCACGGTCAGCGGATCGCGGCCGGGCACGCTGCCGCTGAACCTGCAGGGCATCTGGAACCCGCACGTGCAGCCGCCGTGGAACGCGAACTACACGATCAACATCAACACCGAGATGAACTACTGGCCGACGCTCGTGGGGGACCTCGCCGAGTGCCACGAGCCGCTGCTCGCGTGGCTCGACCGGCTCGCGGCCGCGGGCGAGGCCACCGCGCGCACGCTGCACGGCGCACGGGGGTGGGTCGCGCACCACAACAGCGACGCCTGGTGCTTCACGGGCCCCACGGGGCGCGGGCGCGACTCCGTGAGCTGGTCGTGGTGGCCCTTCGGCGGGGTGTGGCTCGCGCGGCACGTCGTGGACCACCACGACTGGACGGGCGACGACGACGCGCTGCGCCGGCACTGGTCCGTCGTGCGCGGCGCGGCGCTGTTCGTGCTCGACACGCTCGTCGAGCTCCCCGACGGCTCGCTCGGCACGGCACCGGCCACGAGCCCCGAGCACCACTACCTGCTGCCCGACGGTCGCCACGCGGCCGCGGGCGTGTCGACCACGTCCGACCTCGCGATGGCCCGGGACCTGCTCGACCACGTGCGCCGTCTGGCGCCCGTCGTGGGCGAGCGCGACGAGGACCTGCTGGCCGCCGTCGACGGCGCGCTCGACCGCCTGCCCACGGAGCGCGTCGCACCGGACGGGCGGCTCGCCGAGTGGTCGGCCGACGTGCCGGACGCGGAGCCCGCGCACCGCCACCAGTCGCACCTGTACCGCGTGTTCCCCGGCACGTCGATCGACCCGGACGCGGCGCCCGCGCTGGCCGCGGCCGCGCGGCGCACGCTCGACGCGCGCGGGCCCGACTCGACCGGCTGGTCGCTCGCGTGGCGGCTCGCGCTGCGCGCCCGCCT
>NZ_BCRB01000123.1 GCF_001552375.1 Cellulomonas iranensis NBRC 101100 = JCM 18110 | reverse complement strand
GGGGCCGGGGCGGGAGGGATCAGGGGGTGGCGAGGGCCGGGGCGGGGTGCCGCTCGGGCGCCGCGGCGGGTGCGGGCGCACCCTCGGCGGGCAGCCCCCACGCGTGCGCGAGCAGCGCGAACGAGCGCGCGGTGTCGGCGGGGTCGTGGGTCGACGTCGTGACGACGAGCTCGTCGGCCCCCGTGACGCGCTGCAGCGTCTGCAGGCCGGCGACGACCGCGGTCGGGTCGCCGACGAACCGCGTGTCGACGCGGTCGCGCAGCACCGCGCGCTCGTCGTCGGGGCGGTCCTGCCAGGCGACGGACGCGTGCCGCGGGTAGGTGCGGGCGCCGCCCGCGGTGCGGCGGATCGACAGCACCCAGTCGGCGTGCGGCGCGGCGAGGTCGTGGGCGCGCTCGTCGGTGTCGGCCACGAGCACGTCGGCCGAGACCGCGACGTACGGCGCCGCGAGCACGCCGGGCCGGAAGGCCGCGCGGTACGCGGCCACCGTGTCGAGCGTCGTCGCCGGGCTCACGTGGTAGTTCGCGGTGAGCGGCAGGCCCAGCTCGCCCGCGACGCGGGCGCTCTCGCCGGCGCTCGACGCGAGGACCCACAGCTGCCAGTCGGCGCCCTGCACGGGCGGGCTGACGTACGGGCGGCCGTCCTCGTCGCGGTACGTGCCGGCGTGCAGCGCGAGCACCAGCTCGAGCTCGGCGCGGAAGCTCGCGGCCGTGCGCGAGGCGCCGACGACCCGCTGCTGCGCGAGCAGCCGCTCGCGCAGCGCCGAGTCGCCGAGGTCGAGCGGCGGCGCGGCGGGCACGTGCAGCCCGTCGACGTCCCGCGCGGGTGCGAGCGCGGGTGCGAGCGCCGGTGCGGGCTGGTCGGAGCGCCGTCCGCCGACGTCGCGCGGCGCGAGCGCGCGCCCCAGCCCGAGGTCGACGCGCCCGGGGTGCAGCGCCGCGATCGTCCCGAACTGCTCGGCCGCGACCAGCGGGCTCGTCGTGCTCAGCAGCACCGCCCCGCTGCCCACGCGGATGCGCGACGTGCGAGCGGCCACGGCCGCAGCGAGCACCGCCGGCGCCGCCGACGCGACGCCCGCGCCGAGGTGGTGCTCGGCGTACCAGACGCGCCGGTAGCCGAGCCGGTCGAGCAGGACGGCGCGGTCGACGGCGGTGCGCAGCGCGTCGGCGCCGGTCGACCCCTCGGGGACGACGGCGAGGTCGAGGACGGACAGCGGCACGCGGGCCGCGCGGGGGTGCGTCATGGGTCGGTCAGCCTCTCGGGGTGGGGACGGCGGCGCGCGCGGGCC
Source organism: Cellulomonas iranensis NBRC 101100 = JCM 18110 (assembly GCF_001552375.1). GTDB lineage: Bacteria > Actinomycetota > Actinomycetes > Actinomycetales > Cellulomonadaceae > Cellulomonas > Cellulomonas iranensis. The sequence continues at coordinate 6,636 of NZ_BCRB01000123.1, read as the reverse complement.
GGGCCGGGACGGGCCGGGGCCGCGCGAACCGGGCGAGCGCGAACGGGGCGGGACCGGGCGCGTCGCCCGTGGCCAGGTCGGCGAGCACGCGCCCGACGGCGGGCGCGAACTTGAAGCCGTGGCCGGAGAACCCGGCGCCGACGACGAGCGGTCCGCGCCGGTCGAGCACGAAGTCGTGGTCGGGCGTGGTCGTGTACGTGCAGCTCACGGGCGCGAGGTCGTCGGGGTCGAGCCCGGGCAGCCACGTGCGCACGTACTCGCGCAGGGCCGCGAGCTGCGTGGGCTCGGGCCGGTACGTACGCCGGTCGGGGTCGGTGACCGGCCCGACGCCGTGGAACCCGACCTTGACCCCCTCGCCGGGCGTCACCAGCCCGTACACGCCGCTGGGCCAGCCCGCGTCGGGGCCGGGGTCGTGCGTGAAGCTCGGCCACGTGGCGAGCAGCGCGGGGTCGCGCGCGGCGAGGTGCGCGGGCTGCTCCTGCGTGACGACGAGCGGCAGGACGTCCTCGGGCCGCACCGGCGGGCCGGTGCGCGAGCCCGCGAACGGCCCCCCGAGCAGCGGCCCGACGAGCCCCGCGCTCCACGCCCCGACCGTGACGACGACGCGCCGCGCGACGAGGTCGCCGTGCCGCGTGACGACCCGCACGCCTCCGGGCACGGGCTCGAGGTGCCGCACGGGCGCCTCGTGCCGCACGTCGGCGCTGTGGGTGGCCGCGGCGCGCTGCAGCGCGGTGACGGCACGGTCGGCGTGCAGCCGGCCGGCGGTCGCGGTCTCGTGCAGCACGCGGCCCTCGAACCGCAGGCCGGGCCACCGCTCGGCGGCCGCGTCGGGCGTGAGCCACGTGTGCGCGATCCCGCGCGCGGCGAACGCGGCGGCCACGGCCTCGGCGCGCGCGGCCGCCGCTGTGCCCGGGTGCGCGTGGCTCACGCCACCGGTGATCTCGAGCAGCGCGACGCCCGCGGCGGCCTCGAGCTCGCGCCACCACCGGAGCGCCTCCTGCGCGAGGTCGAGGTAGACCGGCTCGGAGTACGTGGTGCGGTAGATGCGCGACGCGCCGTGGGACGCGCCGTGCACGTGCCCAGGTGCGAACCGCTCCAGCAGGACGACGTCGCGCCCGCGCCGGGCGAGGTGCCAGGCCGCGGCCGACCCCATGACGCCGCCGCCGACGACGACGTGGTCGACGTGCTCGGTCATGCGTGCTCCTCTCCCGTCGCGGGCGCGACGCGTGCGTGGGTGGGCGGTGGGGTGCGGGACGTCGTCAGGACGTCTTCGGCAGCCCGGGCGGGTTGGTCTGCGACTCCGCGACGGCCTCGGACGTCAGGCCCCAGCGCTCGAGGACCCGCGCGTAGCTGCCGTCGGCGATCGCGTGGTTGATCGCGGCGGTCACAGCGTCGGCCGCGTCGGCGCCCTTGCGGGTCGCGACGGCGATCTGCGCGGTGTCGGGCCAGCCGCCGTTGAGCGTGCCGACGACCTTGAAGTCCTGCGGGCTGACGGCCGCCTGGTACGCGAGCGACGCGTTGGGCCCGACGTAGGCGTCGAGCCGCCCGGACTGCAGCGCGAGCAGGACGTCGGAGAACTGCTCGTAGTACTCGGGTCCCTGCACCGGGTCGAGCCCGGCGGCGGTGTTCTGCCGGTCCCACTCGAGCAGGATCTTCTCCTGGTTGGTGCCCGAGCCGACGCCCACGACGAGGCCCGCGACGTCGGCCGGCTCGGCGATGCGCTCGACGTCGGAGTCGGCCGCGACGAGCCAGCCGAGCTCGTCGTTGCGGTACGTCGAGAAGTCGATGGTCTCCTTGCGCTCCTCGGTCACGGTGACGTTGGAGATGACGGCGTCGACGTCGCCCGAGCCGAGCGCGAGCGGCCAGTCGGCCCACGCCTTGACCTCGAGGCGCAGCTCCTTGCCGAGCGCGTCGGCCACGAGCTGGGCGATGTCGGTCTCGTTGCCGATGGGTGTCTTGTCGTCGTCCGCGAGGAACCCCAGGGGCGGTGCGGCGCCGGCGCTGATCGCGACGACGAGCTCGTCCTTGGCGGCCCACGCGGCGGGCAGCAGCGCGATCGCCTCGGGCGACTCGGTGGTGCGCACGCGGTCCTGGTCGGGGCTCGTGCTCACGGCGAGCCCGGCGGGTGCCGCGGCGGTCGAGGTGCCCGCGTCGTCGGGCGCCGCGGCGGCGGGCGCCTGCGTGCTGACCCCGGAGCACGCGGTGAGCGCGAGCAGCGGCAGCAGGGCGAGCGCGGCGAGCGCGCGGGAGGTGCGGGCGTTCGGTGTCACGGGAGACCTCTCGGGGTGGGGAGGACGGCGCGCGGGTACGGCGCGCCGCGGGACCGGCGGGTGGCAGGAGGGGACGTGCGGGCGGGTCGGGGTCAGAGGACCTTCTGCAGGAAGGCGCGCGTGCGTTCGTGGCGCGGCGCGTCGAGCACCTGGGAAGGCGGGCCCTGCTCGACGACGACGCCGCGGTCGAGCAGCACGACGGTGTCCGCGACCTCGCGCGCGAACCCGATCTCGTGCGTGACGACGAGCAGCGTCGTGCCGGTGCGCGCGACGTCCTTCATGACGTCGAGCACCTCGCCGACGAGCTCGGGGTCGAGCGCCGACGTCGGCTCGTCGAACAGCAGCACCGACGGACGCAGCGCGAGCGCGCGCGCGATCGCGACGCGCTGCTGCTGACCGCCCGAGAGCTGGCGCGGACGCGCGTCGGCCTTGTCGGCGAGCCCGACGCGCGCGAGCAGCTCGCGCGCCTCCGCCTCGACCTCGGCGCGCGGGCGCCCCTGTGCCGCGACGGGCGCCTCGACGACGTTCTCCACGGCCGTGAGGTGCGGGAACAGGTTGAACGACTGGAAGACGAAGCCGATGCGCGTGCGCTGCCGCAGCACGTCCCGCTCGGTGAGCTCGCGCAGCGTGCGCCCGCGCCGGCGGTACCCGACGAGCTCGCCGTCGACCGCGACGAACCCGCGGTCGACCTTCTCGAGGTGGTTGACGACGCGCAGCAGCGTCGACTTGCCCGACCCCGACGGCCCGAGCACGACCGTGACCGACCCGGGCTCGAGCGTCAGGGACACGCCACGCAGCACCTCGAGCGTGCCGTACGCCTTGTGCACGTCGTGCAGCTCGACGCGGCCCGTCGCGTCCGCGAGCCGGTCGACGGCCGCGGACGTCGCGGCGCTCACGCCCGCTCCCCCGCGGTCGGCGCGACCGTGCGCGACGTGCGCGTCAGCACCCCGACGCGCGCCCGCGCGGCGTACGCCGGTGGCACGCCCGGTGGCACGTCACGCCCGGTGAACCGCGCGCCCGCGACCTGGACGGTCCACCGCGCGCGCTGCAGCGGCGTGGGCGGCAGGGTGCGCAGCGCACCCTTCGCGTAGTGCCGCTCGACGTAGTACTGCACGACCGTGATGAGCGTGGTCAGCACGAGGTACCAGATCGACGCGACCAGCAGCAGCGGCACGACGCGCCCGTTGCGGCCGTAGATGACGCTGACGATGTAGAACAGCTCGCCGTACGCGAGCACGTAGACGATCGACGTGCCCTTGAGCAGCCCGATGACCTCGTTGACGGCCGTCGGCACGATCGTGCGCATGGCCTGCGGCAGGATGATGCGGCTCACCTGGCGGCGGCGCGGCAGCCCGAGCGACGCGGCCGCCTCGTGCTGCCCCTGGTCGACCGACAGGATCCCGGCGCGCACGATCTCGGCGGAGTACGCGGCCTGCGAGAGGCCGAGCCCGAGGATCGCGGCCCAGAACTTGTCGACGACCGACAGCGTGTCGAACCACAGGTACTCGGGGCCGAACGGCACGCCGAGGCTGAGGTGCGGGTACAGGTAGGCGAGGTTGTACCAGAGCAGCAGCTGCAGCAGCAGCGGCACCGACCGGAACACCCACGTGTACGCCCAGGACACCGACCGCAGCAGCGGCGAGCGCGACAGCCGCATGAGCGCGAGCACCGTGCCGAGCGCGAACCCGACGACCGCCGCGACGGCGGTGAGCCGCACGGTCGCCCACGCGCCCTCGACGACCGACGGCCACGTGAGGTACTGCGCGACGACGCCCCACTCCCAGCGGTCGTTGGTGACCAGCGAGCTGACGACCATCGCGAGCAGGACCGCGACCGCGGCCGTCGCGACCCAGCGCCCGGGGTGCCGTGCCGGGACGATCCGCAGGCCCTCGAGACGGTCGTCGAGCCGGTCGTCGCGGCCGCTGCGTCCGTCGGCGGCCCCGGCGTCGGGTCCGGCGCCGGCCGCCGGGTCGGCCGGGTGCCGCGCGGGCGGCGGGACCAGCAGGCGCGACTCGTCCTGCGCGAGGTGCGTGCTCACGTCGTGACCTCCAGCCACTTCTCGAACGGCAGCGGACCGGCGGGGGCGACCGTCGGGTCGAACAGCGGGCGGTAGCCCGTGGTCAGGTAGAGACCGGCGGCCTCCGGCTGCCGCGGACCGGTCGTGAGGTAGAGCCGCCGGTACCCGCGGGCCGCGGCGCGCCGCTCGAGCTCGGCGAGCACGCGGCGCGCGAGCCCGCGGCGGCGGTGGGCCGAGTGGGTCCAGATGCGCTTGAGCTCGGCCGTGCGAACCGCGGGCGTCCCGTCGCGGCGCCGGGTGCCGGCCCGCTCCAGGCGCGCCGCGTCCCCCAGCTCGGCCTCGGTGCGACGCCGGAACGCACCCCCGGCGAGCGGGGCGCCGTCGGCGAGCAGGAGCAGCAGCTCGCCGTCCGGGGGTGCGAACTCCTCCGCCGGGTAGTGCTCCATCTCGTCGCGCAGCTGCTCGGCGGTCAGCAGGCGCCGGTACCGCGACCAGTACTCGTGCGCGAGCTCGTCGATCAGGGGCCGCACGAGCGGGTCGTGCAGGTGCACGCTGCGCACCTCGAGCGCGTCGCCCGGCACGGGGCCGGCCCCCACGGGCGCGGTCGTGGTCACCGCGGCACCCGCTCACCCGCGGTCACCGCGAACGGCAGGTGGTTGCCGGGCACGGGTGCGGGGCACGTGCCGTGCTCCGAGAACGCGTACGGCAGGTTGACGGCGCGGTTGAGGTCGAGCCGCAGCGTCGTCGCACCGGGGCCGGGGACCCCGGCCTGCACGACGCGCCACGGCGCGACGTCGTCGGCCTCGTCGCTGAACAGCAGCGTCACCGTGCCGCCGGGCGCGCCGGTCAGCGCCAGGGTCGCGCGCCGCCCGTCCCGCGCGACGTCGACCTCGCCCACGACCTGCACGCGGTGCACGAGACCGGGCCGAGCCGCTCCCACGACGACCTCGCGCGGCTCGGCGTACCACCGGACGGGCACGTCGAGCACCCACGACGCGTCGTGCGGGTACGCGGGGACACCCGTGAAGGCCACCCTCACCGGCGCCTGGGGGTCACGCAGCCGCAGCGCGTACCGGCCCGTGCGCCGCACGAGCTCGACCGCGACGTCGCCGGTCCCGGTGCCGTCCGCCGGTGCGCGTCCGGCGGGCAGGTAGGTCGTCACGACCTGCGAGCCGCCCTCGGCGACCGCGTGCGTCGTGACGTCGGCACCGACCGCGTGGTGCACCTGGTCGGCGTCGACCCACCAGCGGCCGGGCACGTCGCCCAGCACGGTCGGGGCGTGCGGGACGGCGAGGTACGCGACGGGCGAGAGCCAGCCGTGCGGTGCGCGCAGCTCGTCCTCGCGCGCGGCGCGCCACGCGGCGTGCGCGGCGGCGGTCGCGGCCCGGTCCGACGCGGACGGGGCGTCGGTCGGGGTGTCGGCGTCCGGTCGGGTGGCGGTGTCCTGCAGGGTCATGGCTGGTCCTCTCGTGCGTGCGTGCCGGGGATCGCGCCGACGAGCTCGGCGGTGTAGGGGTCGCGCGGGTCGTCGAGGACGTCCGCGGTGCGCCCGGTCTCGACCAGGCGGCCGGCACGCATGACGCCGACGTGCTCGGCGACGCGGCGGACGACCGCGAGGTCGTGCGAGACGAACAGGTAGGTCAGGCCGCGGCGCTCGCGCAGGTCCGCGAGCAGGTCGAGCACACGGGCCTGCACGGACACGTCGAGCGCGCTGGTCGGCTCGTCGAGCACCAGCAGCTCGGGGTCGAGCGCGAGGGCGCGCGCGATCGCGACGCGCTGACGCTGCCCGCCCGAGAGCTCGGCGGGTCGGCGACGCGCGAGGTCGGGCGACAGGTGCACCTGGGCGAGCAGGTCGGCGACGCGCTCGCGCCGCTCGGCGGGCGTGCCGACCCGGTGCGCGCGCAGCGGCTCGTCGACGGCGCGCGCGACCGTGAAGCGCGGGTCGAGCGCGGTCGACGGGTCCTGGTGGACCAGCTGGGTGCGACGCCGCAGGTCGCGCAGGGCGACGCCCCGGGCCGCGGCGACGGTGACGCCGTCGAACCGGACCGCGCCCGCGTCGGGCCGGTCGAGGCCGAGCACGAGCCGCGCCGTCGTCGACTTGCCGGACCCCGACTCCCCCACGAGCGCGAACGCCGAGCCGCGCGGCACCGCGAACGTCACGCCGTCCACCGCACGCAGCACCTCACCCGACCGCCGCGGGCCGAGGCGGAACGTGCGGGTGAGCCCGTCGACCTCCACGAGCGCGGGCGCCCCGCTCGCCGCGACGTCCACCCGTGGGGTCGCCCGCGGCGCCGTCCTCGCGGCAGGGCGCGCGGCCGGGGGCACGGCGCCGCGCGCCGTCGGCGCACC
>NZ_BCRB01000122.1 GCF_001552375.1 Cellulomonas iranensis NBRC 101100 = JCM 18110 | reverse complement strand
TCTCGCGGAGGGGGTGGGCGGCGTCAGGCGGGGCGCAGGGTTGCTGCGAGCGCGACCGCGTCGGCGACGAGCGCGCGGACGCCCGTGACGTCGCCGGCGCGCACGAGGTCGCGCGGGACCATCCACGAGCCGCCGACCGCGGCGACGGCCGGCAGCGCGAGGTACTCCGCGAGGTTCGCGGGCCCGACGCCGCCGGTGGGGACGAAGCGCACGCCGCCGAACGGCGCGGCGAGCGCCGCGATCGCGGCAGCGCCGCCGGACGTGCCCGCGGGGAAGAACTTCACCGTGGTGACGCCGAGCTCGAGCGCGGCCTGGACCTCGCTCGCGGTGACCGCGCCGGGCAGCGCGAGCACGCCGTGCTCGGCGCAGCGCTCGACGACGGCGCGCGACGTGCCGGGCGACACGACGTAGTCGGCGCCGGCCGCGACGGCCTGGTCGACCTGCGCGGCCGTCAGCACGGTGCCGGCGCCGACGAGCACGTCGCCGCGGGCGCGCAGCGCGCGGATCGCGTCGGGTGCGGCGGCGGTGCGGAACGTCACCTCGGCGACGGGCAGCCCGCCGCCGACGAGCGCGGAGCCCAGCGCGTCGGCGTCGTGCGCGTCGTCGACGACGACGACCGGGACGAGCCGGTGCGCGGCGAGCCGCGCGAGCACGTCCGCGGGTGCGGCGACCGCGGCGGCCCGGGCCGGCGAGCCGGTCACGACCGGGCCCCCTGCGGGACCGCGGCGGCCGGGCCGGGATCGGCGGCGCCCGGGCGTGCGTACGCGCGACGCGGCAGGCCGTACGCGAGGTCGACCGCGGTCTCGAGCGCCTCGTCGAGGTCGAGGCGGTGCTCGACGACGAGGCGCGCGAGGAAGCCGGCGTCCACGCGCCGCGACAGGTCGTGCCGCGCCGGGATCGACAGGAAGGCCCGCGTGTCGTCGACGAACCCGGTGGTGTTGGCGAAGCCCGCGGTGTCGGTCACGGCCTCGCGGAACCGGCGCATGCCGTCGGGCGTGTCGAGGAACCACCACGGCGCGCCGAGCCGCACCGCCGGGTACACGCCCGCGAGCGGCGCGAGCTCGCGGCTGAACGTGTCCTCGTCGAGCGTGAACAGCACGAGCCGCAGGTTCGGGTGGTGCCCGAACGCGGTGAGCAGCGGGCGCAGCGCGCGCACGTACTCGGTCGCGACGGGGATGTCGTAGCCCACGTCGGGCCCGCGCTCGGCGAGCACGCGCGGGTCGTGGTCGCGCAGCGACCCGGGGTGCAGCTGCATGACCAGGCCGTCCTGCGTGGACATGCGGGCCATCTCGAAGAGCATGTGCGCGCTGAACGCCTGCGCCGCCGCCGCGTCGACGTCGCCGCGCAGCGCCGCCGCGAACACCGCGGCCGCGTCGACCTCGTCCATCGGCGTGGTGTCGGCGCGCACGTGGCCGTGGTCGGTCGCGCGGGCGCCGGCCTCGACGAACGCCCAGCGGCGCGCCTCGAGCGCCGCGACGAACTCGCGGTACGAGCCGATCGACGTGCCGGCACGCTCGGCCAGCAGCGCGACGTCCTGCGCCCAGCCGGGCCGGTCGGGGTGCAGCACCGCGTCGGGCCGGAACGTCGGGACGACCCGCTCGCCCCAGCCGCGCGCCGCGAGGTCCGCGTGGTCCGTCAGGGACGCCCACGCGGGGTCGGTCGTCGCGATGATCTCGATGTCGTAGCGGTCGAGCAGGGCGAGCGGGCGGAAGCCCGGCTCGGCGAGTCGCGCCGCGATCGTGTCGTAGGCGGCGTCGGCCGTCGTGGCGGACAGCCGCTCCTCGACGCCGAGGATGTCGACCAGCACGTGCTCGAGCCAGAACCGCGTGGGCGTGCCGCGGAACAGGTGCCAGTGCGCCGCGAACGCGCGCCAGATCTCGCGCGGGTCGGTCTCGACCGGGCGGCCGTCGCGCCGCGGCACGCCGAGCGCGTCGTGCGGGACGCCCTGCGAGACCAGCATGCGCACGAGGTAGTGGTCGGGGACGACCAGCAGCGACGCGGGGTCGCCGAACGGCTCGTCGCGCGCGAGCAGGCCCGCGTCGACGTGGCCGTGCATCGAGACGATCGGCAGGTGCTGCGTGGCGTCGAGGATCTGCCGGGCCACGGGGCGCGTGACGGGGTCGGCCGGCAGGGCACGGTCGGGGTGGAGCGCCCAGCGGGCGGTGGGATCGGTCATGCGGTCCTCCGGCGGTGGGCCGCGGCGGCGCAGCGGTGCGCAGCCGCGGTGCGGGCGTCCTCGCCCACCACGATGAATACGTTTGCAGGACGACCCTGCCAGGCGATCACGGGACAACGCAAGGCCGATGCGCGATCGCTTGCACCCGCCGAGAGCCGCATGATGAAATCGCATTCATCGCGTCGGCGCACCGGGACCGGCGCCCGCGGGCCGCCCGGCCCCGACGCGGAGGAGCACCCATGGCCGTCACGCTGCGCGACGTCGCACGCGCCGCCGGCGTCTCCCCCGCGACCGCGTCGCGCGCCCTCAGCGCGCCCGACCTCGTGGCCCCCGAGCGGCGCGAGCTCGTGCAGCGCGTCGCGCGCGAGCTCGGCTACCGCCCCAACCGCGCCGCACGCGAGCTCATCACCGGACGCAGCGGCCACCTGTGCCTCGTCGTGCCCGACCTCGAGAACCCGTTCTTCTCGGCCGTCGCCAAGGCCGTGCAGGCCCGCGCCCGCGGCGCCGGGCACGCGGTCGTCGTCGCCGACGCCGAGGAGGACCCGCTGCTCGAGGCCGAGCTCGTCGCGCAGCTCGGCGCGCAGGCCGACGGCGTGCTGCTGTGCTCGCCGCGCATGTCCGCCGAGGACCTCGCCGACGTCGCCGCGGGCGACCGGCCCGTGCTGCTCGTCAACCGCGAGGGCGCGGGCCTGCCGTCGGTCGTCGTCGACAACGGCGACGGCGTGCGCCAGGCCGTGCGGCACCTGCGCGCGCTCGGCCACCGCCGCGTCGCGTACGCGGGCGGCCCCGCCGGCTCGTGGTCCGACGCGCGTCGTCGCGACGGCCTCGCGACCGCCGGGGTCGACGTCGAGGTCGTCGACCTCGGCGCGCACGCCCCCGTGTTCGCGGGCGGCGTCGCCGCGGCCGACCTCGCGCTCGCGAGCGGCGCGACCGCCGTGCTCGCGCACAACGACCTCGTGGCGCTCGGCGTCCTGGACCGGCTGCGCACGCGCGGCGTCCGAGTGCCGGACGACGTGTCCGTCGTCGGGTTCGACGACGCGCCCGTCGCGACGCTCGTGACGCCCGCGCTCACGACCGTCGCGGTGCCGCTCGCACGTCTCGGCCGCACCGCCGTCGACCTGCTGCTGGCACCGCGCGACGACGCCGCGCCGCGCACCGTGCTGCCCGTCGAGCTCGTGGTGCGCGGGTCGACCGCACCGCCGCCCGACCGCCGACCCGACCTCGTGGAGCCCCGATGACGCCGCCCCGCCTGTCCGCGACCACCTGGGCGCAGCGCGCCGCGCGTGGCCTGCCCGACGCCGTGCGCGGCCCCGCGGTCGACCCGCGCGAGCTCACGGTCGGGCAGGTCCACCTGGGGATCGGCGCGTTCCACCGCGCGCACCAGGCCGTGTGCACCGAGGACGCGGCGGCCGCGACGGGCGAGACCGGCTGGGGCCTGCTGGGCGTCACGCAGCGCAGCCCGCGCGTCGTGCAGCAGCTCGGCCCGCAGGACGGCCTGTACGGCGTCCTGACGACCGCGGCCGACGCGTCGAGCGTGCGGCTCGTCGGCTCGGTCCGCGAGGTCGCGTACCCGGGGCGCGACACGGCGCGCGTGCTGGACGCGCTCGCGGCGCCGACGACGCACGTCGTGACCCTCACCGTGACGGAGAAGGGCTACCGGCGGCGACCCGACGGGCGCCTGGACACCACGGCGCAGGACGTCGCGGCGGACCTCGCGGCGGCGGCCGCGGAGCTGCGAGGCCCCGACGACGCGGCCGCGGGCACGCCCATCGGCACGCTCGTGCGCGGCCTCGTGCGGCGGCACCGCACGTCGGACGCACCGCTGACGGTCGTGTGCTGCGACAACCTCACGGAGAACGGCGGCGTGCTCGCGGGGCTCGTCGGGCAGGCGCTCGCGGCGGTGCCGGGGTCCGACGACGTCGCGGCGTGGGTCGCGTCGTCGGTACGCTTCCCGTCGACCATGGTCGACCGGATCGTGCCCGCGACGACCGACGCGCACCGCGCCGAGGCCGCGGCGCTGCTGGGCCTGCACGACGAGGCGCTCGTGGTCGGCGAGCCGTTCTTCCAGTGGGTCGTCGAGGACGCGTTCGCCGCGCCCCGCCCCGCGTGGGAGCGCGCCGGTGCGACGTTCACGCACGACGTCGCCCCGTTCGAGCGCGCCAAGCTGCGCGTGCTCAACGCGGCGGACTCGACGCTGGCGTACCTCGGCGCGCTGCGCGGCCACGCGACGATCGCCGAGGCCGTGGCCGACCCGGACCTCGCGGCGGTGGTCCGCGCGCTGCTCGACGAGGACGTGCTGCCGACCCTGGTGGCGCCCGAGGGCACGGACCTGCGGGCGTACCGCGACGAGGTGCTGCACCGGTTCGCGAACCCGCGCACCGGGCACACGACCGTGCAGGTCGCGATGGACGGGTCGCAGAAGCTGCCCGTCCGCCTGCTGGGCACCGTGGCCGACCGGCTGGCCGCCGGCGCGGTGCCGCACGCGGCCGCGCACGCCGTGGCGGGGTGGGTCGCGTACGTGCGCGCGGCGTCCTCGGGTGAGCTCGTGGTCGACGGCCGGACCGTCCCGCTCGACGACCCGGAGGCCGACCGCCTCGCCCGGGCTGCGTCCGGCCCCGACCCGGTCGCGGGCCTGCTCGCGCTGCGGGAGGTCTTCCCGGCGGAGGTCGCCGGCTCGGAGGCGTTCCGCTCCGCGGTCCGGTCCGCGCTGAGCGACCTGCAGCCGGCGCTGACGCGCTGACCCGTGCGACCACTGGTCACTTCGGGGCCCGACACCACCCCTCCCGGTGACCACTGGTCACTTCGGGGCCCGACACGCCGTGACACGGCGCTCGATCTGACCAGTGGTCGGTGTCGCGTGGGCGAGCCAGCGCCCGATGTGACCAGTGGACGGTGCGGGCGGCGGCGAGGTCGCGCTCACGGCCGGGCGTCACGCGCGTCACGGGTTCCGCCGCGCGTGACCTGCACGGACACCCGTCCGGGTGAGACGTGACGCGACCCACAGCAGCCTCACAGGGATTCACCCGGACGCGCGCCCAATTCGGTATCCACCGGACGAACGTCCTGGTTGGATCGCTGGACGTGACTTCCCGTACCTTCCGCTCCGCCCTCGCCCCGCTCGCCGTCGTCGCGCTCGCCGTGACGCTCTCGGGCTGCGGCTCCATCCTCGACGCCGTCACGGGCGACTCCGCCCCGGAGGCGCAGCGCGACCAGCCCGGCGGCGAGATCACCGCGTCCGCCGAGGCCGACGTGTTCTCGCTCCAGGTCGGCGACTGCCTCAACTACCTCGACTCGTCGGACGCGACCGAGTTCTCGTCGCTGCCCGCGACGCCGTGCTCCGAGCAGCACGACGCGGAGATCTACGCCGAGACGAAGCTCACCGACGAGCAGTACGAGGCCGGTGACGAGTTCTACACGCAGTACTGCGAGGGCGAGTTCGCCGGCTTCGTCGGCACCGAGTACCTCGACTCCGCGCTGGACTACACGCTGCTGTACCCGACCTCGGAGAGCTGGGCGGCCGGCGACGACGTCCTGCAGTGCATCGTCGTGCACCTCGACGGCGGCCTCACCGGCACCATGCGCGACTCGGGCCTCTGACCCCTGCCGCACGCACGACGGCCCCCGCCCGGAGCACCGGGCGGGGGCCGTCGTCGTCCCGCGTGGCCCCGCCCCGGGGGACGCGACCACGCGGCGCCGCTCAGCCGAGCGGCCCGTACAGCGCGGGCGTCGTGCGTGCCCGGGTCGTCTGCTCGAAGTCGTACGCGAGGCCCAGCAGCGTGCCCTCGTCGAACGCGCGACCCACGAGCTCGAGGTTGACCCCGGCCCCCGGGACCGTCGCGTCCTCGGCCGTCGCCTGCCCCATGGGCACCGTCACGGCCGGCAGGCCCGTGTTGGGGCTCAGCCGCATGTTGGTGCCCTGCGTGCCGTAGGGCACACCGCCCGGGTAGGCGATCGCGTCGAGGTCGAGGTCGTCCATGAGCTGCGTGACGTACGCGCGGCCCGTCGCGAGCGCGACCGTGTGGCTGCCCGTGGGGCCCGCCCACGCGTCGTACTGCTCGTCGGTGACCGCGGCCCGCTGCTCGTACACGCCGCGGCGCGACGTCACGAAGTGGTCGGTCGCGAGGATGTCCTCGATGGTGCGGGCCTGCACCTGCGGCGCGAGGTGCCGCTCGACGTACGCGGCGAGGTCGCGGCGGAACTCGTTGGTGCTGCCGCTCGGCTCGTTGAGGACCGCGGAGAGCTCGGGCGACGAGGGGATCTCGACCAGGGTCGCGCCCCGCGCCTCGAGCGCCGCACGGGCCTGCGCCCACAGCCGCACGGTCGTGCGGTTGCTGCCGACCATCGACGCGACGTAGCCGATGCGCGTGCCGTCGAGCGCCTCGGGGTCGAGCGCCGCCGTGTACGACTCGGGCACGTGGCCCGCCTGGGCGGCCGTCACCGGGTCGGCCTCGTCGACGCCGACGACGGCGTCGAGCGCGACGGCCGCGTCGAGGACCGAGCGGGTCATGGGGCCGCCCGTGTCCTGGCTCAGCGCGAGCGGGATGATGCCGTCGCGGCTCGCCAGACCGACGGTCGGCCGGACCCCGACGAGCTGGTTGTACGACGACGGCACGCGGATCGAGCCGCCCGTGTCGGTGCCGAACCCGATGCCGGCGAGGTTGGCCGCGATCGCCGCGCCCGTGCCGCCCGACGAGCCGCCCGCGCTGCGCGACGTCGCGTACGGGCTGGCCACCCGCACGGTCGAGCCGACGGGCTGCCCCGCCGAGAACTCGGACACGAACCCGTAGGCGAACTCGTCGAGGCTCGCCTTCGCGAGGATCACGGCGCCCGCGTCCCGCAGGCCGGCGACCATCGTCGCGTCGGTCGTGGTCCGGTTGTCCGTCCAGCAGCCGCAGCCGCCGGTGGTGGGCATGTCGAGCGTGTCGTAGTTGTCCTTGACGGCGACCGGGACGCCCAGCAGCGCGCTCGTCATGCCGTGCGCGGCACGCTCGGCGTCGGCGGCGGCCGCGGCCGCGAGCGCGACGTCGCTCACCGCGATGACCGAGCTCAGCGGACGCCCGCCGGCACCCGTGTCGACGAGGGTCCGGTCGTAGGCGGCTATCCGGTCGAGGTACGCCTGCGTGAGCGCGACGGACGTCGTGACGCCCGCGTTCATCGCCGCCTGCATGTCGAGCACGCTCGCCTCGACGAGCTCGAACGGGCCGTCGTCGTAGACCATCCGCTGCGCGACGGCGGCGAGGTCGGCGACCGTGAGCGTGCCGTCGCCGTCGACGTCGGCCACGGCGACGTCCGACCAGCCCGGCGACGCCGAGGTCGCGCCGAGGTGGGCGGCGACGACGTCGAGGTCGGCGGCGGTGACCTGGCGGTCGCCCGTGACGTCGAGCTCGGTGAGGTACGGCGTGAGGAACGTCGCGCTCGCCGGCCCCGGGGCCGGGACGGGCTCGGCGACCGCGGGGGTCGCGACGGCGGCGGCGAGCACGAGGCCCCCCGCCACGGTGACGGCCGCGACGCCGCGGCGCTGGTGCTGTCGGTGCACGGGTCGGCTCCTGCGGTTCGGGGAGGTGGGGGTCTGCGGGTCCGGGCGTGCGGACGAGGTCGGGTGGGTCGGTCGGGTCATCGGGACGCCACCGCCCGGCGGCGGACGAGCACGGCACCGAGGCCGAGCGCGGCGAGCGCGACCGCGAGGACGCCCGCGACCTGCGCACCCGTGGCGCTCAGCGCGCCCGCGCCCGCGCCGGTGCCGGTGCCGGTGCCCGTGCCTGCGGCCGCGCCGGCGGGGGTCGTCGCCGAGGGGGACGGCGCCGCGGCGCCGCCGTCGGAAGGCGACGGCGCGGGTGCGGTCGGGGCGGGCGGGG
>NZ_BCRB01000121.1 GCF_001552375.1 Cellulomonas iranensis NBRC 101100 = JCM 18110 | reverse complement strand
GCAGGGCCGTCAGACGCGGCGCCCGCGCAGCGGCGGGCTCGCGGTGCCCGCGCCGGACGCCATGCCCCGGACGGCCTCGTGCACGGCCTCGACGCCGCTGCGGGCGGGCCGCCACGCGAGCTCGCGCTCGGCGCGCCCGGTGTCGAGCAGGGGCGCCGACATGCCCATGTCGAGCCACCCGGGACCGACCGGCGCGACGCGCGCGTGCCACGCGGACCACAGCGCGGCCCGCGCCGCCGCCGGCGGCACCTCACGCAGCCGCGCGCGCGACACGAGCGCCGCGACGTCGGGACCGCGCACCACCCCGGGACCCGCGAGGTTGAACGCGCCGCGCACCTGCCGCACGACCGCCTCGCGCACCGCGTCCGCGAGGTCGTCGGCGTGCACGGCCTGCAGCCGCAGCCCGCGCGGCCACGGCAGCACCGGCACCTCGCCGTCCAGCAGGCGCGTCGGCACCAGCGGGCCCAGGAAGTACCGGGACTGCTCGGCGCCCGCGGCGCGCTGGAACACCAGCGCCGGCCGCAGGCGCGCCACGACGAGGTCGGTGGTGGCCTCGGCCTCGTCGAGCAGCCGCTCGACGGACGCCTTGTCCACGCTGTACGACGACGAGCGCACGCCGTCGGTGGGCCACGACTCGTCGCGCGGCTCGTCCCCCGGCGACGGCGCGTAGGCGCCCACCGACGACATGACCACGACGTGCGGGACGCCCGCGCGACCCGCCGCGGTCAGCACGCGCCGCGAGCCGACGACGTTGGTGGCCCGCAGCCGCTGCCGGTCGTGGCTCGGCTGGATCGCCCACGCGAGGTGCACGACCGTGTCGGCGCCCGCGCACGCGTCCGCGAGGGTCGTGACGGTCGCGGCCTCGTCGTCGGCGCCGACGTCGCACGCGACCCATGTCGCCGCGTCGTACGGGGCGGGCGGCGGCCGTCGCGGCGTGCGGCGCGCGACCGCGACCAGGGAGGTCACCGTCTCGTCGGCCGCGAGCCGCCGCAGCACGGCCGTCCCGACGTTGCCGCTGGCACCGACCACCACGACCCTCATGCGTGCCTCCGTGTCCGGGCCGCTCAGGCGGCCGGGTCGAGGACGACCTTGATGCAGCCGTCCGCCTTGCGCTGGAACACGTCGTACGCCTGCGGCGCCTGCTCGAGCGGCACGCGGTGCGTGCGCAGGTCGTGCACGCCCAGCGGGTCGGACTCGTCGGCGACGAGCGGCAGCAGGTCGTCGTACCAGCGCCGCACGTTGGCCTGGCCGAACCGGAACGACAGCTGGCGGTCGAACACGTCCATCATGGGGAACGGGTCGATCGCGCCGCCGTAGACGCCCACGACCGACACGGTCGCGCCGCGGCGGGCGACGCCGATGGCGGTCTGCAGCGCGGCCATGCGGTCGACGCCGGCCCTCTCGATGAAGGGCCGCGCGAGCGCGTCGGGCAGGAACGACGCCGCCCGCTGCCCCGCCGCCGCGACGGGCGAGCCGTGCGCCTCCATGCCGACGGCCTCCACGACGGCGTCGGCGCCGCGCCCGTGCGTGCGGTCCCGCACGGCGGCCACGACGTCGTCGGTGCGTGCCGCGTCGATCACCTCGACGCCGTGGCGGGCCGCCATGAGCAGGCGCTCGGCGACGATGTCGATCCCGACGACCCGCCCGGCGCCGCGGTGCAGCGCGATGCGGGCCGCCATCTGGCCGACCGGGCCCAGCCCCACGACCACGACGGTGCCGCCCGGCGGCACGGCCGCGTACTCGACGGCCTGCCACGCGGTCGGCAGCACGTCCGACAGGTAGAGGTACGTCTCGTCGGGGCGGCCGTCGTCGGGCACGACCAGCGGGCCGTACTGCGCCTGCGGCACGCGCAGGTACTGCGCCTGACCACCGGGCACGCTGCCGTACAGCGACGTGTAGCCGAACAGCGCCGCGCCCTTGCCCTGGTCGCGCACCTGCGTGGTCTCGCACTGGCTCTGCAGGCCGAGCGCGCACATGTGGCACGTGCCGCACGCGATGCCGAACGGCACGACGACCCGGTCGCCGACCCGCAGCCGGCGCCCCGCCTCCTCGCCGACCTCCTCGACGACGCCCATGGCCTCGTGGCCGAGGACGTCACCGGGGCGCAGGTAGGCACCGAGCACCGAGTACAGGTGCAGGTCGGACCCGCACACCGCGGTCGACGTCACGCGGATCACCGCGTCGGTGGGCTCCTCGACCCGCGGGTCGGGGACGTCCTCGACCCGCACGTCCTCCCGGCCCTGCCACGTCAGCGCACGCACGCGCACCACCACCTCGTCGTCGGCTCGCGTCGCCCGGCCGGGCGCCCCGCCACCGTCGCACCGGTGCGCGCCCGCCGCATCCCGGCGGGCGCTCCGCGACGCCGGCTGACGCGCGGTCGCGCGTCAGCCGGCGCGGGTCGTGGCGTCGAGCTCGTCCGCGAGCGCGGCGAGGGCCGTCACGGTGCGCAGGTTGCGCGCCGTGCCGACGGGCCGCGCGCCGGTCGTCAGCCGCGCGGCGAGGCGGCTGCGACCGACGCCGTGCGGCAGGTGCAGGTACAGCTCGCGGCCCGCCGCGGCGAGGTCCTCGGGCGGCTCGACGGGCACGTCGGGCACCCGGGCGGGCGCGTCGCCGGGCAGGAGCACGACGTGGTGGTGCGTGGGGTCGTCGTCGCGGTCGAGGAACGGCCAGGCCGCGAGCACGGCGTGCAGCTCGTCGCGCGTGCGGACCACGACGTCGGGCTGCACGGGGAACGCCGCGGCGCACGCGTCGCGCAGCGTGCGGGCGACGCGTGCCGGGTCGTCGTCGCTCGTCAGCAGCACGTTGCCGCTGTTGAGGTGCGTGCGGACGTCGCCGTACCCGGCGTCCGCGACGACGCGCCGCAGGTCCGCCATGGGCACGCGCGTGGCACCGCCCACGTTGACCCCGCGCAGCAGGGCGACGAGCACCGTCATCGCGTCACGCTCCCCTCGTCGTCCCGTCCGTCCCGCCGGCTCAGAACAGCGTGCTCGCGCCGGTCGCGACGCGCGCCTCGAGCGCGAGCAGCGCGCGCTTGCACTCGAGCCCGCCGGAGAACCCGGTGAGCGTGCCGTCGGCGCCGACCACGCGGTGGCACGGCAGCACGACCGGCAGCCGGTTCGCGCCGTTCGCCGCCCCGACCGCGCGCGCGGTCGTGCGTGGGTCGAGCCCGACGGCGGCCGCGAGCGCGCCGTACGTCGTCGTCGTGCCGTACGGCACGCGCGCGAGCCCCTCCCACACGCGCTGCTGGAACGCGGTGCCGCGCGGGCGCAGCGGGAGGTCGAACGTGCGCAGCTCGCCCGCGAAGTAGGCGGTGAGCTGCCGCACCGCGGCGCCCAGCACGGGGTCGTCGCCCGGGTCCGCGGGCTCGCCGAGCCCGTCGGTCGCGGCCGAGCCGTCGGGGTGCGGCAGCCGCACGTCCGTCACGGCGCCGTCGGCGACCGCCACGGCCACGTCGCCGACCGGTGACCCCACCACGGCGTACCTCGTCGTCATGCCCTCATCCTCCCGCCGGCCACCGACACGCGTCGCGCGCGCCCGTCGGAGCAGACGCGCGGGGCGGGCACGACGTGAGGTCCCGCGCCCGGCCGGCCCCGCGGGGCACGCACGGGCGCCACCTCCGCCGTCCGGAGGAGACGCCGCCCGCACGACCGTCCGTCCGCCGGACGACGGTCGCGACCGTCGCGCGCTGGACTGGCCGCACCATGGACGACGACGACGCGACGCCCCGCCCCGACGACACCGGCCCGGCCGCGACGTTCCGGCCCGTGACCGGCTGGTCCGCGCTGTGGCGCGGCGCGTTCGGCACGCACCACGCCGGCAGCCACTGGGTGGTCGACGTGCACTACCTCGACCTGGACGAGAGGCTCCGGCTCTACCGCGACGGCCGGCTGGTCGAGGAGCGCCGCTCCCCCGCGCGCTTCGCGCTGGACGACGGCGCGAGCGTGCGGGTCGCGCTCAGCACGTTCGGCGTGCGGCACGCCCACCTCGAGACCGCCGCCGGGCGGCGGGACCTGGACCCGCTGCCGGGCACGTCGGAGGCGTGGCGCGACCGCATGGACCGCGAGCACCCGACCGCGAGCCGCGCGGTCGCGGCGGTCGCGTGGCTCGTGCTCGTCGTGGGGCTGCTCGCGCAGGTGCCGCCCACGCTGCGGCTCGTCGAGGTCGCGCTCGCGCACGTCGACGTCGCGTGGCGGGCGCCCGCCCTGTGGGAGGCGCCGGACGCGTGGGGTCCGTGGCTCGGGGGCGCGGCCGTGCTCGCGGCGGTCGACCGCGCGCTGCGCCGACGCTGGACGCCGTGGCTCGACGACTGACGGCGTCCCGGCGGTCGACGCCGGCTCAGCGCTCGCGCGGCGCGGCACCCGCGCGTCCGGCGTCCGCGCCGACCGCGGACGCGGCGTCGGACACGGCACCGGGCGCGGCGTCGGAGGGCTCGTCGGCGGGGCCGTCGGACGCGTCGTCGCCCCGGGCACGCTCGGCGAGCACGTCCGGGCCCGGGCCCGCGAAGGCCTGCGAGCGCGCGACGGCCTCGATGCTGCCGGTGAAGAGCCGCGCGTCGCCGCCGTCCGGGCCGGCCACCCGCGCGGCGGGCACGGGGTGCGGAGAGGGAGCCGCGGGCGCGGCGTCGTCGGACTCCAGGCGCGTGCGCGGCAGCGCGCCCGGCGCCTCGCGCTGCAGCCACGCGACCAGCCCCTCGCGGACGTGGCAGCGCAGGTCGAACAGCGTGGGCGCGTCGGACGCCGACGCGAGCGCCCGCACCCGGACGAGCCCGCCGACGGCGTCCGTGACCTGGAGGATGCCGACGCGGCCGTCCCACAGGTCCGTGACGGACAGCAGGCGCGCGAGCTCGGCCCGCATGGCCTCGACCGGCACGCGCCAGTCGACGTCGATCTCGACCGTGCCCAGCAGCTCGGCCGAGCGGCGGGTCCAGTTCTCGAAGGGCGTCGTCGTGAAGTACGTCGACGGCAGGATCAGGCGCCGGTCGTCCCACACGTGCACGACGACGTACGTCAGCGTGATCTCCTCGATGCGTCCCCACTCGCCGTCGGCGATGACGACGTCGTCGACGCGGATCGCGTCGGTGAACGCGAGCTGCAGCCCCGCGAACACGTTGGCGAGCGAGCTCTGCGCCGCGAGGCCCGCGACGATCGACAGCAGCCCGGCCGAGGCGAAGATGCTCGCGCCGAACGCCCGCGCGCCCGGGAACGTGAGCAGCACCGCGGCGACCCCGACGAGCACGAGCACCGCGACCGTGATGCGCCGCAGCACCTGCACCTGCGTGCGCACGCGGCGCGCGTGCCGGTTGTCGCGCACGTCCACGCGGTAGCGCTGCAGCGCGACGTCCTCGAGGACGAACGCGAGCGACCCGACGAGCCACGTCAGGGCGACGATCAGCGCGACGAGGAGCACGTGCTCGACCGGGGGACGCCACGGGGACGCCGCGTCGGTCGACACGCGCAGCGCGAGCCACACCGCGGCGACCAGGAGCGTCGCGCGCAACGGGCGCCGCGACCGGCGCGACAGGTCGGCCGCCACGGGCGCGCGGTGCGCGACCCGGCGGACGAGCGCCGCGACGGCGGCGGCCGCGAGGTACGCCGCCACGACGGCGACGACGACCGCGACGACGGGCAGCAGGGCGCCGCCGACGTCACGCGCGACGGCGGCGACGGCGGACTCGGACGGGCTGGGGGTGGGCGCCGCGACGGCGGTCGGCGCGCCCGGAACGGGGTGCGTCACGCGACCACGGTAGGCACGGGCCGGCGGGGGTCCGCGAGCGGGGACGGGCAGATCGCGACGAACGTCACACCGCCCGGGAACGACCGGTCCCGCCTCCGCGGACGGAGGCGGGACCCGGTGCAAGAGCCGTCTCGCCGGCACGAGGCGTGGCAGGCTCCCTGGCCCCGAGGGGCCGGTCCGGCTCTCGCCGGACCCTGTGGCGTTGCGGACGTGACGTGAATCTGATGACCCGCCGGCGGCCGGTCGCGGTGGACCGCGATCGGCTACTGACCGACAGCATGGCACCGTCGTGTGACCGGCGCATCTCGAACGTGCGACCAGGACGCTACCGACGCTTTGCCGAGCGCGGCCCGGGACGTCGGCCGCCGAGCGCTGTCGGACCCCGTCGTTACCGTGGTGTGGTGCCCGTCCTCCCGTCCGTCGGCCCCGCCGCGCCCACGCCCGTGCTCGCCGGCACGTCGACGACCCCACCCACGGGCGAGGCCCGCGGGTCGGTCGTCGAGCTGGCCGTGCGCGTGCCCCTCGACCCCGCACCCGTGCTCGCGTCGACGGCCGCGCGCGCGGTGCCGGGCGTCGAGAGCGTCGGGGACGGCGCGGTGCGGCGCCTGGTCGACCTCGGCGGCGGTCACGTCGCCGTGACCGCCGCCGTGACCGCCGAGGGCGTGGTGCTGCGGACCGACGCCCCGGTGCCGGCCGCCGCGCTCGCGCGGCTCGCGGACCGCTGGTTCGGCCTCGCGGACGACCTCGCGCCCGTGCACGCCGCGCTCGGGGCCGACCCCGTGCTCGGTCCGCTGCTCGCGGCCCGCCCGCTGCTGCGCGTCGCGGGGCACCCCGACGGCTTCGAGACGGCCGTGCAGGCCGTGCTCACGCAGCAGGTGTCGCTGCGCGCGGGCGCGACGACCGGCGGCCGGCTCGCCGCGGCCTACGGGCGCCCGCACGCGTCGGGGCTGCGGACGTTCCCGACGCCCACCGACGTGGCGGACGTCGACCCGGTCGCGCTGCAGGCCGTGCTGCGCGTGCCGCACGCCCGCGCCCGCGCCGTGCACGCGCTGGCCGTGGCGTGCGCCGACGGGCTGGTGCTGGCGCCGGGCGTCGACGTGGCCGCGGTGCGCGAGCGCCTGCTCGCGGTGCCCGGCGTCGGGCCGTGGACGGCCGACGTGGTGGCGCTCCGCGCGCTCGGCGACCGCGACGCGTACCCCGCGGGCGACCTCGTGCTGCGCCGCGCGCTGGGCGTCGAGCACCCGCGCGACGCCGCCGCCGCGGGCCGCACGTGGGCGCCGTGGCGCGCGTTCGCCGCGACGCACCTGTGGGCGTCGCGCGCCGTGCCGGTCTGACGGCACGCGCGGCGGACGGCGCCGCAGGGTCACCGGGCGGTGCCGGTCCGGTGACGGCAGGGTCACGATCGGGCGGAACCACCACGGACGAGTCCGACCGTCCCTACCGTGGCCAGGCATGACGCCACTGCCGCAGGGTCCCGCCCGTCGCCCCTCCCCGCGCCGCGGCCGCGCCGCGCTCCTCGCGCTCGTGCTCGCGGCGCTCGCGCTCGGGGGCTGCAGCTCCGCCGACGACGGCGGCGCCTCCGAGGCCGCGCCCGCGGCCGACGGCGGCGCCGTGCGCGCGGGCGACGACACGGGGGTCGACACCGCCGACGTCGCCGCCGACGGGACCGCCTCGGGCCAGCAGGTCGTCCAGACGGCGCACGTGACGATGCTCGCGCCCGACCCGGTCGCCGCCGGTCACGCGGTCGTCGCGCTCGTCGAGCGCGTCGACGGCCGCGTCGACGCGCGCTCCGAGCGCTCGGGCGACGACGCGGGCGACCCCGGCTCCGCCGAGCTGACCGTGCGCGTGCCCGCGAGCGCGATGTCGACGATCGCCGACGACCTGCGCGAGATCGGCGACGTGCGCGACTTCCAGCTCGAGACCGAGGACGTGACGGGCGCCGCGCAGGACCTCGACGCCCGCGTCGCGGCGACCGAGCTGTCGGTCGCACGCATGTCGGACCTGCTGGCCCGCGCGACGACGAACGCCGACGTCATCTCCGCCGAGCAGGCGCTGACCGAGCGGCAGGCCACCCTCGAGCAGCTGCGCGCGGAGCGGGCGCGGCTCGCCGACCGGGTCGCCCTGTCCACGGTCTCCCTCGTCATCTACGCGCCCGACGCCGCGCCGGAGCAGACCGCCCCGGCGACGTTCCTCGACGGGCTGGGGACCGGCTGGTCGTCGTTCACGGCCGCCGTCCGCGGCGCGCTGGTCGTGCTCGGCGTGCTGCTGCCCTGGGCCCTCGCGGGCGGCGTGGTCGTCGGGCTCGTGCTCGCGTGGCAGCGCCGCCGCCGGGCGCCCGCGGCGGGCACGGCGGGCGCGCCGACGCCCGGAACCCCCGCCCCC
>NZ_BCRB01000120.1 GCF_001552375.1 Cellulomonas iranensis NBRC 101100 = JCM 18110 | reverse complement strand
GGCGGGCGCGGTCCGGCGAGCCGGTGCGCCGACGGTGCGACGTGCGCGACGCGCACCGTCGGCGGACCGGGCGGTGCGGCCGCGCAGGCCGGTGCGGCGCGTGCGGGCGTCGGCGAGAGCGGTGCGGCGCAGCCGCTCGTGGTGCTCGTCGAGCGCGGTGTCGTAGACGGTCAGGGGATGCATGGTGTGCTCCTGCGGGCATGCCGGGGCGCACCCCGGTCAGGGGTGTCCTCGTGGTGGATGGGTGCCCCTACTGCACCAGGAGCGGCCCCTCGGTGGCGAGGCATTTGCCGCGCGGTCGCGTCGTGGAAGGATGCGGCCGACCGGCGGCGGGCGTCCGCCCGCCCGGTGCGCGAGGGAGAGGTGACGTGCCGGCGCGACCCGACCCCGCACCGTCCGACCCCGCGCCGGTCGGCGCGCCACCGATCGACACCGCGCCCGGCCCGCCGGCACCGCGGCGCCGTACGGCCGTCGCTCTCGCCCGCCGGGTGCGGGCCCTCGCTCCGGCGTGGGGGCTGCCGACCGCCGTCGGCGCCCTCGTCGCCGCGCTGTGCACCGTGTACTCGCTCGCGCAGTGGGACGCGTTCGTCGTGAAGTCCTGGGACCTGGGGATCTTCACGCAGCTCGCGGCCCGCTACGCCCACCTCGAGGCGCCCGTCGTCCACGTCAAGGGACCCGACTACCACCTGCTGGGCGACCACTTCCACCCGCTGCTGGTGCTGCTGGGGCCCGTGTACGCCGCGTTCCCGTCGGCGCTCACGCTGCTGGTCGTGCAGAACGTCCTGCTCGGGGTCGCGGCCGCGGTCGTCACGCGCGCCGCGGTGCCGCTGCTCGGGCAGGTCGTCGGCGGGCTCGTCGGGCTCGCCTTCGGGCTGAGCTGGGGGCTGCAGTACGCGGTCGAGGCGCAGTTCCACGAGATCGCGTTCGCGGTGCCGCTGCTGGCCGTCGCGCTCGCGGCCGTGCTGCGCGAGCGGTGGCGCACGGCCGTCGTCGCCGGTGCGCTGCTCGTGCTGGTCAAGGAGGACCTGGGACTGACGACGGCCGTGCTGGGCCTGCTGGTCGCCTGGCGTGCGCGGCGCGCGTCGTACCTGTGGCTGTCGGCGTGGGGCGTCGGCGCGTTCGTGCTCGCGACGCGCGTCGTGCTGCCCGCGCTCAACCCCGCCGGCGAGTGGGCCTACGGGTCGCGGCTCGACGTGCTGGCGGCCCTGTCGGACCCGCTCGCGCTGTACGCGCCCGCCAAGGCGTACACGCTCTGGCTGCTGGTGGTCGTGACGGGCGGGATCGCGCTGCGGTCGCCGTTCGTGCTGGTCGCCGGCCCGACGCTCGCGTGGCGCTTCCTGTCCGCCGAGCCCGGCTACTGGGCGCCGACCTGGCACTACAGCGCCGTGCTCATGCCGATCGCGTACCTCGCGATGCTCGACGGGATCGACCGCGCCCGCCGCGGCCGGGTGGGGTGGTTGCGCCGGTACGCGCGGTACGCGCCGGCGGTCGGGCTCACGGCGACGCTCGTGCTGCTGCCGCAGTGGCCCCTGTGGCAGCTGACGAACCCCGGCCTGCACTTCGCGGCGCCGCGCGCCGACGCCGCCCGGGCGACGCTCGCGGCGGTCCCCGACGGGGTGGTCGTCGAGACCGACGTCGGCCTCATGTCGTACCTCGTCGACCGCACCGACGTGTACTACCTCGGCAACCGCAACCCCGTGCCCGACTACCTCGTCATCGACCGCGTCGGCGGCGGCACGCCCCAGGAGTGGGGCGACGTCCTGCAGGTCGCGCGGCTGCTGCACCCCGACGCGACGTTCGAGGTCGTGCACGTGCAGGACGGGTACGAGGTCGCCCGCGCGGTCGGGTGACGGCCCGCGGCGACCACGGCGCCCCCGGCAGGACTCGAACCTGCAACCGACGGATTAGAAGGCCGTTGCTCTATCCATTGAGCTACGGGGGCTGGTGCTCCCCAGCCTAGTGGTGGGGCTCGCGGCGGCCGTCGTGAGGTCGCGGCGCGCGCCTCGGCCCCCGCGGGTGTGACGAGTCCGTGGCGTGTCACCCGCGTGCCGCGTTTGGCCTGGTCAGATGTGGCACCGACAATGGTGCCGTGAGTGCGCAGCCCGGGACCGAGCCTGCGCGGGCGCCCGCGCCCGCGTCGGGCCGCGTCGCGCCCTCCTCGCCGGGCTGGGCCGCGTCCCCGGCGGCCGTCGAGATGCTCGCGCGCCCGCTCGCGCAGACGTCGCTGCTCGACGCGGTGCGCGACCTGCGCCGCGACGTCGACGCGACCACGTTCCCGCTGGAGATCCCGGGCGTCGACGCCGCGCGCGGGTCCCGTGCACGGCTCGTCGACCAGCTCGACGAGCACCTCGTGCCGCGTCTGACGGAGCTGTCCGCCCCGGCGGTCGTGGTCGTCGCCGGGTCGACCGGCGCCGGCAAGTCGACGCTGGTCAACTCGCTGGTCGGCCAGGAGGTGACCGCGGCGGGCGTGCTGCGCCCCACGACGCGCCAGCCCGTGCTGGTGCACCACCCGCTGGACACGGACCTGCTGTCGCACCACCCGGTGCTCGCGGAGGTCGAGGCGGTCGCGGTCGACACCGTGCCGCGCGGCATCGCGATCCTCGACGCGCCCGACCTCGACTCGGTGCTGGACTCCAACCGCGACACCGCGCACCGGCTGCTCGAGGCCGCCGACCTGTGGCTGTTCGTCACGACCGCGGCGCGGTACGGCGACGCGCTGCCGTGGCAGGTCCTCGAGGCCGCCGTGGAGCGGTCGACGTCGGTCGCGATGGTCCTCAACCGGGTGCCAGCCGCGTCGCTGCCGACCGTGCGCGGCGACCTGCTGGACCGGCTGCGCGTGCACGGCCTGGCCGGCTCGCCGCTGTTCGTCATCCCCGACGTGGGTCCTCACGCCGGGCCCCTCGTGCCCAGCACGGTCGCACCCGTGCTGCGGTGGCTCACGATGCTGGCCGGCCCGGACCGTGCCCGCACGGTCGTCGCGCGCACGCTGCGCGGGGCCCTGGACGCGCTGCGCCCGTGGGTCGACGAGCTCGCCGAGGCCGTGCAGGACCAGGTGGACGCCGCCGCGCGGATCGCCGAGGTGCTCGACGCCGCGACCGTGGAGCCGTCGGACGCCGCGGCGGACACGGTCGGTGCGGGCGCCGTCGCCGACGGCGCGGTGCGCGCGCGGTGGGCCGAGCTGCGCGCCGCACGGGCCCCGTTCGCGCGGCTCGTCGGCCGCTCGGGCCGCGTGCGGGGCTCCGCGCGCGCCGGGCGGGCACGGTCCGCCGCCGCGGCCCCGATGCTGGCCGACCTCACCGAGTCGGCGACCGCGGTGCTGACGGCGATCGGGCAGCGCGGCGAGGAGACCCTGCGTCACGCGCTCACGGGCCCCGCGGCGCCCGCCGGGGCGGCGTCCGTCCTGGCGCGGTGGCCCGCGCCCGACGGCACCCGCGCGGCGGCGGCCGAACGGGCCGCCCGCGCGTGGGTGGGCGAGGGGGCGCGCGCCGTGCGCAGCACGCTCGCCGCGGGCACGGGCGACGCGCGGCGTCGCGAGCAGGTCGCCCGGGCCGTCGGCGAGGACGGGCTGGCGGCGCTCGCGCTCGCGGCCGCGGCGGGCGTCGACGACGCCGCCGAGGTCGCCCGCACGCTCCTCGGCGAGGCCGGCGACACGCTCGTCGTGACGCTGCGCGACGACCTCGTGCGGCGCGCCCGCGCGCAGGTCGACGTCGAGCGCGCGGCGGCGGACGCCGCGCTCGACGACCAGGACCTCGCCGCCGACGCGTCGTCGCGGCTGCGGCTGCGCCTCGCCGTCCTCAAGGGGCTGACGTGAGCGACGACCCGACCACGACCACGGTGCCGACCGTGCCCGGCGACGCGTCGCGGACCGCAGCGCGTCCCGTGCCGGCGGAGGACGCGCCGACCTCGGGCGCCGCACCGGCCGGCGCCGTCCGGGGCGCCGTCACCGCGGAGCTCGAGGAGCGCGTCGCCGCGCTCGGCGGCGCGCTCGCGGCGGGTGGCGACCGGCTCGACCCCGAGGTCGTCGAGCGGGTCGAGGCGACCGTCGAGCGCGTCCGGGAGCGCCTCGCGCTGGGCGTCGACCACACGGTCGTCGCGCTCGCGGGCGGCACGGGCTCGGGCAAGTCGAGCCTCTTCAACGCGGTGAGCGGGCTGCGGTTCGCCGACGTGGGCGTGCGCCGACCGACGACGTCGCGCGTCACGGCCTGCGTGTGGGGCGGTGACGGCGACGACCTGCTCGACTGGATCGGCGTCGACGACGAGCACCGCATCGAGCGCGAGAGCCTGCTCGACGGCGACCGCGAGGCGTCGCTGCGCGGCCTGGTGCTGCTCGACCTGCCGGACCACGACTCGATCGCGCCCGAGCACCGCGACGTCGTCGACCGCGTGCTGCCGCAGGTCGACCTGCTCGTGTGGGTCGTCGACCCGCAGAAGTACGCCGACGACGCGCTGCACTCGGGCTACCTGCGGCGCATGACCGGCCGGGACGCGTCGATGCTGGTGGTGCTCAACCAGGTCGACACGGTGCCCTCGGACGTGCGTGGCGACCTCGTGGCCGACGTGCGGCGCCTGCTCGTCGAGGACGGTCTGCCCGACGTGCGCGTGCACGAGGTGTCGACCGTCACGGGCGAGGGCGTCGCGGAGCTGCGCGACGTGCTCGCCGCGGCGGTCGCGCAGCGGTCGGGCGCTGCCGTGCACGCGGACGCCGAGGTGGCGGACGCGGCGCGGCTCGTGCGCTCGCAGGTCGCGGCGCGGGACCCCGCGCCGGGTGCGCTCGCGCTCGGCGTGGTCGTGGACCGGCTGGCGTCGGCCGCCGGTCTGGCGGCCGTGGGCGCGGCCGTCGCCGCGGCGGTGCGCGGCGGTGCGACGCGTGCCCCCGGGCTGGGTGACGTGCACGCCGACGGTGTCGGTCTGGCGCGCGCGTCGTGGCTGTCCGGCATCACGCAGGGTCTGCCGTCGCGGTGGTCGGCGGACCTGCGCGAGCGGGTCGCGACGACGGCCGAGCTGCGGCTGGCGGTCACGGACGCGCTCGCGCACGTGCCGCTCGCGGTGCGGCGCTCGCGCGCGGCCGACGCGCTGCTCGGGGTCGCCGCCGTGGCGGCGCTCGGCGCGCTCGTGCTCGCGGGCCTGCTGGTCGCGGACGGTGCCGGCGCCGCGGTGCCGTGGGTGCCGACGGGCGTCCTGGTCGGCGCCGCGGTGGCCGCCGCCCTCGTGCTGCTGGTCGCGTCGTCGCTCGTGCGGCGACGTGCGGCGGTGCGGCGTGGCGCGCGGGTCGTGGCGGACGGACGCTCGGCGCTCGAGTCGGTCGCGCGGGTGCGGCTGCTGGCCCCCACGCAGGACGTCCTCGCGGAGCACCGCCAGGTGCGCGAGCTCGCGCAGCGCGCGGGCGCCGGCGACTGAGCGCACGGCCGGTCGCCCCTGCCGGGTGACGCCTCGACGACCCCGCGTCGTCACCCAGCCGACCACGGCCCCGTCACGTGCGACGGCGTCCGCGGCGCGGTCCCCGTGACGCGTGGCGCACCGCCGCGCGCGGCCACGATGGCCGCACACGCCCCGGATCCCCGGGGCCTCGCGGACAGGGGACAGGCATGGGAACGCACACGCAGGACGTGACGGTCGTCGGGTGGGTCGGGTCCGACCTTCGCAGCTACCACCTCGACGGGCTCGGCGGCGTGCCGTACGCGCAGTTCCGGCTCGCGTCGACGCGCCGGGTGGTCGACCGCGAGAACGGCGGCTTCCGCGACGGCCCGACGCTGTGGTTCACGGTGAAGGCCTGGCGCACGACGGCCACGAACCTCGCGGCGTCGCTGCGCAAGGGCGACCCCGTGGTCGTCGTGGGGCGGCTGGCGCAGTCGGAGTGGGTCGCGCAGGACGGTGCGCCGCGCTCCGAGCTCGTGCTCGAGGCGCTGTCCGTGGGGCACGACCTCACGTTCGGCACGGCGCAGTTCCGGCGCTCCCTGGGCGGCGGCCGGCGGCGCGACGACGAGCCGGGCGCGGCCGACGTCACGGCCCTGGGCGAGCGGCCCGCCGTGCTGGCCGACGACCCGTGGGCCGCGGCGGCGGAGCCGGCGGCCTCCGACGAGCCGGACGAGGCGGCGGACGTGGCCGACGACCTCGTGGGGATCGACGACGCGGCGTCCGACGAGACGCGCGCCGTGCCGGCGCTGGCCGGACGCGACTGATCGCCTAGGCTGGTGGATCGGCATCCGGCGCCGCCGGCCGGCGCCCGCGCACCCCGACGTCCGTGCACCTCGTGCACGCGGGTGCGCGCGCGTCCCGGCCCGCGGCGCCACCACGACTCACCAGGAGCGGACGAGCACCCAGTGGCTGAGTTCATCTACAGCATGTACAAGGCGCGCAAGGCGCACGGCGACAAGGTCATCCTCGACGACGTCTCCCTCAACTTCCTGCCCGGCGCCAAGATCGGCGTCGTCGGCCCGAACGGTGCGGGCAAGTCGACGATCCTCAAGATCATGGCGGGCCTCGACCAGCCGTCGAACGGCGAGGCTCGGCTGTCGCCCGGCTACACGGTCGGCATCCTGCAGCAGGAGCCGCCGCTGAACGAGGAGAAGACGGTCCTCGGCAACGTCGAGGAGGGCGTCGCCGAGATCAAGGGCAAGCTCGACCGCTACAACGAGATCTCGGCGCTCATGGCCGAGCCGGACGCGGACTTCGACGCGCTGCTCGCCGAGATGGGCCAGCTCCAGGAGGCCATCGACGCGGCCGACGCGTGGGACCTCGACGCGCAGCTCGAGCAGGCGATGGACGCGCTGCGCTGCCCGCCTGCCGACGCCGACGTGAGCGTGCTGTCCGGTGGTGAGCGCCGCCGCGTCGCGCTGTGCAAGCTGCTGCTCGAGAAGCCCGACCTGCTGCTGCTCGACGAGCCCACCAACCACCTCGACGCCGAATCGGTGCTGTGGCTCGAGCAGCACCTGCAGCAGTACCCGGGCGCGATCCTCGCGGTCACGCACGACCGGTACTTCCTCGACCACGTCGCGGAG
Organism: Cellulomonas iranensis NBRC 101100 = JCM 18110; assembly: GCF_001552375.1. Lineage (GTDB taxonomy): Bacteria > Actinomycetota > Actinomycetes > Actinomycetales > Cellulomonadaceae > Cellulomonas > Cellulomonas iranensis. Next base: position 1,193 of record NZ_BCRB01000120.1, on the reverse strand, counting down.
TGGATCTGCGAGGTCGACCGCGGCCGCCTCTACCCGTACGAGGGCAACTACTCGACGTACCTGGAGAAGAAGCAGGAGCGTCTGCAGGTCCAGGGCAAGAAGGACGCCAAGCTCGCCAAGCGCCTCAAGGAGGAGCTGGAGTGGGTGCGGTCGAACGCCAAGGGACGCCAGACCAAGTCGAAGTCGCGTCTCGCGCGGTACGAGGAGATGGCGGCCGAGGCCGAGCGGACGCGGAAGCTGGACTTCGAGGAGATCCAGATCCCGCCGGGCCCGCGCCTGGGCAACGTCGTCCTCGAGGCGACCGACCTGCAGAAGGGCTTCGACGGGCGTCAGCTCATCGACGGGCTGAGCTTCACGCTGCCGCGCAACGGCATCGTCGGCGTCATCGGCCCCAACGGCGTCGGCAAGACGACGCTGTTCAAGACGATCGTCGGCCTCGAGCCGCTCGACGCGGGCGACCTGAAGATCGGCGAGACCGTCAAGATCTCGTACGTCGACCAGTCGCGCGGCGGCATCGACCCCAAGAAGACGCTGTTCGAGGTCGTCTCGGACGGGCTCGACTTCCTCAAGGTCGGCAACGTCGAGATCCCGTCGCGCGCGTACGTCGCGTCGTTCGGCTTCAAGGGCCCGGACCAGCAGAAGCCCGCGGGCGTGCTGTCCGGCGGTGAGCGCAACCGCCTCAACCTCGCGCTCACCCTCAAGCAGGGCGGCAACCTCCTGCTGCTCGACGAGCCCACCAACGACCTCGACGTCGAGACGCTCGGCTCGCTCGAGAACGCGCTGCTCGAGTTCCCCGGCTGCGCCGTGGTCGTGTCGCACGACCGGTGGTTCCTCGACCGTGTGGCGACGCACATCCTCGCCTACGAGGGCACCGAGGAGAACCCGGCCAGCTGGTACTGGTTCGAGGGCAACTTCGCCTCCTACGAGGAGAACAAGGTGCAGCGCCTCGGCGCCGACGCGGCACGTCCGCACCGCGTGACGTACCGCAAGCTGCGCCGCGACTGACCGCTCGCCGCCGCGCGGTCGCGGGGACGCCTCACGCGGCGCCGTCGCGACCGCTCACGGACCGACCGCAGGGCCCGGACGCCACGTGCGTCCGGGCCCTGCGGCGTCACCGGGCCGCGCGTCGCGCCCTCGGGCAGACTGACGCCATGACGGAGCCCGAGGTCAGCGGCCCGGGGCGCGCCGCGCCC